>JBDSUT010000088.1:0-7549 GCA_039927595.1 Terrimesophilobacter sp.
TTCAGTGACCGCCGCAGTCAACACGCCTGCCGCAGCGAGAAATACGTTCAGCTGAGCTGCGGTTTCGAGAGTGCCCGTTTGTGCTCCGAAGAGCACGTCCGAACCCACAGCGAGCACCGGCACGAGAAGCATAAGAACAATACCGGCACCAATGCCGATGACGATATCGATTCCTTTGAAAGGCGATAACCCGAGCGATCGGGCGCTGGAAAGCCGCAGCCACATAACGACCTCGATGATCGCGATA
Source organism: Terrimesophilobacter sp. (assembly GCA_039927595.1). Taxonomy (GTDB): domain Bacteria; phylum Actinomycetota; class Actinomycetes; order Actinomycetales; family Microbacteriaceae; genus Terrimesophilobacter. The sequence continues at coordinate 248 of JBDSUT010000088.1, forward strand.
ATCCACAGTATTGCCAGCAGCACAACGGTGCCGGCGACCCCGATGCCTGCAACGAGTGTTGGCCCCGCCAGGGTTACTACGACCGTGGCGATGACGCACGCGGAAGCGAGAAGAAGAAGCGATCGCACCGCGCTGGGGGCAACTTCGTACTCTTGATTCATGCCCTAGCCATGCCTTCTCTCGTCAGGGTCGAAGATCTGCCCGCCACGCGGCGGAGAGTTACTTTAGATAGTCGTCAGACACCGACATAAACATCGTGGTGATGATTTTGTCGTGGCCAATAAAGGAGAATACGTGGCCGTCACTGGATCGCGCAACGATCGCGCCTTCCGGAAAATACTGCCCGAAGGGGCCGCTGCGGTAAGTGGTGAGCACGCTGTCGCTCGAGGCCAGATCCCACGGGTTGAGGTCCATCGGTGTGAACATGAAACCCATCGCCTCGACCGCGTCACGGGGTGTGAGGTTGGAGTCTTGGCCACTATTGGCGGTGACCACATGAACGGGGTTGCTGAAGGTACCGCCCTGATCGAGTACTGCGGTGTTCTGCGAGTTGAGTACGTCAGATACGTAGTTGAACATGTCGCTGTCGAAGGTGCCTTGCCCAACATCCGAAGCAGTGGGCGTAGGGGTGGGGCTCTGCGTCTCTGTCGGGGTGGTCATTTCGTTCACTGCGGGTGTGGGCGAAGTGGAAGGTGAGGCCTCGGGTTTATTCGCGGTAAGGATGGGGATAGCAACTAGGGCTAGCATCCCGAGCACGAGGGCAACGATGAGAACCCAAAGCCACCAGGGGAGTGCACCGCGACGCTTCACCTCCGTGGTTGCTGCAGAGTCGCCGGCTGCCGATGGTCCGTTATCTGCTGGAGTCTCGTTCACTCTGCACAGACTAGACCTCAGGAGGTTGCGCCGATAGAGCGCCGATGCGCAATCGGATCAACCGATAACCAAACCCGACTGCGAGAACGATGAGCCCCATCAGGATCGAGTGAAGTGGGAGCGCGACTACAAGCACCAAGCATCCGAGAGCTCCAAGAACCTGAAACGATCGCGGGTAGCGCCGGTGTTCACCGTCTTGAGTAAACGCGGAAACATTCGCGATGAAGTAGTAGAGCAGAACCCCAAACGATGAGAAGCCGATTGCGCCGCGCAGATCACTTATCAGCACGATGACGCTAACGATAACTGCGAGAGTGAGTTCTGCACGATGTGGCACCGCGTAGCGTGGGTGCACCGCGCTAAAGAACCTCGGAAGGTCTCCGCTTCTTGCCATCGCAATGCTCGTGCGTCCGATTCCGGCGATAAGTGCGAGAAGTGCGCCTAGCGATGCCGCAGCCGCACCGATCGTGACGATGGGGAAAGCCCAGGTTGCTCCGCTCGACGACACGACATCCACGAGCGGCGCAGTCGATGTGGCGAGTTGATATGGCCCAACGGTCACGAGCGTGGTGACTGCAATGACCAGGTAGACAGCAAAAACAATGAAAAGGGCCACGATGATGGCCCTCGGGATCACGCGCCGGGGTTCCTTTACTTCCTCTCCCATCGTCGCAATGCGCGCGTACCCGGCGAAAGCGAAAAAGAGCAAGCCGGCAGATTGAAGGATGCCGTACCAGCCGTGATCGAACAGCCCCTCGCCGAGATTGTCGGTGTGTGGTGTTGCGCCCGACAGCCCGACCACCACGACGACTGCAAGGGCTGTAAGCACGAGCGTCACTATGATCTTGGTGAGGGCTGCGGTGCGCGTGACACCGAAATAGTTCACAGCGGTAAGGCTCACGATGGCGGATATCGCAACGGGTTTCTCCCATTCAACCGGCACGGCGTAACTGGCGAAGGTGAGAGCCATGGCCGCGCAGCTCGCGGTCTTGCCAATGATGAAGCTCCACCCGGCAAAGAATCCTGGCCACTCACCTAGGCGCTCGCGGCCGTAGACATAAGTGCCGCCTGAGGTCGGATACTGAGCCGCAAGTTGAGCAGAAGAGGTGGCATTGCAATAGGCAACAACTGCGGCGATCGCCAATCCGATGAGCAGCCCAGCGCCAGCGGCAGCCGCTGCTGGAGCGAACGAGGCGAAGATCCCCGCACCGATCATCGATCCGAGCCCGATAAAAACAGCGTCGACGGTGCCTAGTCGCCGAGCTAGCGCCGGGGTAGAGCTCATCGTCATTGACTCCGTTCGTGGGGGAGTGCTTCCTCCGCCAGTTTACGAAGTGCTGACTACTGCGTGCGCACGCCGCCAAACGCGATCGTGACGATGTCGTTGGCGACATCCTCTGCGCTGACGGGACCGCCTGCGCGGTACCAGTCCACGACGGAACCGATCATGCCGAAAAGAAGTCGCGTTGTGGTGCGGGGATCAATGTCACGGCGGATGTCGCCGTCGTTGCGGGCTTCGTCCACAAGGTCGGCGACGACCTGGTTGAACGCGCGCCGACGCTCGAGGGCGTTGCGTTCGATCTCGGTGTTGCCGCGAAGTCGCAGCAACAGCGTGACGAAGGGCAGCTGGTCGGTGAGAACGCCGACGGAGGAACGCAGCACATACATGAGCTTGTCGATGGCTGATCCAGTAGAGGCGAGCGGATCGACGAGGATTGCTTCGAGGCTGTCGAGGGCTCGGTCGAGAGCGAGCTCAAGCAGGTGCTCTTTGCTGGGTACGTGATGGTAGATCGCCGATTTCGTGATTCCGAGGTTTTCAGCGAGAACGCCCATCGAGGTGGCGTCGTAGCCGTGCTGAATGAAGACCTCTGCTGCCGCAAGCAGGATTGACTCTTGGTCGTAGGTTTGGCGGGTTGGTGAGGCGGTGTCTGTCATGAGCTGCGCTCCGATTTCATGTGATCTGGGCGAACCACTCGGCCGTGCCCGCGGTACTCGGCGATAATGCCGGTGCTGTTGCTCACTTCGACATCGCAAATCACGCTTCGGCCTCGTTGCGATCGCACGGCGGCGGTGGCGGTGAGTAGATCGCCGGCATGCCCGGGGTAAAAGTAAGTGATGTCGGCGCCGGAGGAGACGACGAGGGTGCTCTCCGAGTTGCAGGCCATCGCGAAGGCGGTGTCAGCGAGGGTGAAGACCAAGCCGCCGTGCACGATTTGGTGACCGTTCACCATGTCGTCGCGCACTTTCATGGTCACAACGGCGTGGCCTTCGCTCATCTCCACGACGTCCATGCCGAGTAACTCGGTGGACGCGCGGTCTGCCTGCAACATCGTGTCGGGGCGCTCATATTCCGTGGTTCGGGCGTCGCTCATCGTTGACCACCTCTCTGTCGGATGTTAGCCTAGACCAAAGCCTAAACGAACGGTCGGTCAGTTGCTAGGGCAACTGTACCTAGTCCAAAACCGGCCGCCCCCGAATTTGAAGGTGACACCGCAATGGCGCCCAGTGCCTCCACAAACGGAGCATCCCCTCACAAAGCTGCGACCGTCGAAGTTGAAGACGCGGACGGCCGCGCGCACTTCGATGAATTGATCGCAGCAGACCAGCGAGTCGAGCCGACAGACTGGATGCCCGAAGGCTATCGCAAAACGCTCATCCGCCAAGTGTCGCAGCACGCGCACTCCGAGATCATCGGCATGCAGCCGGAGGGCAACTGGATCACTCGAGCGCCGAGCTTGAAGCGCAAGGCGATCCTCATGGCGAAGGTGCAGGATGAGGCCGGTCATGGTCTTTACCTCTACTCCGCTGCGCAAACCCTCGGCGTGACGCGCGACAAGATGACGGATGACCTGATCGCCGGCAAGGCTAAGTACTCCTCCATCTTCAACTACCCGACCCCCACCTGGGCTGACATGGGCTCGATTGGCTGGCTCGTGGACGGTGCCGCGATCTGCAACCAGGTGCCACTGTGTCGCGCCTCCTATGGCCCGTACGCCCGTGCAATGGTGCGCGTCTGCAAGGAGGAGTCATTCCACCAGCGTCAAGGTTTTGAGATTCTGCTGCACCTCTCCAAGGGCACCAAAGAGCAGCATGACATGGCGCAGGAGTCCGTGAACCGCTGGTACGCGCCCTCACTCATGATGTTCGGCCCGCCCGACGGCGATTCGCCGAACTCCGCACAGAGCATGGCGTGGAACATCAAGCGTTTCAGCAACGACGACTTGCGCCAGCGTTTCGTCGACATGATCGTTCCGCAGGCAGAGGTTCTTGGCCTCACACTGCCAGACCCCGACATCAAGTGGAACGAAGAGCGTGGTCATTACGACTTTGGCGAGCTTGACTGGGATGAGTTCAACGAGGTATTGAGGGGTCGCGGGCCGGCCAACGCCATCCGTTTGGAGCGTCGTCGTACGGCGCATGAAGACGGTGCGTGGGTGCGTGAGGCTGCGGCAGCATATGCCGAGCGTCGTCGTGTTCAGACCAAAGAAGAGAAGGCAGCCTGATGAGTTCACCCGGATCAGACGCGACCGAGTCTTGGCCACTGTGGGAAGTTTTCGTGCGCTCTTCGCGCGGCCTCTCGCACCTGCACGCTGGTTCCTTGCACGCACCGGATGCCGAAATGGCTGTTCGCAACGCGCGTGACCTCTACACGCGTCGCAACGAGGGCGTCTCGGTGTGGGTTGTTCCGTCGAGTGAGATCACGGCATCCGACCCCGACGCGAAGGGAGCCTTCTTCGAGAGCCCGCGCGGCAAGGAGTACCGCCACGCAAGCTACTACACGGCGTCGGAGGGTGTGAAGCACCTGTGAGTGAGCAGTCGTTCAAAATTTCTGCGGGTGAAGCCCTCACGGCAGAAAAGATCACTGAGGCTGGCGAGAAGCCGACAGAGGCGGTAGCAACCTACGCCGTTCGCCTCGGTGACGATGCCCTCATCCTTGCTCAGCGGCTCGGATGGTGGATCGCCCGTGCGCCGGAGCTGGAAGAGGATGTTGCACTGGCCAACATCGCCCTCGACCAGCTCGGCCATGCGCGTTCGTTTCTCAGCTATGCCGGTCTCGCGTGGGGTAAGACCGAGGATGACCTCGCCTACTTTCGCACCGAGCCAGAGTTCACGAACCTGCAGATCGTTGAGCAGCCGAATGGCGACTTCGCGTACACGATTGCGCGGCAGTTCATCGTTTCGTACTACCAGTTCGAGCTCTATAGCAAGCTTGCAGGTTTGTCAGGCGCGCCCTCCTCAGATCACACCCTCGCAGCTATTGCCGCGAAGGCAGCGAAGGAGGTCGACTACCACCGCGACCACGCAACCCAGTGGGTGCTGCGCCTCGCGCTCGGCACCGAGGAGTCGCGCAGCCGCATGATTCGCGGGCTCGCCTCAATGTGGACGTTCGTTGACGAGATGTTCCGCGACGACGATTTCGTGGTCTCGCTGGGTGACGCGGCTGTTTTGCCCTCCTCACTCCGCGCAAACTTCGACAAGCTCACCGGTGCAGTTCTCGCCGAGGCGGAGCTTGACGTGCCTGAGGGCTTCACCGCTCGTGGTGGCGGGCGTGATGGCATCCATACAGAGTTCATGGGCACACTGCTTGCAGAGATGCAGGTGCTGGCGCGCGAGCATCCCGAGGCCACGTGGTGATCATGGCACTCGATGCGCGCGTGGAGGCAACCGCACGGCCCAAGCCTGAAACCGGTGAGGGCGTGCACATTTGGAACCTTGCCGCGACCGTGCTTGACCCTGAAGTTCCTGTGCTCACGATTGAAGACTTGGGTGTGCTGCGCTCGGCAGACCTGGTTGACGGCCGCGCCGTTGTCACCATCACCCCCACGTATTCCGGCTGCCACGCGATGGACACGATGCGCGACGACGTGCTGACAGTGCTGACCGACGCGGGTTATATCGACGCGGAGGTGCGACTCGTGCTCGCACCGGCGTGGACGACCGACTGGATGTCTGAGGAAGGCAAGCGCAAGCTCGAGGCTTTCGGAATCGCCGCTCCGTCAGGCAAGGCCGCTGTGAGTGGTCCTGTGCGCGTGGCCATGTCAGTGAAGTGCCCACTGTGCGGTTCGCTCAACACGAAAGAATCAAGCAGGTTCGGTTCCACTTCCTGCAAAGCCCTTTACACGTGCACTGCGTGCCATGAACCATTCGACTACTTCAAGGTGATTTGAGATGGCACTAGAGCCAGCACCTCAGCGCAAGCGCGCCACTTTCCACCCGCTCACCGTTCGCGAGGTGCGGCGGCTCACCGAGGATGCCATCGAGGTCACCTTCGAAGTGCCCGATGAGTTCGCGGAGAACTACGACTACGAGCCCGGCCAATACCTGGCGTTGCGCATGGAGTTGAACGGCCATGAGCTGCGCCGCAGTTACTCGATTTGCGCTGTGCCCGTGCCTGGCGAGTTGCGGGTCGCGATCAAGCGTGACCTCGGTGGCGAATTCTCTACCTGGGCCAACGAGTCTCTCGAAGCTGGCGCCGTCATCGATGTGATGAGTCCACAGGGCACGTTCACAACAGAAATGGCACCCGCTTCTGATGGGCACAGCACCGAGCGGCATTACGCAGCAATCGCGGCCGGCTCTGGCGTGACACCGATCATGTCGCTCGCACGCACTATTTTGGCGTCGTCTCCGCACTCCCAGTTCAGCCTCATCTACTCGAACCGCACCGCGAACGACGTGATGTTCCTCGAGGAGCTCGCTGAGTTGAAGGACTCCTACCCGGCTCGGTTCGCCCTGTATCACGTGCTCACGCGGGAGCGGCGAGCCTCCGACGTGCTCTCCGGGCGGCTCGATGCGGAGCGCCTCGGCACCTTCCTCGAATACCTTGTGCGACCAGGCGACGTGGACGAGTGGTTCATTTGTGGGCCGTTCGAGCTCGTGCAGCTTGTGCGCGACACGCTCGAAGAAGCAGGTGTTGATCGCAAGCACGTGCGGTTTGAGCTCTTCACCACGGATCGACCTGATCACCCTGAGGGCTCTACCGGCCGTCCCGTCGTCATTGACGAGGGTGATGAGGTGCGAAAGATCACGTTCACGCTGGACGGGCTCACGGCATCCATCAACACGCCAAAGCACGGTCGGGAGACCATTCTGAATGCCGCGCTTCGCGTGCGGGATGACGTGCCGTTCGCCTGCGCGGGCGGAGTTTGCGGCACGTGCCGCGCGGTGCTCGTGGATGGCACGGTGACGATGGATGAGAACTACGCGCTCGAACCAGAAGAGCTGGAGCGCGGCTACATTCTCACGTGTCAGTCGCACCCGACGAGCGACGAAGTTACTGTCACCTACGACGCCTAAATCAGCAAGGGAGCAAACAGTGATCGATCTGAGCATCGCCGGCAATGTGGCCGCGGTCACCCTCAACATTCCTGACAAGATGAATGCGCTGGACGATCACGCGCTCTCACAGCTGGCAGCCAGGTTGCAAGA
>JBDSUT010000089.1:0-7404 GCA_039927595.1 Terrimesophilobacter sp.
AGGCGCAACCAAGCGAACACGATTCTCAAAGAGGTGCGGTTTCGCTTGAAGATTGATAAGCACGACTACGAAACGAAGCGCAAGCGCGCCGAAGGATTCTTACAAGGTGGAGACAAAGTCAAAGCCATGATCCTGTTCCGTGGCCGTGAGCAGTCCCGCCCAGACCAGGGCGTGCGGTTGCTCCAGAAATTTGCCGAGGATGTCGCTGAGTTCGGTACCGTCGAGTCGAGTCCGACTATCGATGGCCGCAACATGGTGATGGTCATCGGACCGCACAAGTCCAAGGCGGCAGCGAAGGCCGAATCCGACGCTCGCCGTGCCGCAGTGAAGCCGAGCCGCTCGCGCAGCGAAGACTCGGCAGAAGCTGCAGCACCACTCAAGAAAGACAGCAAGGAAGAGGAAAAGAATGCCTAAGCAGAAGACCCACTCCGGGGCTAAGAAGCGCTTCAAAATCACTGGTAGCGGCAAGCTCATGAAGCAGCAGGCCGGCATGCGACACAACCTTGAGGTCAAGTCGGGTCAGCGCAAGCGCCGCCTCAACCAGGACGAGCCGGTTGCTAAGGCCGACGTCAAGAACATCAATAGGCTTCTCGGCCGCTGAGCCGCGAGACGTAAGGGATAACAGGAAATGGCAAGAGTAAAGAGGGCGGTTAACGCCCACAAGAAGCGTCGGGTCATCCTCGAGCGCGCATCCGGCTACCGTGGGCAGCGCTCGCGCCTCTACCGCAAGGCGAAGGAGCAGGTCACCCACTCGCTCGTCTACGCGTACCGCGACCGCCGCGCGCGCAAGGGTGACTTCCGCCGCTTGTGGATTCAGCGCATTAACGCCGCCGCACGTGCGAATGGCATGACGTACAATCGCCTCATTCAGGGCATGGCCCTTGCTGGCATCGAGGTTGACCGTCGTATCCTCGCCGAGCTCGCAGTCAACGAGCCCGCCACCTTCGCGTCGATCGTTGCGACGGCAAAGGCTGCTTTGCCGAAGGACATCAACGCGCCGAAGGCTGCCGCGTAATTATTGCCGCTTTGGGATGAGCGATCATCTCAAAGGCATCATGCCATTTAGACTGATGGCATGATAGACAACCCGCGTTCTCCACAGATCCGGGCCGTCACTAAGCTTCACAAGAGAGAAGCCCGGTCAGAGACCGGGCTTTTTCTCTTGGAGGGGCCACAGGCGGTCGCCGAGGCTTTGACGTATCGACCCGAACTTGTGGTTGAGCTCTACGCCACCCCTACCGCACTCGAGCGGTACACAGATATCGCGCAAGCCGCGGTTGATGCGGGCGTGGATGTCCAGTTCGTCAGCGAGCAGGTGCTGGACGCCATGGCCGACACGGTGACCCCACAGGGGATCGTGGCGGTGTGCCATCAGTTCCCCACCTCCGTCAAAGATATTTTCGGAACGCGGGCGGGTGGTCGCACCCCGATTCTTGTCGCCATTCTCGAAGAGGTCAGAGACCCGGGTAACGCCGGAACCCTCATCCGAGCAGCGGATGCGGCGGGGGCGGGCGCGGTGATTTTGAGTGGCCGCAGTGTTGACCTTTACAACCCGAAGGTTGTGCGCGCATCGACCGGATCTATTTTTCATATCCCGATCGCGATCGGAGTTGAACTCGACACCGTGTTGGAGCGTGCGCGCGGAGCGGGGCTGCAGATCATCGCCGCGGATATCAAAGGCGAAGATCTCTTGAAGGTGCGAGGTGATGGCCTCCTTGCGAAGCCAACAGCGTGGCTGTTTGGCAACGAGGCCCGCGGGCTTTCCGACGAGCAGCTGGCGCACGCCGACCACTCGGTCAGGGTGCCCATTTATGGAAAAGCGGAGTCGATGAATCTCGCAACGGCGGCAGCTGTGTGCCTCTATGAGTCCGCGTTTGCTCAGCGCGAGAGTCTCTGAGAAGGCTGCTCAGAAACCTTGCAGATCGCTGTCACGATGTTGTCACGGTGTGCTCGGTTAGGGTCTCATCTAGTTGACCCCCTTACTCGGGGTGTGAAAGTCTGTCTTGATGGACCCTTCACAAAGTGGTGAACCCCTCGTTGTCTTAGAGAATGTCAACAAGCATTTTGGCGACCTCCACGTTCTCAAAGACATCTCGACAACCGTTGGTCGCGGTGAGGTTGTTGTGGTGATCGGTCCGAGCGGGTCCGGAAAGTCAACCTTCTGCCGCGCGATCAACCGACTTGAGACCATCGACAGTGGAACGATCACGATCGACGGAGTCCCGCTCCCAGAAGAAGGGCGCGGGCTCGCAAAACTCCGAGCCGACGTCGGCATGGTTTTTCAGTCTTTCAACCTTTTCGCGCACAAGACTGTTTTGGAGAACGTCACCCTGGGCCCGCGCAAGGTTCGCGGAATCTCCAAGGCTGAAGCCGACAAACACGCGATGGAATTGCTTGATCGCGTCGGTGTAGCCAATCAGGCAGCCAAGATGCCGTCACAGCTCTCAGGCGGCCAGCAGCAACGCGTTGCAATTGCACGTGTTCTGGCGATGGATCCGAAGCTTATATTGCTCGACGAGCCCACCTCAGCGCTCGACCCAGAGATGATTTCCGAGGTTCTGGACGTCATGGTGCAACTCGCGGAAGACGGCATGACGATGGTCGTTGTTACGCACGAAATGGGATTCGCGCGCAAAGCCGCGCACCGCGTGCTTTTCATGGCAGATGGCGAAATTGTCGAAGAGGCCACGCCAGAGAAGTTCTTCACCGACCCTCAAAGCCCGAGAGCGAAAGATTTCCTCTCAAAAATCCTTACTCACTAATTGGGGAGTAAGTACTCACAGCAAGGAGAAACACATGAGACTCAAGAAGAGCCTGATGATTTCTGCCATCGCCGTCGCCAGCGTCCTCGGACTTGGTGCATGTGCGGGTGGTGGAGGGGACACTGCAGCCCCACCGGTCGCTGAGGCGCCCACCTTCGAAGCAGGAACGACGATGGCGAAGCTTGCCGACAAGGGCGAGATCACCATCGGTACGAAGTTCGACCAGCCGCTGTTTGGGCTCAAAGGCCCGAGCGGAGATCCCGTGGGATTCGACGTGGAGATTGGCAAGATCATTGCTGGTGCTCTCGGAATCGCCCCAGACAAAATCAAGTGGGTTGAGACCGTCTCGAAGAACCGTGAACCCTTCATTGAGAACAACACGGTTGACATTGTCGTCGCCACGTACACGATCAATGACAAGCGCAAGGAAGTTATTTCCTTCGCAGGGCCCTACTACAACGCTGGCCAGGACATTTTGGTGCTGGCGGGAAACCCAGAGGGCATCAAGGGCCCCGAGGATCTCAAGGGTAAGAACGTGTGTAGTGTTTCGGGATCTACCTCGGAGAAGAACATTGCCGAGTATGGAGTGAACCTGATCACGACCGACACCTACTCCAACTGCCTTGAGCCGCTTCGTCAGGGCAAGGTCGTTGCTGTCACGACCGACAACGTCATCCTCGCTGGTCTTGCTGACCAGAATGCAGGCGAGTTCGAGGTTTTGAGCAACCCGTTCACCGAGGAGCCTTATGGCATCGGTCTCGGCCACGATGACGACGCGTTCCGCAACTTCATCAACGATGTGTTGGAGAAGTCCTACGCAGACGGCACGTGGAAGGCTGCTTGGGAGTCAACCGCTGGCAAGGTTCTGAAGACTCCAGAGCCTCCAGCGGTGAACCGCTACAGCAACTAGGTTCAACAACGGTGAGCCCACCCGCAGGCGAGTGCGGGTGGGCCTCACCTTCGTCATGATCCACAACTGAGAAATCTGGGAGGTGAAGTGGACAACATCATCGAAGCGATTGTTGACGTCACTCCGGCGTATTTTGCCGGGTTCATTATGACCCTCCAATTGCTCGCTATTTCTGGCACTGGGGCATTCATAGTCGGCGTATTTATCGCGACGATGCGGATTTCACCTGTTCCGTCTTTGCGGATGTTTGCCACGGTGTACACCGAAGTGTTGCGCAATGTTCCACTTCTTCTCGTGCTGATGTTTTGCGGTGTGGTTTTGCCCATTCTCGGCTCAGATCTTGACTATTTTGTTCTCGCACTCATTGGGCTCACCGCCTACACCTCGCCCTTCGTGGCGGAGGCGATCCGATCGGGCTTCAACGGTGTTCCCGTGGGTCAGGCAGAGGCTGCGCGCAGCGTAGGTATGGGTTTCATCCAAACTGTCACGCTCGTGGTCCTTCCTCAGGCCGCTCGCATGGTGGTCCCACCGTTGATCAACGTTTTCATTGCGCTCACCAAAAATACCTCGGTGGCCGGCATCTTCTTCGTCAACGAGCTCTTCAAGCAGACGGATGCTGCTACTCGTGATCACCCTGGTGCCGTCATTAGCGTTCTTATTTATGCCGCACTTCTCTACCTCGCGATCACGGTTCCCCTGGGGCTCATTGCCGGGGCCATCGAGAAGAGAGTGGTGGTGATGAGATGAGTTTGAGTGTTTTGTACGATGCCCCCGGTCCGAAGACGCGTCGCCTGTCGAAGATCGCGTCGATCGTCGGCATCTTCCTCATCATTGCGTTGTTCGTATGGCTCTACCTGCTTCTTGCCGCGCCCAGAGTGAATGCTAATGGTGCGATACAGCCCGGCACCTTCGATCCCTCGCGCTGGGACATTGTTGGCCGGGCAGACCTGTGGGAGTCCTTCGGATTCGCGACGCTGAACACGCTTCGGATGGCCGCGATCGCCGCAGTGCTCGCCATCGCGATCGGAATCCTCTTCTCGTTTGGACGCACCTCGCGCTTTGCGTGGATTCGCGTTGTCACGAGTGTGATTCTTGAGTTTGTCCGCGGCATTCCCGTTCTCCTCATGATTTTTTTTGTATTTCTGGTATTCACGGCCGGATCGTACTGGTCTGGAGTAATTGGTCTCGGCCTTTACAACGGTGCGATTATTGGTGAGGCGTTGAGGGCTGGCGTGAAATCCCTCCCACGTGGTCAGAGGGAAGCTGGGCTAGCGGTGGGCCTCACCCCTCTGAAAACGTGGGCTCTCATCGAGTTCCCGCAAGCATTCCGTCAGATGTTGCCCATTATTTTGGCTCAGCTCGTCGTTCTCCTGAAGGACACTTCGCTGGCATTCATTGTGAGTTATCCAGAGCTGGCACGAACGATCGGTAATAACTCAAACTTCTTCGGTAGCCGTTACATCTTCACAATGTTCGCTATCGGGTTCGCGATTTACCTCACCCTGAACCTCACAATGTCGTGGCTTGCCCGTTTCGTCGCTCGCCGCAGTGGACCAAAACTGGGCAAGGCACTGCCAAACACCCCAAAGCAAATAGGTGAAGACGGCACGCGGGCAATCACTCTGCCTCGCTCGTTGCACGGGCCATCAGATCCACCCCGCTAAACTTGGGTCTCGTGTCTGACGTTACTGCGAGCCCCGATAACCCGATCACGGAGTCTGCGGTTTCCGCGGCCAAAGATGCGGCCCTTGTTGCCATTGCGGCAGCGGGCACGATGGCTGAGTTGAAGGCCGCTCGGTCACGGCATGCGGGGGAGAACTCTCCGCTGGCCGCGTTGAATGCAGAACTTCGCGCTGTGCCAAACGAACAGAAGGCGGCATCCGGAAAGCTCGTGGGGCAAGCTCGCGCTCAGCTGAGTCAAGCGATCGAGGTTCGTGAAGCTGAACTTGCCGCGCGTGAGGAAGCGGCTCAACTTGACGCCGAAACAGTGGATGTCACGGCACTACCGAGTCGGTGGCGTGCTGGTGCACGGCACCCGCTGAACCTCCTCATGGAGCAGATTGGCGACATCTTTGTCGGTATGGGTTGGGAGGTCGCTGAGGGCCCCGAGCTCGAGAATGAGTGGTTCAACTTTGACGCACTGAACACGGATGCCGATCACCCCGCGCGCTCTGAGCAAGACACATTCTTCGTTGAGCCCATCGGTTCGCAGCTTGTGCTTCGCAGCCAGACCTCGCCGGTGCAGATTCGCAGTCTCCTGACTCGCGAGCTTCCGGTGTATGTCATCGCACCCGGAAAGGTGTTTCGAAAAGACGAGCTTGACGCCACCCACACTCCTGTCTTTCACCAGGTTGAGGGCATCGCGATCGATAAAGGTCTCACGATGGCCCACCTTCGGGGAACTCTCGAGCATTTTGCGCGACTCATGTTCGGTGAGGAAGCGAAGATTCGCTTGCGCCCCAACTTCTTCCCGTTCACCGAGCCGAGTGCCGAAATGGATGTCTGGCAACCGCACGCCAAGGGCGGAGCGCGATGGATCGAGTGGGGCGGCTGCGGAATGGTCAATCGCAACGTTTTGCGTGCAGCGGGTGTGGATCCCGATGTCTACCAGGGGTTCGCCTTCGGTATGGGTATCGAGCGCACGCTCATGTTTAGGAACGAAGAATTGAAGGACATGCGCGACATTGTCGAAGGCGACATCCGTTTCTCCCAGCAGTTCGGGATGGTGGTCTAATGCGCGTCCCCGTCAGCTGGCTTCGCGAATTCGTCGACGCTCCGGCAAGCCTCACTCCAGAAGAGCTTCACGCTGCTCTCGTGCGCGTCGGCCTTGAGGAAGAAGACTTCCACACCTTCGAACTCGAGGGCCCCATCGTTGTGGGCAAGGTGCTCGAGTTCGTCGACGAGCCGCAGAGCAATGGAAAAACGATTCGCTGGTGTCAGGTGCAGGTTGCTTCAAACGACGTGCGGGGAATCGTCTGTGGCGCAGCAAACTTTTTCGTCGGCGACAAGGTCGTTGTCACGCTGCCCGGCTCTGTGCTGCCTGGCCCGTTCCCCATTGCGGCGCGCCAAACGTATGGTCACGTGTCTGACGGCATGATCGCCTCCGCACGCGAACTTGGTCTCGGGGATGAGCACGACGGCATCCTGCGGCTGGCAGAGCTCGACCTCGATCCGGAAGTCGGGGGAGACGCCATTGCTTTGCTTGGCCTGGATGATTGGGCAGTCGAAGTCAATGTCACTCCCGATCGCGGTTATGCGCTATCGATCAGAGGTATTGCGCGCGAGTATTCGCACGCCACCGGGGCTCAGTTCCGAGACCCGGCAGAGCCGCTTCTCGCAGGGGCTCCCGTACTCGCTGCCGGTGGCCCGGTTGCGGTCGTGTTCGATGATCAGAAACCCATCCGCGACAGTGCAGGCTGCACACTTTTTGTCACGCGCGTTGTTCGCGGGGTCGACCCAACCCGACACACTCCGGCTTGGATGATCGCGAGATTGAAGCTTGCCGGCATCCGCTCCATTTCTCTCACTGTCGACATTTCGAACTACGTCATGGTGGAACTCGGTCAACCGCTGCACTTCTACGACCTCGATCAGCTTCAGGGTGCGATCACCGTGCGTAGGGCGAAGCCGGGCGAGAGGCTCACAACGCTTGATAGCCAGCTGCGCACGCTCGACCCGGAGGATCTGCTCATCACTGATGAGGGCGGTCCGATCGGCATAGCGGGCGTCATG
>JBDSUT010000090.1:0-2829 GCA_039927595.1 Terrimesophilobacter sp.
CGGGCCCGCTCCCCCGCGCGAGCCCGAGAAGCACTGTCTCGGCCTGGTCATCGAGGGTGTGGCCGAGAAACACTGCGCGAGCCCCCGTCTCGGCCGCAGCAGCGGCGAGCGCGGCATAGCGAGCATCCCGTGCCGCCGCCTCGGGGCCACCATCCGCGCCGACCTCGATCCGCCGCACGAGCACCGGGTTCAGCCCGAGTTGGCGTGCCTGCGCTGCCGCCTGCGCCGCAACATCGGCAGAACCGGGCTGCAGTCCGTGGTCGACGACGACGGCACCGGCAGTGACATCGGCGAGTCGATTCGCCTCGAACGCTGTCGCGGCCGCAAGGGCGAGCGAGTCAGCGCCCCCACTGAGTGCGACCAAGACAAGCACGGCCGTGTCGGGATCGTGCACGAAGGGCGTCTTGCCCTGACGCTCGAGCTCTACAACCGGGGCCATCAGGTCGACGAGGCGGGAGCGCACAGCCCGCCGCACGTCCGCAATTGCGGGTGTCAGTCTGGGCCGAGTGCTCACGCAGTAACATTACTGGTGCATCTTTATTGGTGCATCTGCCCGCACGAAAGGAACCACCCATGGCCTTCTACGACGCCGTCATCGAAATCCCTCGCGGGAGCCGTAACAAGTACGAGGTCGATCACGTCACCGGTCGGGTTTTCCTCGACCGCGTGCTCTACACGAGCTTCGCGTACCCCACCGACTACGGATTCATCGAGAACACGCTCGGCCTCGACGGCGACCCCGTCGACATTCTTCTCCTCTGCACCTACCCACTCTTTCCCGGAGTTGGCGCGAAGGTGCGCCCGGTCGGCGTGTTCAACATGACGGATGACGGCGGCTCCGACGCGAAGGTCATCGTCGTGCCGGCGAAGGACCCGCGGTGGGATCACATTCAGGATGTCAACGACATCCCCGAGTTTCAGCGCAAAGAGATCGAGCACTTCTTCGAACACTACAAGGACCTTGAGCCCGGCAAATGGGTGAAGACGGAGGGCTGGGGCGACGCTGCCGAAGCTGAGGCGATCATTATCGCCGGCCAGAAGGCGTTCGTGTCAGAGGGCCACTGACCTTCGCCTTAAAGTATTCGGCTGACCGGCGCACCCCCTAAAGTGCGCCAGTCAGCCAAGCTTTTCACCAGCGAGCTGGGTCAGGTGAGGTTGATTCCTCGTGCCCTCAGGAACGGAACCGCGTCGATGGCGGTGCCGTTTGTGCGCACCTCGAAGTGGAGGTGGCACCCGGTGGATGCTCCGGTGGAGCCGACGCGGGCGATCTGCTGACCCACCGCAACCGGCTGGCCCACCGAGACCATGATTCCCCCACTAATGATGTGGGCGTAGCCGGTCTCGATGCCGTCCTCGTGCTGAATGAGAATGAAGTTGCCGTAGGTGCCAAACCAACCCGCGTACTTCACCGTGCCGTTATGCGCAGCGAAGATCGGATTGCCACACGCAGAACCAATGTCCGTGCCGCGGTGGTATGACGAAACTCCACCGATCGGGGGAACGCGCGGTCCAAAGTTGCCGGTGATGCGCCCGAATGCTGGCCGCGCCCAACCGGAAGAACTGATCTCCACCTGGCTGTTATTGGCACCCCACTGCGCCTGAATGCCCTTAACGTATGCGGCCTCAGTCTGCAAAAGCCCCGTCTTCAAGGTCGCTAACTGCGCTTGAAGTCTGGCGTTGTTGTCTTGCTGCTCCTTGAGGGCTGCGGTTGCGGCATCCGCTGCCGCCTGAGCTGCAACCTGCGCCTTTTCGGCCTCGTTACGCAGTCGCTCGCGCTCATCCTTGGCGACGTTTGCCTGGTCCGTCAGCGACTGTGCGGTGTTCTGATCCTGGATGGCGCGGTCGTAGAGCCCCTTGGACTGCCCGGTGATGTTGTTCGCCATGCCGACATCGGCGAGCACTTTTTGGGCGTCGTCTCCGTTGAACAGCAGAGTCGTGGTGAGGTCGGTGCCACTGGTTCGTGACATGCGCGCGGCAAGCTGGCCTGCACGCTTGACTGACTGATCAGCATTCTTCTGGGCGGCATCCGCCTGCTCCTGCAGCTGCGTGGCTTTGAGGTCCTGCACATCGAAGGCCTCCTGCGCCTGCTGGAACAGGTTGCCTTTCTCGATCGCAATGGCTTGCGTCGCCGCAGCGTTATCTTCGAGTTGCTTCAGCAGGGCCTGGATGCGCACAATCTCGGCATTTTTCTTCGCCACGTTGTTGCGCGCATTCTTCACGTCATCCCAGCTGGGGTAATCCGCAGCATACGCGGCATCGTGAAACTGGGTTACAACGTTTCCGGTGGCAAGCAAAGCGACCAATGCCAGGGTCACAATGATGCGATTGCGCCACCAGCGCGTGCGCAAACGGTGCCCTGTCTGCGTTTCTGTCATAGTTCCCCGGTTCTCTGGCGAGCGACTCCCTCTAGTCACGCCAGTAACATTGTTAACATCTGTCACACTAACAAGGGTTTGAAGCCTTTACCAGCACCCCAAAGGTTAAAGTTCAAGTTGAACCTATCGCTGCATCCGGCGATGGTTTGGAAATCATGCGGTGTGGCTAGATGTTCGCGTTTGTGAAAAACCGTTTCGCCCCTTATGCTTGAGCGTCGGTAGCTAAGAAGGTTCCACACTTCCTGGCCCCATCGTTTAGTGGCCTAGGACACCGCCCTTTCACGGCGGCAGCACGGGTTCGAATCCCGTTGGGGTCACCAGACTTGTAACTTAATAGCTAGGCCCTGTAGCGCAGTTGGTTAGCGCGCCGCCCTGTCACGGCGGAGGTCGCCGGTTCAAGTCCGGTCAGGGTCGCAAGGCACGGCCACTCTCGCCAGTGGCTGTGCCTTACTCT
>JBDSUT010000091.1:0-4958 GCA_039927595.1 Terrimesophilobacter sp.
TGAGCCATAGTTTGAGGGTTTGGTGGAACCGTTCGATCTTGCCTTGGGTTTGTGGGTGGTAGGGGTGCCCGTTCTTTTGGGTGATTCCTTCGGCGGCCAGGAGGTATTCAAAAGCGTTGCGTGAACCGCGGAATCTTGCGGTGTAGACAAGGCCGTTGTCGGTCAGGGTGGAGGCTGGTGGCCCGTATTTGTTGATGTTTGTGGTGAAAGTTTCGACCACGAGGGGGCCGGTGACGGTGTTGTGAGCGGTGCAGGAGAGCAAGAGGCGGGAGTGGTCATCAAGCCAGTTCAGAATCTCAACGTCGGTGCCGTCGGTCAGGTGCCAGTGGGTGAAGTCGGATTGCCAGGTCTCGTTGGGTTGATCTGCTTGGAAGCGGAGGTAGGAAGAACGTGGTCGTTTCCTGGGCTCTGGGGTGATGAGCCCGGCAGCATGCAGGATTCGGCGAATGGTGGAGGTCGAGGGAACCAGCAGGCTCTCGTGGTCTAGGTGCCACGCGATCGTGACCGGTCCGGCATCCAAACCATCGGCCACCAGTTGCTGGCGCAGCTCGAGGATGCGGAGCCGGACCGCTTCGGCTGTGGCCAACGAGCTGGAGTGTGGTTTTCGACTTCGGGGTTCCAAAGCTTCCAGCCCACCGGTTTCGTATCGCGTCACCAAGGTGTGAACCCATTGCCACGAGACGTCAAACTTTTCGGCTGCTTGAGCTTTAGTGAGCCCCTGATGAGCAACGGACAAAACGATCACGCGCGCCTTCGACATGAATCATCATCACGGCCACATCACTATCAACGATGTCCCGACTCATCTATCAACGATGTCCTGAACTCACACACCTCCGGGGGTACAAACGCAGCACCTCACTGGGCGGGTTGCACAGCTGGCGACCGCGCGGCCGGTAACCCTAACGCGGGGTGCGGAACCGTTTGACATAGGAGCACTGCACGCAACATACTTTCCTAGTTAAGTGTCTTGGACGCTTGACCCACATGGGGGAAGGGCGGGGTAACGTGGCACGCATTTCGTTGGCGGATCGCCGCGAAGCACTCGTTCACGCCGCCCTGAATGTGATTCAGCGCGAAGGAGTGCACGGCGCCACCACGCGCGCAATCGTCGCCGAAGCCGACATGCCACTCGCGAGCTTCCACTACGCCTTCCGTTCACGCAACGAGATGATGCGCGAGCTTGTCGCGATGATCGTCGAAGGAGAGGGTCTGGCGGTGGCCGCCACAATGGGTGGCGATGTGGACATCCGCAGCGCGCTTCGCGCGGGTCTGCAGGCATACTTTGACACACTGACGGCAGAGCCACGGCATGAACAAGCCATGTTCGAACTGCTGCATTATTCGATGCGCACCGACGAGCTCAGCGACCTGCCGCGCGCCCAATACGAAATGTACCGGCGCACGGCCGGAGAATTGCTGAGCGCCGGCGCAGAAGCAGTCGGGGTGACCTGGACGTTGCCACTCGATCACCTCGCGCGACTTCTCGTGACCTTCATCAGTGGACTCACACTCGCCTGGCTTGCTGATCGGGATGACGCGGCCGCGGCAGACACCATGGATTTCGCTGCAGATTCGCTCGCAGCACTCGCGCATTCAGATTCCGGCACGACGAACGACACCGAATAAGCAACCACACCGCACGACCCACCACGCCGCACCGCACCAGGGAGAACACCCAATGACGCAGAACCTACCCGCTACAGCAGCTACCTCTGGAGCGCTCTCTGAGCCGACCAGGTTGGTCTCGGCCGGCTGGATCGCACTCTTTGCGACCGCATGGTTTGGCATCTGGATGGCCCAGCTGACTCCCGTGCAACTTCTGTTGCCGCAACAGGTCGAAGCACACGTTGCGCTGGACGCCCCCTGGGTTGACAAGGTGGTGGCCTTTGGCATCATCTCGGGCATCGCCGGTTTTTTCGCACTCATCTCCTACCCGCTCACCGGTGCGCTCTCGGACCGCACGACGAGCAAGTTCGGCCGCCGCCGCCCCTGGATCCTTGCTGGTGCACTCGTGTTCGCCGCATCCCTCATCGTGTTGAGCCTTCAGTCAACGATGCTCGGAATTGGCATCATGTGGTCGCTGTCAATCATCGGCTTCTGCATGCTCACCTCCGCGCTTACGGCCACCATTTCTGACCAAGTCCCGGTGCGCCAACGCGGTCTTGTCTCTGGATGGCTTTCGGCACCGCAGGCTGTCGGCACGATTGCCGGTCTGCTGCTCGTCACCATGCTGTTCATCGGGCAGGTTATTGGCTACACCGCGATCGCCGTAATTCTCGTTCTTCTGGTGCTGCCGTTCATCTTGAGGATCCCGGATGCGGTTCTCGATCCGGCCGACCGTCCGCCGTTCACCCTGCGCGCCCTCGTTCAAGGCTTCTGGATCAGCCCTCGCCGGTTCCCGGACTTCGGGTGGACGCTGCTCAGCCGAGTGCTCGTGAACTTCGGAAACGCTTTCGGCACAACCCTGCTGCTCTACTTCCTGCAGGACGGTCTTGGCAAGGAGTCCTTTGCTCCGGGTGAGGCTGCAGAAGACGCGCTCATTACCCTCACGCTCATCTACATGGTCTTCGTCGTAATCGCTTCCCTGGGTCTTGGCTGGCTTTCCGACAAGCTGAGCCGCCGCAAGGTATTCGTGCTGCTCGCGGCGGCCCTGCAAGCTGTTGCGGCGCTCATGCTGGCTTTTGGGCCGACATGGGGTAACGCCCAAATTGCTGCCGGACTGCTCGGTCTCGGCTACGGATGCTTCCTGTCGGTAGACCAGGCTCTCGCCACCCAGGTGCTGCCGTACGCTGCCGCGCGGGGCAAAGACCTCGGCATTATGAACATCGCCACGACCGTGCCACAAGCTGTTGCCCCGCTACTGGGTGCACTCGTTGTTGCCGCCCTTGTCGGTTTCCAGGGTCTGTTCCTGCTTGCGGCGATTTCCGCGCTCATCGGTGGCCTTGCTGTCATCCCGGTGCGGAGCGTCCGCTAGGTATTCCATGAAACTCGACCGACAAAGCAGTGCCCCGTGGAAGATCCCTGGGGAGTATTGGCCGAGGCTCGCGGCTGCAACCGCGGGCCTCGACACGCCTTTTGCGGTCCTCTCGAACGAGGCTCTGGCCCACAATGTGCACGACCTGCTTGACCGGCGCACGGCAAGCGGAGGGGCAACGACCATCCGGGTGGCAAGCAAGTCGCTGCGCGTGCGGGCGGTCATCGAAGCGGTTGAGGCGCTGGAGGGCTACCACGGTGTTCTCTCCTACACGCTGCCCGAAGCGCTCTGGCTTGCCGAGACGATATCGGATGTCGTGGTCGGCTACCCCACTGTCGATCGGGCTGGCATCGAGCGGCTGGGCCGCGACCAGAACCTCGCAACCAGAGTCACCCTGATGGTCGACTCGATTGCGCAGCTGGACTTCATCGACAGCGTGATCGCACCCGCCAAGCGAACCACCATCCGAGTGTGCCTCGAACTGGATGCAGCCTGGAACTCCGGGCTGCTTGGCCACATGGGTCCGTGGCGTTCCCCCCTCCACTCCATCGAGGAGGCGCGCGCTTTTGCTCAGCACATTACGGAGCGGCCGGGCTTCACGTTGGTGGGGTTGATGGCCTACGAGGGGCAGATTGCGGGCACAGTCGATAGGCCGGAAGGGCGCCCCGTGTTTGGTGCCGTGGTGCGCTGGATGCAGAAACAATCGTCGCGCGAACTTGCCGAGCGGCGTGCTCTCGCCGTTGCCGCCATCCGCGAATTCGTCGACCTTGAGTTTGTGAACGGCGGAGGCACGGGGTCCATTGAGTCGACGAGTGCCGAATCAGCGGTGACAGAAATCGCTGCCGGAAGCGGCCTGTTCGGCCCCCACCTTTTTGATCACTACGGGGCTTTCACGCCAGCGCCCGCGGCAGCCTTTGCGCTTTCGGTGGTTCGCACGCCGAAACCAGACATGGCGACCGTGCTCGGCGGAGGTTGGGTCGCTTCTGGACCGCCAGCGCCAGACCGACTGCCCCTTGCGGTGTGGCCTGAGGGGCTCAGGATGGTGCCGCACGAGATGGCCGGTGAGGTGCAAACTCCGTTCACCAACGCATCCGGGCTCGAGGTGGGTGACCGGGTGTGGTTCCGCCACACCAAATCGGGGGAGTTGGCGGAGCACCTCAACGAGATAGCTGTCGTGGAGGGCGACCGCATCGTTGAAACATTTTTGACCTACCGCGGAGAGGGCAAGGTCTGGCTATGACGGAGACAGAGACAGGCGATCGCGCAGCAGAACTTCTGCTTCCGGGGGTTCGCTGGAGCAACTGGGGTCGGGCCGAAACCGCGACGCCGTCATTCATCGCGCGCCCGACCAGCGTGGAGGAGGTGGTGGCACTCGTTCGCCACGCACGCGCGCGAAACCTTGCCATTAAAGCAGTCGGCGCTGGTCACAGCTTTACCGCGATCGCCGCAGCGCCAGGTATCCAGCTGGACCTCGCCGACCTCGACGGCGTACTCCACGTGGATGCCGAGAAGCGGCAGGTCACGCTCGGCGCCGGAACCAATCTCTACCAACTGCCCGTGCTGCTTGCCCCGCACGGGCTTGCGATGGAGAACCTCGGTGACATCGACCGGCAGACTATTGCCGGAGCCACCTCCACCGGAACCCACGGAACGGGCGAGGCGTTCCGGGGCATATCTGCCCAACTTGTGGCGGTCACGCTCGTCACAGGGGATGGCACCCTGCTGCGTGTGAACGCGACCGAGAACGCCGAACTGTTGCCGGCGGTCACCCTTGGACTGGGGGCCCTTGGCATCCTCGTCGAGGTGACGGTGCAATGTGTACCTGCTTTTGTTCTTCACGCGCTTGAGCGACCCGAACGCTTCGAGACCGTGTTGAACGAATACCAGGTGCGCGTGAACAGCTGCGACCACTTCGAGTTCTACTGGTTTCCGCACACCGACACAGTGCTGACCAAAACGAACACGAGGTTGCCGGCCGATG
>JBDSUT010000092.1:0-6652 GCA_039927595.1 Terrimesophilobacter sp.
AACTTTGCCCACGGTTTTCTTTGTGGAGACCGAAACGAGGAGTGCGTTGTAACTCACGCCGGCGATCTCACTGACGACACTTCCGAGAGCGATGAGCGAGACTCCCAGCAGGAACCACTGCTGCCCCGCGTCGACGAAGAACAGGCCGAACTGACAGAGCACCAGCAGGCCGGTGAAGATCGCGAGTTGGAGTTTCTGGCGGCCCGCCGCATCCGCTCGTTGTCCCATGACGGGAGCAAGCAAAGCAATCAAGATACCGGCAAGAGTGATACCCCAGCCGAGGTTGGCTGCGAGTTGCCCGATCCCGTCACAGTAAGCGTTACCGGCCGCTGAGGCGTCGCACTTGATATAGCTGCCATCTGCTTGCAAACCCTGCGCTGCGATTTCGGGGGCGAGAAAGAAGTGCGAGGTGAGGAAGCTCGGAACCCACACGAACGTCAACAGCACCGTATTGAAAGGCTGTGTCGCCCAGTCCCACAGAGCCCACGCGAATATGCGTTTGCGAGGGATGACCTTGTTCTCTTGAAGGTCTAGCCCCATGGTGGCGACTGCGCCAGTATTCGCGGTAGCGGGGATTGTCTTCGAGGTGGACTTGGCGACGCCATTGTCGCGAGCATCATTACTCATGCTGATCAGGGTATCGGTGAACGGCATCACCGCGTGCACAAAATACTTGAGTCACTCACACTCAACTTTCAGCCTCGGAGCTTGACAAAGTTCATCACAAGGTCAAAACTTGAGTAGTCGCGACTCAAGTCCCGATATTTGACTTTGTAAGGAGAACAGAGCGCATGGCTCGAGCAGTAGGAATCGACCTCGGAACGACCAACTCAGTTGTTTCGGTCCTCGAAGGTGGAGAACCCACCGTCATCGCCAACGCGGAAGGCTTCCGCACGACACCATCCGTCGTAGCCTTCACGAAAGATGGCGAAGTGCTTGTCGGCGAAACCGCCAAGCGTCAAGCAGTCACCAACGTTGACCGCACCATCGCGAGCGTGAAGCGTCACATGGGCACCGACTGGAAAGAGAAGATCGACGGCAAGGATTACACGCCGCAAGAGATCTCGGCCCGAATCCTCGGCAAGCTCAAGCGTGACGCAGAGCAGTACCTCGGTGAGCCCGTGACGGATGCCGTCATCACCGTTCCCGCATACTTCAACGACGCTGAGCGCCAGGCAACGAAAGAGGCCGGCGAGATCGCAGGCCTCAACGTTCTGCGCATCATCAACGAGCCCACCGCGGCCGCGCTTGCGTACGGCCTCGACCGGGGTAAGGAAGACGAACTGATCCTCGTGTTCGACCTCGGTGGTGGAACGTTCGACGTCTCACTCCTCGAGGTGGGCAAGGATGACGACTTTTCCACCATTCAGGTGCGTTCGACCTCCGGAGACAACCGTCTCGGTGGAGATGACTGGGACCAGCGCATCGTCGACCACCTGATCAAGAAGTTCAAAGAGACCACGGGCGTAGATGTCTCCAACGACAAGATCGCCAAGCAGCGTCTCAAGGAGGCCGCAGAGCAGGCGAAGAAGGAGCTCAGCTCCTCGACCAGCACCAGCATTCAGCTTCCCTACCTCTCGCTCACCGAGAACGGCCCAGCAAACCTCGACGAGACGCTCACGCGCGCGCAGTTCGAACAAATGACATCCGATCTTCTGGACCGCACGAAGAAGCCCTTCGCCGACGTCATCAAAGAGGCCGGCATCAACGTGGCAGACGTCGCCCACGTGGTGCTCGTGGGTGGCTCCACCAGCATGCCCGCCGTCGTCGAGCTCATCAAGAAGGAGACCGGTGGCCGCGAGCCCAACAAGGGTGTCAACCCGGATGAGGTGGTCGCCGTCGGCGCCGCCCTCCAGGCTGGAGTTCTCAAGGGCGAGCGCAAGGACATCCTTCTCATCGACGTCACTCCACTGAGCCTCGGGATCGAGACCAAGGGTGGCATCATGACGAAGCTCATCGAGCGCAACACCGCGATCCCGACCAAACGCAGCGAGACCTTCACGACCGCGGACGACAACCAGCCCTCCGTTGCCATTCAGGTGTTCCAGGGTGAGCGTGAGTTCACGAAAGACAACAAGGCGCTCGGCACCTTTGAGCTCACCGGCATTGCTCCCGCACCGCGCGGAGTTCCGCAGGTTGAGGTCACCTTCGACATCGACGCCAACGGCATCGTGCACGTCTCTGCCAAGGACAAGGGCACGGGCAAGGAGCAGTCGATGACGATCACCGGTGGCTCTTCGCTTGCCAAGGAAGACATCGACCGCATGATTCGCGAAGCCGAAGAACACGCTGCAGAAGACAAGGCTCGCCGTGAGGTTGCAGAGATGCGTAACTCGGCAGAACAACTTGCCTTCTCCACAGAGACCCTGCTCAAGGAGAACGCAGAGAAGCTCCCAGACGACGTCAAGACGGAGGTACAGGCCGACGTCGACGCGCTGAAGACCGCGCTCGCTGGCGAGGATGACGCAGCGGTGACTACCGCGTTCGAGAAGCTCAGTGAGAGTCAGTCGAAGATCGGCGAAGCCCTCTACCAACAGAGCGAGACGGCGGACGCCACGGCAGCTGATTCGGAGACTGGTGAGCCAGCATCCGCGGATGACGAGGACATCGTCGACGCTGAAGTTGTTGAGGACGAGCCAGAGGGCGGCACGAAGTAGCAATGGCTGCCGACAAAGACAAGAAGAAGAAGCGAGGCGACTCGCCCGAGGAGCCGATCGTGCGCGATAAGCGCAGGATCGACCCCGAGACGGGCGAGCCCCGCGTCAACTTCGATGACGCCGACAATGATGACGCCGACAGTGCAGACGCCGACAGTGCAGACGCCGACAGTGCACACGCTCACGCGACCGAAACTCACTCGGACGAGTCCGCCGTTGATGACTCACGTTCGGGTGAGAACATCACCGCTGACTACGATTCACTGGTCGCGGACGACGGCACGATATCTGTCGACGACGACGGTGCGATCTCGGATGAAGACCTCAAGATCTTCCTTGAGAATGCGCAGCGCCCGACGGAGCCCGCTAGTGATCATTTGGATGATCTCAAGCGCGTGCAAGCGGAATACGCGAACTACCGTAAGCGCGTTGATCGTGATCGGTACGTCGCGCGTGAGCTTGCCATCGCCGAGGTGATGGCCGGCATTCTTCCTGTGTTGGATGACTTGGATCTCGCTCATGCTCACGGTGATCTGGCGGGCAGCCCGCTCGAACTTGTTGCGCAAAAGATTCGCACCTCGTTTGACCGGTATGGCCTCCTTCAGGTGGGGCTAGCCGGCGAGGCTTTCGACCCGAAACTTCATGAAGCTATCGCTCAAATACCGAGTAAGGATGTGACGATCGAGACGATCGCCGACGTTGTTCTGCCCGGGTACCTGCTGGGTGAGCGACTGCTCCGTGCCGCCAAGGTCGCAGTTTTCGTACCTGAGGACTGACCGTGGCGAGTCAGGACTGGTTCGATAAGGACTTCTATAAGGTTCTGGGGGTGTCGAAAGACATCTCCCAGGCCGAGTTGAAGAAGACCTATCGCAAGCTTGCGCGAAAATATCATCCAGACTCCAACCCCGGTGACGCAAAAGCTGAAGCGAAGTTTAAGGAGATCAGCGAAGCCAACTCCGTTCTTTCCGACCCAGAGCAACGCAAAGAATACGACCAAATGCGGGCGATGGGTCCCGGCATGCCGCGATTTACCGCGGGGGGGCAAAGCGGTGGTTTCGAAGACGTCTTCGGCGCTGGACGACAACGCGGCGGGCAGCAGGCTGGGTTTGAAGACCTCTTCGCGAGCATGTTCGGTGGTGGCGGATTTGGCCGGTCAACCGGTGGTTTCCGTGGAGCTGGTGGTCCGACTCAAGGCCGCGACCTCACGGCGTCCACCACCCTTGATTTCGTTACCGCGATCAAGGGCGATACCGCGCGGCTGCAGTCTGCCGGCGGCAAACCCATTAGCGTGCGTATTCCTGCTGGGGTATCGGATGGCCAAAAGATTCGGCTCAAAGGCAAAGGGGAGCCGAGCCTGGATGGCGGCGCCCCCGGCGATCTCACGCTCACGGTGACGGTGCGCAAGCATCCGGTGTTTGAGCGCGAGGGGCAAAACCTACGTGTCGACGTGCCCGTGACGTTTGCGGAGGCAACTCTCGGCGCAACGATCGAGGTTCCCACGCTCGAAGGTGATCCCGTGAAACTGCGCATCGCCCCCGGCACACCGAGTGGGAGGGTTCTGCGCGTCAAAGGTCGCGGAGTGACAACAGCCAAGGGCTCTGGCGACCTTCTTGCTGAGGTAGTTGTGGCGGTTCCCGCGCACCTCACCGCGGAGGCTAAGAGCCACCTCGAAGAGTTTGTTAAGGCAATGCCTGCCGAGAACCCGAGGGATGATCTTATGGCGAAGGCAAGAAAATGATGGATGGAAACTCACCACTCTTCGCGATAGCCATTGCCGCTGAGCTTTCGGGGCTGCACCCACAGACGCTGCGGCAGTATGACCGCATGGGCCTGGTGAGCCCCACGCGCACCCAAGGGCAGTCGCGCCGCTACTCGATGCGGGATGTCTCACAGTTGCGCGAGATCGCGCGATTGAGCGCGGAAGGCGTGAGCCTAGAGGGAATTCGACGGGTATTGGAGCTCGAAAACCACGTCGAGGAACTCGAGTTTCGCGTGCGGGAGCTTGAGCGGGCTCTCGCTGATGAAATGCTCACGAAGCCGGGCCGACGAATTTTCGCTGCAGGAGAATCCGGTGATGTCGTGTCACTGCGTGCGGGAACACGTGCGCAACGCAATACTCAGGTCGTCGTGTGGCGACCACTTAAACGTTGACAGCAAGAATTTCGAGACTCGCAACCTCCCGAATTCAGGAGAAATAGATGGCAAACATGCAGGGTGCACCGACACCAGACGACGAGCCTAAGACCGCGCTCGAGCAGTACGGCGTCGACCTGACGGCGATTGCACGTACCGGCAAGCTTGACCCGGTGATCGGGAGGGATGCGGAGATCCGTCGGGTGAGCCAAGTGCTCACTCGGCGCACCAAGAATAACCCCGTACTCATCGGTGAGCCGGGGGTCGGCAAGACGGCGGTCGTCGAGGGTCTCGCGCAGCGGATCATCGCTGGCGACGTCGCGGATTCTCTGAAGAACAAGCGGCTTGTTTCTATCGACCTGGCGGCACTCGTGGCGGGTGCCAAGTATCGCGGCGAGTTTGAGGAGCGACTTAAGGCGGTGCTGAAAGAAATCAACGACGCAGACGGCGAGATCATCACCTTCGTCGACGAGTTGCACACTCTCATGGGCGCGGGCGGCGGGGAGGGCTCCGTAGCGGCGGCCAACATGTTGAAGCCCATGCTGGCGCGTGGAGAGTTGCGACTGATCGGTGCGACCACCCTGGATGAGTATCGCGAGTTCATTGAGAAAGATGCTGCCCTGGAGCGCCGATTCCAGCAGGTTTATGTCGGCGAGCCGAGTGTCGAGGATACCATTGCGATTTTGCGTGGACTCAAGGAACGCTACGAGGCACACCACAAGGTGGCCATTGCCGATACAGCGCTGGTGGCCGCAGCCTCGCTCAGCAACCGCTACATTTCGGGGCGCCAGCTTCCCGATAAAGCGATTGACCTCATTGATGAGGCGGCCAGTCGGCTGCGGATGGAAATTGACTCCGCACCCGTCGAAATTGATGAGCTGCGACGAAGTGTTGACCGACTCAAACTTGAAGAGCTCGCGCTCAAGAAAGAGAAGGATGACGCGAGCAAGGCGCGACTGCAGAAGCTTCGCGACGACCTGAGGGAGCGCAGTGCGGAGCTTCTCGAACTGCAGAAGCGCTGGGAGCACGAGCGTGCATCCCTCAACCGCGTGGGCGAACTGAAGGGCAAGCTCGACACACTCCGTCAGCAGGCAGACCGCGCACAGCGCGAAGGCAACCTGGAAACCGCGTCACGGATTCTCTACGGCGAGCTGCCGGTGATCGAAAAAGAGCTTGCCACGGCAGAAGAAACCGAAGATGACATGCCTCTCATGGTGAACGACCAAGTGACTGCAGAAGACATTGCTGGCGTGATCGCTGCATGGACGGGTATCCCGGTGGGACGCTTGCTTCAGGGCGAAACGGAGAAGCTTCTGCACCTCGAGGCAGAGATCGCCAAGCGAATTGTCGGGCAGAAGCCTGCCGTGCGCGCGGTGTCGGATGCCGTGCGCCGCAGCAGGGCCGGAATTGCGGACCCATCGAGGCCGACCGGCTCGTTCCTGTTCCTCGGGCCGACCGGTGTCGGCAAGACGGAGCTCGCCAAGGCGCTCGCCGAGTTCCTGTTCGACGACGAAAAGGCAATGATTCGCATTGACATGAGCGAGTATGGCGAGCGGCACTCCGTTGCGAGACTGCTCGGTGCCCCTCCCGGCTACATCGGGTTCGAGCAGGGCGGTCAGCTCACCGAATCGGTGCGCAGGCGCCCGTACTCGGTCGTGCTCATGGACGAAGTCGAGAAGGCGCATCCGGACGTCTTCGACGTGCTACTTCAGGTGCTCGATGACGGAAGGCTCACGGATGGCCAGGGCCGAACCGTGGACTTTAGAAACGTCATCCTCATTTTGACCTCGAACCTGGGCAGTCAGTTTATGGTCGACCCAGCATTGAGTTGGGAGCAGAAGCAGGATGCGGTGAACGGTGTC
>JBDSUT010000093.1:0-6474 GCA_039927595.1 Terrimesophilobacter sp.
GCTTTCGGTGTGTGGTGGATTCCGCTGCTGGTCATTTTTGGAATGTGGCGTCACGCTGTGAAGCGCTATCCCGTGAAATATGAGTCAGAACTGTGGAGCATGGTCTTCCCGCTCGGAATGTTCTCGGTGGCCAGCATCCACCTTGGCAAGCTGCTTGGGCTCCCCGTGGTGCATGACATGGGAGTGATCTGCACGTGGATTGCGGGAGTCGCCTGGCTTGGCGTGACCATCATGATGCTGTGGTCGGCCTCTCGCAACAACGCTTCAGGGCAAACCATGACCGAAAAGATCGCGGCGTCGCGCTCCAAGATCACCTTCAACTAGTCCCCGCCGGTTTCGGTAGACTGTGAGCGGCCCCTCGTGTGGCGCCACCTTAGTGAACTCCCCCAGGACGGAAACGTAGCAAGGGTAGCGAAGCTCTGGCGGGTGCGCGAGGGGTCCTTCCATTCCCGGATGTCGGAACCCGTCGACAGCCGTAGGCTGGAGGGGTGGCTCGATCCCTCTACATCACCTCTGCCGAGGGCAACACCGGTAAGTCGACCATTGCGCTCGGTGTGCTCGACACACTCACTCGATCAATTGAGCGGGTCGGTGTGTTCCGACCCATCGCTCGATCCACGGCAGAGCGTGACTACGTTCTGGAATTACTGTTGGCCCACGATGGAGTCGACCTCGACTACGACCTGTGCGTTGGCGTCGGCTACGACGATGTGCACTCCGATCCGGATGGCGCACTTGCGAAGATAGTGCAGCGCTACAAAGCGGTCGAGGCACTGTGCGATGTGGTCATCATTCTTGGGTCTGACTACACCGATGTTGGCAGTCCGACTGAGCTCGGATTCAATGCGCGCATCGCGGCGAACCTTGGCGCTCCCGTGGTACTTGTTCTGGGTGGTCGGGTCGGTGACCGACTCGAGGCACGCACGCCAGATGCGCTTCGTCAGCTCGCCGAGATGTCCATCGCGGAACTCCAACACGAGCACGCGACCCTGCTCGCGATCATCGTCAACCGGGCCGACGCACACTCCGAGGACACCATTCGAGCGGCCGTGACTTCGGTCGCCCGCGACGTTCCCACCTGGACTGTGCCAGAGAATCCCGTGCTGGTTGCCCCCACCATGCGCTCGATCATGGAGGCAACAGACGGCGAGTTGGTGAAGGGTGACCCTGAACTGCTCAGCAGAGAGGCGCTCGGCGTCGTGGTGGCCGCCATGGCCATGAACAACGTTTTGCCGCGGCTCATCGAAGGCTCCGTCGTTGTCGTCCCCGCGGATCGCACAGAGATCTTGTTGGCCGTTCTCATGGCCAACGAATCGGGCACGTTCCCCTCCATCGCCGGGATTGTGCTCAACGGCGGATTCGAGATACCCGAACCCATCCATCGACTCATAGAGGGTCTGCGCTCGACCCTGCCCATTATCCGCACGGAGCTTGGCAGCTACGATACGGCCGTGCGGATCACCCAGATTCGCCCGCGCCTCGCCGCAGACTCGCAGCGCAAACTTGACACCGCGCGAGCCATGTTTGAACAAAGCGTCGACGCGACGGAGCTGCTTGGCCTTCTGGATGTCGAACGCACGCCCGTCGTCACGCCCCTCATGTTCGAGTACGGACTCGTCGAGCGGGCGAGAGCCCACCGCCGCCACATCGTGCTCCCCGAAGGAGAAGACGACCGCATTTTGCGTGCCGCCGCCACCGTGCTCAGCCGTGGCATTGCCGACCTCACGATTCTCGGCGAAGAAATTGAGGTGCGCTCGCGGGCGATCGGCCTTGGGCTCGACATCCAGAAAGCGACCGTGCTGAGCTCGTTCGATGACGTGCTGCGACTCAAGTTCTCGGAGGAGTACCACCGGCTGCGCGAACACAAAGGCGTCACGATGGAGCGGGCGCGCGACACCGTCACAGACCCCTCCTACTTCGGAACGCTCATGGTGCAATTGGGGCTTGCCGACGGTATGGTCTCCGGAGCGGCCCACACCACAGCGCAAACCGTGCGGCCAGCATTCGAAATCATCAAAACAGCGCAGGGAGTCTCCGTAGTCTCCAGCGTCTTTCTGATGGCGCTCGCGGACCGAGTGCTCGTCTACGGGGACTGCGCCGTCATCCCTGAACCCACGGCGGCCGAGCTGGCCGATATCGCCGTATCTGCGGCTGCCACGGCAACCCAATTCGGCATCGAGCCGCGCATCGCAATGCTTTCCTATTCGACGGGCGACTCAGGCTCTGGCATTGACGTCGACAAAGTGCGGGAAGCAACCGCGCTCGTGCGCGCCAGGGTTCGCGGCATCCCGGTCGACGGCCCCATCCAATACGACGCAGCAGCGGATGCCGCCGTAGCTCTCGCAAAATTGCCAGACTCCGAGGTGGCTGGCCGCGCCACCGTGTTTATCTTCCCGGACCTCAACACCGGCAACAACACCTACAAGGCGGTGCAGCGCAGCGCAGGCGCGGTGGCCATCGGCCCGATCATGCAGGGGCTTCGCCTGCCCGTCAACGACTTGTCCCGCGGCGCGACCGTGCAAGACATTGTCAACACGATCGCGATCACCGCGATTCAAGCTCAGGCCGCTCGCGCATGAGCCGAGTATTGGTCGTCAACTCAGGCTCTTCGTCTCTCAAATATCAGCTCATTGAGTTGACCGGCGAGGTGACGTTGGCGCGGGGGTTGATCGAGCGCATTGGCGAGCGCGTTGACGAGCGTGGTTCGTCGTTGGGGACCGCCGTGGAGCCTCCGCCCATGGACGCCCGCCACACCCGAGACTCCACACCGATCCCCAACGACTCGACTATCGAGCAGGGTGTGCCCGATCACACCGCCGCATTCCAACTGATGTTGGAAGGACTCGAGGCGCAGGGGATTGACCCGGCGGAGTCGATGGTGGCGGTGGCACATCGGGTGGTGCACGGGGGAGAGCGCTGTGTTCTACCCATGGTGGTTACCGACGACGTGAAGGCGACCATCAAAGAGCTTTCGGTGCTTGCTCCGCTGCACAACCCGCCGAACTTAGCTGGCATCGTCGCTGCGGAAGCGACCTTTCCGGGGGTGCCACAGGTTGCCGTTTTTGACACAGCGTTTCATCAGACGCTGTCGCCCGCTGCGTACACGTATGCGATTGATCGGCGCGTGGCGCGCGAGCACGGCATCCGGCGCTTCGGGTTCCACGGCATCTCGTTTGAGTACGTGACGGCCGCCACCGCACAGTTCTTGCAGCGCACACCAGAAGAGCTGAAGCTCGTCATCCTGCACCTCGGCAACGGCGCCTCCGCCTGCGCAGTCGACGGTGGTAAATCGGTGGAAACATCGATGGGATTGACTCCTCTCGAAGGGCTCATGATGGGCACGCGAGGCGGAGATATCGACCCCGGTGTTCTGCTGCACCTGCAACGCGAAGCCGGATTCAGCACGGATGACCTGGACGACCTGCTGAACCACCACAGTGGGCTGTTCGGCCTCGGCGGGTTCAACGACGTGCGCGACGTGCAGGCGGCCACAGCAGCCGGAGACGCGGATGCTGCGCTCGCCTTCGAGGTGTACCTCCACCGAATCCGCAGCTATGTCGGCTCCTACCTTGCGCACCTGGGCGGAGCAGACGCCATCGTGTTCACGGCGGGTGTCGGCGAAAACAATGCCTCCGTGCGGGTGGGTGCGCTCGGCGGTCTTGAGGCTCTCGGCATCCGGATTGATGATGAACGCAACGAATCGATAGCGCGAGGGCCGCGGGTGATTTCGACCGACGACTCACCCATCTCTGTGCTGGTCGTGCCGACGAACGAAGAACTCGAGATAGCTCGGCAGGCGCTCGCCGTCGTGGAGGGGTAGCGTTCACACAAGCGCACGGCGGGAGGTCGGCCGTGCCAAGTAGCATGGGGTGGTGGTCACCGCCCTCTATCGCCGTTATCGGCCAGAAACGTTCGCCGAATTGATCGGTCAGACGCAAGTGACGGAGCCGCTCATGACGGCCCTGCGCACCAACCGGGTCAACCACGCCTACCTGTTCAGTGGGCCGCGCGGGTGCGGCAAGACGACGAGTGCGCGCATCCTGGCCCGCTGCCTGAACTGCGCAGAGGGCCCCACTGATACCCCGTGCGGAAAATGCCCCAGCTGTATTGAACTCTCGCGTGACGGCGGCGGGTCACTGGATGTCGTCGAAATTGACGCGGCAAGCCACAATGGTGTCGACGACGCTCGAGACCTGCGGGAACGTGCTGTCTTCGCCCCCGCACGCGATCGGTACAAGATATTCATTCTCGACGAAGCGCACATGGTGACACCGCAAGGATTCAACGCGCTCCTCAAAATTGTTGAAGAGCCTCCGGAGCACATCAAGTTCATCTTTGCGACCACGGAACCCGAAAAAGTTATCGGAACTATTCGGTCGCGCACCCACCACTACCCTTTCCGGCTCGTGCCGCCCGCGCAGATGCTCGAATACGTGCAAGAAATGTGCGTAAGCGAAAAGGTCACCGTCGCACCCGGCGTGCTCGCACTCGTCGTTCGCGCTGGCGGCGGCTCAGTAAGAGACACACTCTCACTCCTGGACCAACTCATGGCGGGCTCCGAAGGAAACGAAATCGAGTACGAGCGTGCGGTTGCGCTCCTCGGCTACACCCACTCGGCGTTGCTCAGCGACGTCATTGACGCTCTCGGAACGCGGGACGCCGCGGGCGCCTTTTCTGCCGTCGACCGGGTCATTCAGACCGGTCAAGACCCACGACGCTTCGTCGAAGACCTGCTCGAACGCCTGCGCGACCTGATTGTCGTCGCAGCCTTCTCCGACGGTGCATCGGGCGGCGCGGCGGCCGTGCTGCGTGGTATCCAGCAAGACGAGCTTGACCAGATGTCACTCCAAGCGGCGCGGTTCGGAGAAGCTGAACTCAGCAGGGCAGCGGATGTCGTTGGCGCAGCGCTCACCGAAATGACGGGTGCTACCTCCCCGCGACTGCACCTGGAGCTCATGGTCGCCCGCATCCTCGTGCCCGCATCGGATGCCTCGGCGCGCGGAACGTTGGCCCGAGTAGAGCGGCTGGAGCGGCGGGTTGGGGTCGAGGGTGCCTCACCTGAATCATCGGTATCGCGGGGGCCGTCGGTAACTCGTGGGTCGTCAGAGGACGCTCGGGGTCTTCCGCCCATGGATGCCCGACCTACCCGAAGCCCTGAACCGGCCTCCGACGACTCGGCACTGGGCCCGCAAAGCACTATTTCCGCCCATGTTGCTACCCCAGCCACCTCCGTTTCTGGGGAAGAGGGAAAGCGCGAAGAGGCTTCAGGGCCGGAAGAGACAAGCAGTCCGCCAGCCGAGTCAGTGCCCAGCGCTAGCGACGCTGGTGACGCTGGCGAAGGCGAGACATCGTCCCCTGACTCCACCGCGCCGGTCACGTTCCAGCAACTGGTGGATTCTTGGGCTGAAGTGCTCGAGGTGGTGGGCAAGAAGAAGCGTGCCGCTTGGGCTGTCGCGTTCACCGCGAAGCCCATGGGAATGAAAGATGATGTTCTTGCGCTGGCCTTCCCCAGCCAGAATGACGTCGAAAATTTCAAGAAGCCACAGACGTCGCAACAGAGTGTGAGCGAGATTCTGCGCCAAGCAATCATTGACGTGCTGGGAATTCGAGTGAAATTTATTGCCAAGGCGGATGCCTCGGCCCTCAGCACTACTGGCCGCGCCGAACCTCAGCCTCCCGCCGAGTCTGACGGGTGGGCGGTTGCGCAGATCCCCGCGGCACATACCGCTGAGCCAGAGCCAGAGCCAGAGCCAGAGCCAGAGCCTGAGAGCGTCCCACCACTGTCTAAGGGAAAAGCTCCAGCATCCGGTAGCAAGCAGCGCTACGGCGAAGCAGTCGTGCGTGAGATTTTGGGTGCCAACTTCATTGAGGAGCAGACCATTGCGCCGCGAGTTACCCCGAACCAGGAGGCGTAGCGCGTGTACGAGGGCATTGTTCAAGAGCTCATCGATGAGTTGGGCAGACTTCCAGGAATTGGTCCAAAGTCAGCGCAGCGCATCGCGTTCCATATTCTTCAAACCGAGTCTTTTGATGTGTCCCGGCTCGCTGAGGTACTCATTGAGGTGCGTGAGAAGGTGCGATTCTGTGAGGTGTGTGGCAACGTCACCGAGCAGGAACGGTGCCCCATTTGCCGCGACCCTCGTCGTTCTGCGGCAACCATTTGCGTGGTCGAAGAAGCAAAAGATGTTGCCGCGATTGAACGCACCCGGGAGTTCAAGGGTTTGTATCACGTACTCGGTGGCGCGATCAGCCCCATCGATGGCGTTGGCCCAGACGATTTGCGTATTCGCCAGCTGATGACGCGACTGGCGGATGGCTCCGTGACCGAGGTCATCATTGCGACCGACCCCAACCTTGAGGGTGAGGCGACGGCAAGCTATTTAAGCCGACTTCTTATTCAGCCAAACCTTCGGGTTACCCGGCTAGCCTCCGGCCTACCTGTTGGCGGCGATCTTGAATACGCAGATGAGGTAA
>JBDSUT010000094.1:0-3592 GCA_039927595.1 Terrimesophilobacter sp.
TCAGC
Organism: Terrimesophilobacter sp.; assembly: GCA_039927595.1. Taxonomy (GTDB): domain Bacteria; phylum Actinomycetota; class Actinomycetes; order Actinomycetales; family Microbacteriaceae; genus Terrimesophilobacter. The sequence goes on from JBDSUT010000094.1 coordinate 6, forward strand.
CACCTCAGCTGTACCGGTCTTTGCTGCGATTCGATAGCCCGGAACGGTGAGCACTCTGGTGAGCCAGCCTCCCGTGACAACACTTTCCATCATCTTGATTGTCGTCGTCGATGAATTCTCTGACACCACGCGAGTGCCTTCCGTAGACGGAAGATCAACGACCGTCCCGTCTGGCCTGGTACAGCTTTGAACCAGCGTGAGGGGTAACCGCACTCCCCCGTTGGCTAGGCCCTGATACGCGCTCGCCATCTGAGCAAGAGTCGTTGAGATTCCTTGGCCATAGGTGATGTCGTAGTTCGCTTGAACATTCCACTTCGTGGCGAGTATCCCCTTTTGTTCTCCTTGGAACCCCACCGCTGTCTCTTCAGCGAAACCGTACTTTCGGAGGTAGTCGTAACGGATATTTTGTGGGACAGTCGAACCCAGCATGGCCATCCCGACGTTGGAGGACTGTTCAAGAACCCCGGTGAGAGTGAGCCGCTGATCGAGGTGATACCCGGCGTCTCGAATACGGGCACCGTCAGGGGTTTTCCAAACGTAGGGCACTGTCACGTGGCTGGATGGTGTCGCCGCCCCTTGGTCGATCAGCATCGACGCAGTCAGGCCCTTCATGATCGACCCTGGCTCGAACATGTAGTTGAACGCACGTGAACCGAGAAACTGCACCTGAGTTCCGTCGACATTATTGGGGTCAACCGCGGGCCAGTCCGCCATGGCCATGATGTGCGCATCTTTTACGCGAACAACCGCGGCCATGGCCGACTCTGCACCAATTGCAATGGCTTGTTCGGCGATTGCCTGTTGCGCAAACCACTGAAGGTCTGTGTCAACGGTAAGCGTGAGCTTGCCTCCCGGAACGGCTTCCTTCGTGGTGACCGTGCTGCCAGGAATACGCACTCCATCTGCACCCCGCTCATACGTGGATGAGCCGTCAGCGCTTGCTAAACACGAATTTTCCGTTGCCTCGAGAGCATTCTGCGGCCCATCCGTTCCCACAAACCCAACCAAATTGCCGCCCACCGCGCCCAGTGGGTAGGTGCGGTGTGGCCGCGTTTCGAAATACACCCAAGGAATGTCGAGTTTCCGAATTGCTCTAAATGTTTCGGTGTCTACACTCTTGACCAGCATTGCCCAGTCCGCGGAGGGGTTCTTCGTCACCGCAACAAGCAGATCATTCGGTTGCGTTCCGGTGAGCGCAGCAACCTCCGACACAGCATCCGCTACGGAAACCTTAAGGGTTGTTCCATCATCCAGTTTTCGGGAAAATTCCCGAGCATTTCGTGGAGAGGAGGTGACGTCATATCTCGTCACACTATCGGCAAGGATCTTGCCATTCTCATCCACAATCTGGCCACGCGCCGCCGGAATTGGCTCCTCTATTGCACGCTTATTTAAGGATTCCGCGTTGAATTCCGCGGCGCGAACAACCTGAATATCCACTAGCCGAACGACAAAGATTGACACGATGGCGAGGGTCAGCAAGATCGCGACAGCGAGTCGCCTGCGGGTTGTTCGCTGATAGGTCACGGTCTCACACTTTCGAGGTCACCATTCATCGATTGACTGGCGACGGTAATCCTTCATCGATTGAGGTTACTGATCCATTGGTTCCGACTGATTGAGGCGCGCCATTCGCGGGGGTTGTGGAACTCACTGGTGTGAGTGTCGTGAGTGGAATTCCGGTGAGAAGCTGGTTGGGGACTAAGGGTCCCCCGTCCGCGCCCCGCATGATTGCGCCACTGGCCGTCGCGGCAGCTGGGCTCCCGAGAATAGCGCCATCCGATAGTCGCAAATAAGCGGTGTTGGAGTTCGTCACCATTCCCAGCTGCTCCGCGTTCGCCGCGAGGTGCTGTGGCGATTCAAGAACATTAATTTGTTCGAGGAGCGTTTGGTGGTCGCGGAAGAGCTCCTTCTGTTCCTGCTGTAGTGCGGAAATTTGGTAGGCGCCATCCGAGACCACGATGCTCAGCAAAAGCTGGGCGACGAGGATGGCAAAAAGCCCAGCGACCGTGATGAGCGCATAAAACGACTTTGGTCGTGCTCTGCGCTGTCCCCTGGTGGGAACGACATCGAGTCTGCGCGGCTCGGGGGAAACAGGTTGTGGGAACCCAATTTCTGGGGAAAAGTGTGGAACTTCCACAGATAGTGCGCTCATGCTGCACGCCTCACTCGCTCGGCAGCACGCAGCCGAACAGGCGCGGAACGAGGGTTGCTGGCAATCTCCGCTTCGCTGGCAAGCTCCGCGCCACGCACGAGCAGTTTCAGCGTGGGTTGGTGTTCCGGAAGTTCGACGGGCAGACCCCGCGGTGCGCTCGACGTCGAGCCAGCAGCAAGAACGTGCTTGACAATGCGGTCCTCAAGCGATTGGTAGGAAAGTACGACAATTCGCCCGCCCACCTCTAGTCGGTCGAGTGCGGCAGGAACCGCAGCCTCAAGCACCGAGAGCTCTTGGTTCACTTCAATGCGCAGAGCTTGAAAGACCCGCTTCGCAGGGTGTCCTGATCGCCGTGCAGCCGCGGGCGTTGCCGCGTCGATGAGGTCCACGAGTTGGGCCGAACTTACCAAGCGACCCTTGGCTCGTTCTTGAACAATTCTGCGGGCAAAGCGCGGTGCTAGCTTCTCTTCTCCATAGGCATAGAAGATTCGCCGCAACTCGCTCTCGCTGTAATCGGCGAGGATGCTTTCAGCGGTGAGTTCCGAGCCGGCATCCATTCGCATGTCGAGCGGCGCGTCCTTGGAATAGGAGAATCCTCGTTCAGTGTGATCGAGCTGCAAGGAAGAGACCCCCAGGTCGAAGAAGATTCCCATCACCTCGCGCATTCCAAGGCCGGTAAGCACACCACCTATTTCGTTGTATACGGCATGCACCAAGTGTGTGCGTGAGGCGAATCGACTCAATCGAGCGCCAGCTATCGCGAGTGCGTCTCGATCGCGATCGATTCCCACGAGCGTGAGTTCGGGAAACCGCTCCAGGAAGGCTTCCGCGTGACCGCCCATGCCCAGCGTTGCATCCACAACCACGGCGTTGGGTCCAGCAAGGGCTGGCGCGAGCAGATCAAGGGAACGTTCAAGCATGACAGGCGTGTGGATTTTCGCAGGGTCTGACTGCGGGATGAGAGGTGACTGATTCATAAGCGGTGGCTATGCCCCTTGGTCCTGATTCCCCTCCGCATCGGGCCTGACACTGGGGAAGAGTGTCAGGAGCGGACTCGGTGGGGAGTCAGGGTCAAGGCGCTAAAAGAGGCCAGGAATCACCTCCTCCGTGATCTCGGAGAAGCTGTCTTCTTGTTCCGCGTAGTACTCGTTCCAGGCCTGCGTATCCCAGATCTCGGCATGGTTGCCGGCCCCTATGACAGTGAGATCCCGGTCGAGCCCCGCGTAGGTGCGGAGCAATGCGGGAACGGTAACTCGGTGTTGCTTGTCTGGCACTTCTGAGTGCGCGCCAGAAAGAAAGAGTCGCAAGTAGTCCCGTGACTTCTTGCTGGTGACCGGCGCTTGGCGTATGCGCTCGTGCAGCAGCTCGAACTCACGCGTGCTGTAAACGAAGAGGCAACGCTCTTGGCCTCGGGTGACGACAATGCCTGCTT
>JBDSUT010000095.1:0-12115 GCA_039927595.1 Terrimesophilobacter sp.
GCCCTGGGCAACCGTGTCGGACTGCACGTCGCCGTCGTAGTTCTTGCAGGCCCAGACGTAGCCGCCCTCCCACTTCAACGCGGCGGCCACCATGTCGTCGATGAGGCGGTGCTCGTAGGTGATCCCGGCGGCCTCGAAGTCGGCGGCGAACTCCTCGGTGGTCTGGTACGCCTGATCTGGGCCGACGAGAAGTGCGAGGTCCTTCGTCATCTTGCCGGACTCGACCGTCTTCACCACGACATCCTCAAGGGTGTGCGTGAAGTCAATGAGCTCCTGATTTCCGTCGAGCTTTCCGCGGTGGGCGAGCGCACGCGTCCACGCGTAGATCGACGCGATCGGGTTCGTGGAGGTGGGCTTGCCCGCCTGGTGCTGGCGGAAGTGACGCGTCACGGTGCCGTGAGCGGCCTCCGCCTCGACGATCTTGCCATCCGGAGTCGTGAGAACACTCGTCATGAGACCGAGAGACCCGAAACCCTGAGCAACGGTGTCTGACTGCACGTCGCCGTCATAGTTCTTGCACGCCCAGACGTAGCCGCCCTCCCACTTGAGGGATGCCGCGACCATGTCGTCGATGAGTCGGTGTTCGTAGGTGAGACCGGCAGCGTCGAAGTCGGCCTTGAACTCTGCCTCGAAGACCTCAGCGAACAGATCCTTAAAGCGACCGTCGTAGGCCTTCAGGATGGTGTTCTTGGTCGAGAGATACACCGGGTAGCCACGGTTGAGGCCGTACGCGAGCGAGGCACGAGCGAAGTCACGAATCGAGTCGTCGAGGTTGTACATGCCCATGGCCACGCCGGAACCCGGAGACTGGAACACCTCGAAGCTCTGCGGCTCGCTGCCATCCTTCGGCGTGAACGTCATCGTGAGGGTACCTTCACCCTCGAAACGGAAGTCGGTGGCGCGGTACTGGTCGCCGAACGCGTGACGGCCTATGATGATCGGCTTGTTCCAGCCGGGCACAAGGCGCGGGATGTTCGAGATGATGATCGGCTCGCGGAAGATCGTGCCGCCGAGGATGTTGCGGATCGTGCCGTTGGGGCTGCGCCACATCTTCTTAAGGCCGAACTCTTCGACACGGGCCTCATCCGGAGTAATCGTGGCGCACTTCACACCCACGCCGTGCTTCTGGATGGCGTGGGCAGCGTCGATCGTGATCTGGTCGTCAGTCTCGTCGCGCTTTTCCATGCCGAGGTCGTAGTACTCAAGGTTGATGTCGAGGTAGGGGTGAATGAGCGTCTCTTTGATGGCGTGCCAGATGATGCTGGTCATCTCGTCGCCGTCAATCTCTACGACGGTGCCTTCAACCTTGATCTTTGACATTGAGTTCTCCTTGCGAACGACGTACGTGGTGTGCGGAAACTTCAGGTTATTGGGGGCAAAGCCCGTGGCGATTGTGCCGAGTCTCAGCTTACAGCCACGCGACAATTATCTCGACATCAAGATATCTCTAGGGCTTTTGCAGTTGGTGTGGATAGCCTGTCTTCATGGCCACCTTGAGACTAGAAGAGCTATCCGCGAGTAACGCCCTCGCCGCAAACAAGCTGACCCTGCGTCGCGGACAGGAACAATTCGTGACCCCGCCGACCTACGCCATCGCTGATGCGTATCTGGATCCGACCACAACGTGGCCGCGTGTGGTGTTGAGTGACGACAAGGTTGTTGGTTTCATTCGCGGCAATTTCGACGAAGATGCGGTGGAAGAAGAGTTTCGCAGCTGCGTGTGGCGCGTGCACGTCGCCGCCGACCAGCAGGGACAAGGAATCGGCACATTCGCGGTACTCGCCCTCGCCGAAGAAGCCCGCCAACGCGGGTTCACCCGCATCTCCGCACTGTGGGAACCCGGCGACGACGGCCCAGAGGCGTTCTTCACAAATATCGGCTTCGTGGTCGATCGTGAAACCCAGTACGGCGAAAAGTTCGGCGTACTCACCCTCTAAATGAGGTCGCACTGAATGCCACAATCAGAAAGCTTCGTTTCCAGCGTGCTGGATGTCGTCGAATCGATTCCCCCAGGTCACGTCATGGCGTATGGCGACATTGCCGCCGCGATCGGCTCGCGGGCCCCAAGGGCCGTCGGCCAGGTCATGGCCAAATACGGCAGCACCGTTCCGTGGTGGCGCGTTGTTCGCGCAAGCGGCCAACCGCCGCTCTGCCACGATGAGCAAGCCCTCACGCACTACCGCGAGGAGGGCACGCCGATCGTGGCGACGACATCCGGCGGGTATCGCATCAACCTGAGAATTGCACGCTACCGGCCGTAAACCGCCGCATCTGCGCCGGTCGACGAGCTACACCAACGAGTCGCGCCAGGCTGCGTGCATCTTGGAGAACTTGCCGGTGCCGGCGATGAGGTCGGCGGGCGTGCCGTCCTCGATGATGCGCCCGTGCTCCATGACGAGCACGCGGTCAGCGATGGCCACGGTCGACAGTCGGTGGGCGATGATGATGGCGGTGCGATCGGCGAGCAGGGTCTGCAAACCCTCCTGCACGAGGCGCTCGCTCGGAATGTCGAGAGAGGCCGTCGCCTCGTCGAGGATAAGAACCACCGGGTTAGCAATGAACGCGCGCGCAAACGAGATCAGCTGACGCTGGCCAGCCGAAACCCTGCCACCTCGCTTATTCACATCCGTGTCGTACCCGTTCGGTAGTCCCTCGATGAAGGCGTGCGCGCCCACAGCTTTTGCGGCAGCCATGATCTCGTCACGGGAGGCATCCGGTTTTCCAAGCGCAATATTGTCTGCGACGTTGCCAGAGAATAGATACGCCTCCTGCGTGACCATCACAATGGCCCTGCGCAGGTCTTTCGGATGCAACTGACGCAAGTCCACGTCATCCAGAGTCACCGCACCCTGGGTCGGGTCATAGAAGCGCGAGATTAGTTTCGCCAGAGTGGACTTGCCCGCCCCGGTGGAACCGACAAGAGCGATCGTCTGACCGGCCGGAATATCAAGACTGAAGCGAGGCAGGATGACGCGATCCGTTTTGTACGCGAACTCCACGTCGTCGAACCGCACGGCGCCGTGCGCCTCCCACAGGTCGATGGGGCCGGTTGGGTCCGGCACGCCCAGTTTCTCTTCGAGCACGCCAGAAATCTTCTCCAGCGCCGCAGCGGCCGACTGATACGAGTTGTAGAACATGGCAATCTCTTGAGCAGGCGCAAAGAATGACCGCGTGTACAACAGCGTCGCCAGCAAAACGCCGACCGTGAGGCTCCCGTCAGCAACCCGCAGGCCACCAACAAGAAGAACCACAGCGAGAGTTACGTTGCCGATGAGAACAAGACCCGGATCGAAAATTCCAAACAGGTTGATGGCCCGCTGGTTCGCGAAACGGTAGTTCTCGACGTGAGTGCCAAACTCCACCGAATTGCGCTTCTCCTTACGGAATGCTTTGACCGCCCGGATTCCCGTCATCGTCTCGACGAAGTGCACAATCACACGAGCGGACTGCGTGCGTGTTTCACGGAACACCTTTTGCGACGCCACTTGGAACCACCGGGTGAGCGCCCACAACGGAACCATGGCGCCAAAGAGAATGAGCCCACTCATACCGTCGATCGAGAACAGCGCGATCGCAATGAACACCATATAGAGCCCGCCCTGAACGAGCTGGCTGAGGCCCGAATCGAGCAGTTCACGAATGGTGTCGAGGTCACTTGTCTGCCGAGCAATGATGCGCCCTGAGGTGTAGCTTTCGTGAAACTCCATACTCAGTCGTTGCGTCTGAAGGAACACACGCTTGCGAAGCTCAATGAGGATCGACTGGCTGATTCGCGCGGTGAGCACGGTGTACCAGGCGATCAGCAGCGCACCGATGACACCGGTGAGAAGGTACGCGCCAACAATCACCGCGAGAGGAATCCAGTCTTGCGTCCGCATGGCTTTCAAGCCCGTATCGATGCCGATCGCGATGAGCGCCGGCCCCGCCACCTGAGCGGCCGTACTAATGACCACAACAGTGATGGTGAGAGCAATGCGCGCTTTCAACGGTTGCACCAGGGACCCAAGCAGTTTCAGCGAACGCGCACGAATCTGACGACTTTCCGCCTTCGTGTAGTCCTCGCGCTCTTCGCCCTCTACTCCGATGACGCTCATGATCCGACCTCCGTGCTGGGTCGAGCGACACCGCTCGACACGATCGGGATGGGGGTCGTCGGTGGTGACGGCACGCGCTTGGGAACCTCATCCTGATCGTCAAGACTAGAAATGACATAACGGTAGTGTTCGCTGGAAGCCAGCAGGTCAGAGTGCTTGCCGACAGCGGTAATTTTGCCGTCTTCCAGTAAAGCAACCCGATCAGCGAGCATCACCGTTGAGGGTCGGTGAGCGACAATGAGTGCCGTCGTCGAAGCGAGAACTCTGCGCAGTGCCGCCTCCACGAGCGCCTCAGTATCAACGTCGAGTGCAGACAGCGGATCATCGAGCACCAGAATGTCAGGCTTTGCCGCCACAGCGCGCGCGAGTGCGAGCCTCTGACGCTGGCCACCGGAGAGGCTCATGCCCTCTTCGCCCACCATGGTGTCAAGCCCCTTCGGCAACGCGTACACGAAGTCAGCTTGTGCAATGTCGAGTGCCTCTGCGAGCTCCTCTTCGGTAGATTCCGGCCGGCCAAGCAGCACGTTGTCGCGCACGGAAGCCGAGAAAAGCGTGGCATCCTCGAACGCCATGGCCACGTGGGTTCGCAACTCTTTGAGTGTGAGATCCCTGATGTCAACGCCGTCCACCGTGATCGAGCCACCGGTGAGGTCGTACAGCCTTGTCGTGAGCGCTGTGATCGTGGACTTGCCGCTTCCGGTAAGCCCGACGAGGGCCATGGTCTCACCCGGCTCAAGCTCAAGATTAATGCCGTTGACAAGGTCGGGGAACCGCTCCGGAGAATCCGGGTAGCGAAAGTGCGCGTTATGGAAAACAAGTCGACCCTCTGGTTCGGCAATAGTCTTCGGGGACTCTGGGTCGCCAATGGTGTTCTCTTCGTCCAACACTTCGAAGAACCGGTCTGCAGCGGTGCGGGTGTCAAACGTCATGGACAACAAGAAACCGATCGATTCGACCGGAAACCGCAGCACGGTGGCGGTAGCGAAAAATGCTGCAAGACCTCCCACGGTGATCTGCCCCGCAGCGGCCAACCACACACCGCCCGCCAGACAGAGCGCAAAAGTGACATCGGGCACGAGCAAGAGCCACAACCAAATTCCGGCCACGGCTTTTGCCTTCTCAATCTCCGTGCCACGCAAAAGCTCAGCCTGCGATTCAAAATTGCGCAAAGCGTGAGATCCGCGACCAAAAGCCTTCAGGACTCGAATGCCGTGAACCGATTCTTCGACCGTCGTGGCGAGGTCCCCCGCTTGGTCTTGACTGCGACGCGCCACCACGGAGTACTTATTTTCAAAGACATAACCGTAGATCCACAGAGGGATCGAAAGAAGCACAAACAGTACGCCCAGAATCCAGTTGATACTGACGAGCAGCCCCATGCCCACGACGATCGTGATGGTGTTCACGACGAAGAGCACCAGGCCGAACGAGAACCAGCGTCGGATCAGGTTGAGGTCGCTGATGGCGCGCGAGAGCAACTGGCCACTCGGCCACTTGTCGTGGAAGCTCACAGGAAGATCTTGCAAATGGTCATAGAGACCATTACGCATGCGTGCTTCGATATGCGTTCCCGGTTGGAGCACAAACCACCGGCGGAAATAGATCATGACCGCTTCGGTGACGCCGAGAAGGAGCACGATGATGACCGGCCACCAAATTTCACTGGAGTCACCATCTTTGAGCGGGCCGTCAATGAGCGAACGCAACACCTGAGGGATCGCGAGAGCAACAATGGCGGCGATCATCGCCGCGCCCATTCCCAGGTAGATCCTGCCCATGGCGGGCTTGGCGTACGGGTAGACGCGCATGATGGACGCAAGAGTGCTCAGTCGCTTAACGGTCTGTACAGAAGACAACAGGAATCCTTGGTCGTGAATGATGGGCAAAGCCGATGGTGTTTGGGGAAGGCCGCACGGACCTTCGCGATGCCGACGAGGGGATGCACGCTACATCCCCAACCGCCAGCGCAGCCTTTCAGACTACGTTAATCTGCGCAGCCGGGGCAATCGCACGCTCAAAGCGAACGAGGCGAATCGAGAATGTTAGGCTTACCTAACTACGCGTGATCGGATCGCGAGTGCCCCCACACCAGCCAGACAGGCTAGACCGAAGCCGGACAGGATTATGAAGTAATCATGCTTCTCACGTCATCCTCAAATCTCGGCAACGAAATGGGCGATCTGCTAGCCACCGCCGGCCCGATCATCTTCTACCTCATTGTGTGGGGTCTCGTCTTCGCGGGAACGGCGATTTTTCTTGGACTGTTCATTCCCTTTATTACGGGGGATTCCTTGCTGTTTGCTGCGGGGCTCATCACTGCGTCTGCTGCAAGCCTCAACATCGTCATCCTCGCGGTAGGTGTCGGGATCGCGGCTTTTCTGGGCGACCAAGTTGGCTTTCTTCTCGGGCGCCACTACGGTCGCGGCTACCTCGATCGCCACGGTGGCCACCGCACGCAAAAGGCCATCCGTGCGGCAGAAACGTTTTACCAGAGGTACGGCTGGTGGTCGATTGTGGTAGCGAGGTTTGTTCCGTGGGGCCGGGTTTTCATTCCGGTAATCGCGGGCGTTGGCCGCATGAACTACTACCGCTTTTTGAGCAGCAACCTTGTCGGCGCGCTCGCGTGGGGCGTCGGGCTTACCCTAACCGGATATTTCGCCGCGACAATTCCGGGCGTCAAGAGTGTCGCGTATGTGATCGCTGGCATTGTGATCCTCGCGTCGATCATCGCTGGCGTCCACACGTGGCGTGCGAGTCGCCGCGACGCTGCTGCCCCTCACGAGGCGTAACCTCAGACGGCACCACCACGTGCACGGGAATTAGCGAATGCGCACCGAAAGGCACGTGACGCACCCCTCCAGCTTTTCGAACTCGGTGATATCTACCGCCACCACGCGGTACCCCAATTCGGTGACGAGGTCAATGGTTTGCGGGGCTGACGTCGACATCAGCACCGTGTCCTCGCTCAGCACGACCACGGCCACACCCTCCGGCTCTGGTACCGCCAGGAACCGATCGAAGATTTCCGGGCTATCGACCAGTGGTGGGTAGCCGAGCACCGTTCCATCCGGTAGCGCCGTGACTCCACTTTTGAGGTGCAAAACCTTGGTCACCGGAACCGCAACAACGGTGTAGCCGAGGGGATAAACGATCGCACGCAGTTGACGGATGCCTTCACCGTTGGTTCTGCCGCCACGCCCCACGTAAACGGTGGCGCCGACCTTCAAAACGTCTCCACCATCCATGGTTCCGGGAAGCTCAATGCTGGAGACCCGCAAGCCCAGTTCTCGAACGGTCTCTTCCACGGCAGCAATTTCTGTGCGTCGAGAGTCGTGACCGGGGCTCATGATCACGGCAGTGTCACCGAAAATAACCACGGTGTCTTCGACAAAAACTGAGTCTGGCGCTTCAGAGGCTACCGGCACTTCGACGGTGTCCCAGCCGTTTTCGATGAGAGCGGCGACGTAAGCGTCCCACTGCTCGTCGGCTTTCTCCGCATCCACCATCGACCGCGCAATGTGCGTGACCTGGCCGTCCGCGAGGTTCGCCGCCGGAAGCCGCACAAGGGCAACGCGTCTGTCGCGCACCTTAGGGGCATCGAGCGTAGCGGTGGTGATGTACGACCAAAACTTGCGCCCCACGGTAACCCCGGTGAGCACGGCAACAATCACGAAAACAAGCTTTGGGCCAATGAGGTCCTGGAAAAGACCGGTGATGGCCACTCCGTCCAGCGTGATGCCTTTGGCAAACAGGGCCACGAGTCCGCCGAACAAGCCAGCGAGAAGAGCCATGAGAATGACCAGCGGTGCCGCTACATACCAGCGCCGAAACCCGTCAAACCCGGCCAGAAGCGCAAGCAGGATAAACAAAATAAGGGTCGAGGAAAGAAAGTAATCGCTCAAGAGGGGAACGATGGGGGGTTCAATTCGTTTGCCATTAAAGATGACACCCGCCTCAAAGATATTGGCGATGAGGGCCACGCTTGCAAAGTGGGTGATGAGCGCCACGGCGAGCGCCGCTGCCACCGCACCGGCAATTCGGCGGATCAAACCCAGTGGCCCGGTCAAAGAAGTCATGTTGCGAGACTATTGGATATCCGAGGCGCTGACACACACGAGTGAGCCCAATCAGTGAAAGAAGTGGCGCTCACCGGTAAAGTACATCGTCACCCCAGCGGCCTGTGCTGCGGAGATAACCTCCTCGTCGCGCACGGAGCCACCGGGTTGAACGATTGCGCGAACTCCCGCATCCAACAGAATCTGCAAACCGTCAGCGAACGGGAAGAACGCGTCAGATGCCGCGACGCTGCCCCGCGCACGATCACCCGCCCGCTCCACCGCGAGCGTGCAGGAGTCGACGCGGTTGACCTGACCCATGCCGACACCCACGGATGCCCCTCCGTGTGCGAGCAAAATACCGTTCGACTTGACTGCCCTTACCGCGCGCCACGCGAACTCAAGGTCAGCGCGCATGTCGGCGGTTGCGGGCTCTCCGGCGGCGAGCGTCCAATCCTCTATCGCTGCAAAGTGGGTGTCCGGCACCTGTCGAAGAATTCCGCCAGAGACTTGGCGGAATTCAGTGGACTCACGCGCGTAATCCTCTGGTAGCTTCAGCAAACGCAGGTTCTTTTTGGGCAGAAGCAGCGCGAGCGCATCATCGGTGAAAGCGGGGGCGATGATGACTTCGGTGAAGATGTCTTTGATGGACGCCGCCGCAGCCGCGTCAATCGGCCGGTTCGCCGCTATCACCCCACCGAAAGCTGACACCGAGTCGCACTCGTGTGCGAGTCTGTGCGCCGTGGCAACATCCGCAGCAATCGCAATTCCGCAAGGGTTCGCGTGCTTGATGATGGCGACCGCTGGCTCACTGAAGTCATAGGCGGCGCGAAGCGCGGCATCCGCATCGACGTAGTTGTTGTACGACATTTCTTTGCCGTGCAGCTGGGTGGCCTGAGCGATTCCATGACCCCCGCTCGCCCGAAAAAGTGTCGCCGACTGGTGCGAATTTTCGCCGTAGCGCAACTCCGTTGGGTCGCCGAACTGCAGCTTCAGGCTTGACTCGAGAGCGGTGTCGTCGCTCATGGCAACGTGGGAGGCGAAGTATTCCGCCACTGCAGCGTCGTATGCCGCCGTGTGCGCGAACGCCTGGGCGGCCAAACTCTGGCGCTGTGCCAGCGTCGTGCCACCAGCCTTCACCGCCGCGATGACATCGTCGTATCGCTTCGGTGAGACCACGATCGCGACGTTGGCGTGGTTCTTCGCTGCGGAGCGCACCATGGCGGGGCCACCGATGTCGACCTGCTCGATGACCTCCTCCACTGCCGCACCGCTCGCAACAGTCTCAACGAAGGGGTAGAGGTTGACGACGACGAGCTCAAACGCGGCAAACCCGAGTTCGGCCAGCTCCTCTTCGTGATCCGGTTTGCGCAGATCGGCAAGGATGCCAGCGTGCACGGCGGGGTGAAGTGTCTTGACCCTGCCGTCCAACGATTCAGGAAAACCGGTCACGGACTGCACCTCGGTGACCGCGAAGCCCGCCTCCGCGATCTGACGCGCGGTGGAGCCAGTGGACACCATCTCGACGCCCGCCTCAGCGAGCGCTGCGGCTAACTCCAACAACCCACTCTTGTCACTTACCGAAACCAAGGCGCGCCGCACGGGCACGATGTCACGGATGCTGGGAGTGCTCATGTGGGTTCCTCCAGGGTGATGACGCCGCGGGCGATATCGAGAATGGTGCTCGCCAACAACTGTCGTTCAACGATCTTGATGCGGTCGTGAAGTGATTCTGGCGTGTCCCCTGCGAACACGGGGACACGTTGTTGAGCGAGCACAGGACCACTGTCAATTCCGCTGTCAACGACGATGATACTGGCACCGGTCTTGTCGACTCCCGCTGCGAGAGCGTCGCGCACCGCGTGTGCCCCAGGGAACTCTGGGAGGTACGCGGGATGCGTGTTGAGGAGCCGTGGCGCCAAAGCATCAACGGCCTTCGCGGGCAAAATTCGCATGAGTCCACTGGCGATCACGAGGTCAGGTCTGTGCTCAGTAATCCGCTCAAGGAGCGCATTACCCCAACCCTCCCGATCGGAGAATTCACTCCAGTTGACAACAAACGTGGGGATGCCGCGAATCTCCGCGTGTGCGAGTCCTGAAGCATGTCGGTCCGCGCCCACCGCGACAACCTCCGCGGGAAACCCGTCACCATCGCATGACTCAAGCAGCGAAAGCAAGTTCGAGCCAGCACCCGAGATGAGCACGACGAGACGGAGCATTCTCCCAGTTTAAGTGGAGCGCGAAGGCCTGCTGACCAGCAACCCAAGAATCGCTGGCACACCAAACTCAAGTGCGGCAAACATGCCAACGAGGAGGGCATCGGGACCTACCGCGGTGAGTCGTCCGGGACCTGCCGCACCGCCGGAGATCCACGCCAAGATTCCCATCGAGACACCACCCACAAGCCCGACGCCCATCCCGGTGGCAAGCAACGCACCCAGAACTGAATGTCCAGAGTCAATCGTTCGCAAAACGGCCGGGCGAAGGAGCGCGCCCACGACGAACGCGGCGACAATCGGCACGAGCAGTCCAAGAAATCCGAATGGCAGATCACCGGTGGGAAGCGCCCCGAGCACGGGTACGGCGGGCAGCGGACCAAGGCTCGTTCCCAGCGGCCCCACGGAGGAACCCACACCGATGGCAAAGCCAGGGCCGATAAGCCACGAGGCGGTCCATACCAAGAGATTGGGCAGGAATGCGAGCTCCGCGAGTGTCACGGCAATTCCACCAAGCACTCCAGAGTGGATGCCCTCATACAGCGCAATCACCTGGGCATAGTTTACCAAGAGCATGACGGTAAGCAGAAGGCTCGACACCAGCATCACCACGGCGACCGCAGCGACCCCGCCGCGAAGAGACTGGGTGAGCACGCCACGGTGCAGCGCAGGCTGCGAGGCCCACCACAGCACCACCGAACTGCGAGGTGACTCACGACCCGGCATCCGCCGCAGCCGGCGCACGGCAACCCAGAGGCCAATGACGAGACCCGTGCCGAAGACCACGGTGGGCAGCAGCGCGCCCTGCCAGAGGGAGGGCCTCGCGTTCGCGTGCAGGGAACTGAACGTGACCCCGAGCGCAAGCCCACCCACGGTGATGAGAGCCACAACGCTGCCCAACTTTGCAAAGGGGGTTTCCGCGATGCGTCGCCCAGCCCGCACCGCCAGCAGGAGCGTGAGCAGCCCGATCCCAAGAGCAGCAATCGAGATCACAAACGGCGTACCCGCAGCCGGGAACCCCGTACTGCTGGCCGTCACAGGGTCGAGTGTCAGAGTGACATCCGCACCATGCCCGACAAGCCAAAAGTCGGCCGCGGCGCGCCAGAACACTGTCCAATCAAGTTGCAGGCCGTACTGAAACGCCCACATGAAGGTGAGCGGAACCAGAGGGATGCCGATACCAATGCCCACAACAAGCAGCGCCTCAAGCGCGGCAAACAGGGCAGTAAACGGTCGATTCATACGAATCGGAGCTTACCGCCGCTTTCGAGACTTAAGCCCTCGCCACCCTGTTGAACCCCTTAGAGCGTCGCGAGAATCTCGCGCATGAGCGCAGCGGCAGCGGAGGGCGTCTTGCCCACCTTCACGCCGGCAGCCTCAAGTGCCTCTTGCTTCGCCTGCGCCGTGCCAGCAGAGCCAGACACAATCGCACCAGCGTGACCCATGGTCTTTCCTTCTGGAGCGGTGAAGCCGGCAACGTAGCCGACAACTGGCTTCGTGACGTTGGCTTTAATGAACTCGGCCGCGCGCTCTTCAGCATCGCCACCAATCTCACCGATCATGACAATCGCCTTGGTCTCGGGGTCTGCCTCAAAAGCCGTGAGCGCATCAATGTGCGTGGTGCCGATGATGGGGTCCCCGCCGATACCGATCGTGGTCGAGAAGCCGAGGTCACGCAGTTCATACATCATCTGGTAGGTGAGGGTACCCGACTTCGACACGAGGCCGATCGGGCCCTTCTGGGTGATGT
>JBDSUT010000096.1:0-2700 GCA_039927595.1 Terrimesophilobacter sp.
ACGTCAATACACGGAGCTGCGGTTCACCTTGCGACTCACAATGAATCCGAACGCGCGACGCGCAGCGTCGGTGTCGGCACAGCTATAACTCGATCTCGGATCTGCGGTCGAGAAATATACGGGTGCAAGCGCCGCCACGAGCTCTCGATTGCTCATGGGTACGCCGCTGCCCACATTCACAACCAACCATGGGGTGGGCAATGCGGACACAGCCGCCCGCACCATCGCCTCCACTACGTCATCGACATGCACGTAATCTCGAACGAAAGTGTCGAGGCCCGCAAGGGCAACAGGAGAACCCTCGCGTGCGTCAACCAATCGATTGGCGAGGGACCCCACCATCCCCGGCCCGTACACATTAAATATGCGAAGAGCGACAGAAGAGAAACCTGCGAAGCTTTCCGTGGCCGACTCCAGTACCATTTCTGCTTGCCGCTTGGTGTGCGCATACAGTGAGGCAGTCACGATCTCGCCGGTCTCGCTGACCGGAGAATTGTACTGGTCGCCATACACAGCAGCGGTGGAGGCCAGAACACAGCGGGAAACGCCGTGGCGCTGCGCAATAACTGACAGATCCCGCACGGCGTCAACGTTTACTGCGAGCGCTCGCGCCGCATCCGCCTCGCACGCCGCACCAGAAACGGCAGCGAGATGAAGGATGACGTTGGGTTTGCGCTTCTCGACAACTGAATTTAACCCGGCGATATCTGTGATGTCGACAACGTCGGCGCGCGAATCACCCGATGGCGAATCCGCTCTAGTGCTCACGATATAGGAAACATCGAACCCGTCTGAATCAAGTCTCGCCCTAAGCCTGCGGCCAATACTCCCGCCCGCGCCTGTGACGAGAAGCCTGGGGAGCAATGTCATTGAATCTCGAACCCCATACCGCGAAGAATATCGACAGCTTCGGTTGCGGGAAGGCGGTATGCTCGTGCACTTTCAAGCAGGGAATCGATCGACGCAAGGAACGCGGAGCGGTCAAATTCTTTCTCACCCCGAACAATGAAAATCTTCTGATTGCTCGTCGTCTGCACCTTGTCAGGTTCGTAGCTGAGTTCTTCATACATTTTTTCGCCGGGCCGAAGCCCCGTAATCTCGATCTCGAGAGTGGGGTCTACCGCTCGAATGAGACTCTTCGCCAAGTCCAAAATCTTAACCGGCTCCCCCATGTCGAGCACAAAGATCTCGCAGTCATTTCCGAGCGCGGCGGACTGGATGATCAGCTGGCTTGCCTCATCAATGGTCATGAAGAATCGTGTGACCTCTGGATCGGTCACCGTCAACGGAAGTTTCTTGAGAATCTGGGAGCGAAAAATCTGCATCACACTTCCGTTGCTCTCAATGACGTTACCGAATCGCACAGCCGTGAAGCGTGTTTTGTGGAGAGGGCTCGCCAGTGATTCCATGAGCATCTCGCCCACCCGCTTGGTTGCTCCCATCACATTGACAGGATTCACCGCTTTGTCGGTAGAAACGAACACAAAGTTCGCGACGGAGTGCTGGATTGCGAGGTGCATGAGACCCAGGCTGCCCCCGATATTGTTGTTGATCGCTTCGATCGCGTTCTCTTGCATCAAGGGCACATGCTTATAGGCAGCGGCGTGAAAGACGACGTCTGGTGCAAATTCAGTAAACAACTGCGCCATGTGCGCGCGGTTCTTCACATCTCCGATGCGCGTGACGAGGTTCTTCGCCTCTCCGAGGCTGTGAGTGAGAGAGAACATGCCGTTCTCCCACCAGTCGACGCAGATCACCTGCGCGGCACCCGCCGCCAAACTGTGCCTCACCAGTCGAGAACCGATGGATCCGGCGCCGCCGGTCACCATAACCTTTTTGCCGGCCAAGAACTTTTGCGCCGCCACAACGTTGTGCTTTACCGGTTCACGACCAACCAAATCAAGTACGTCAACGTCAGTGAGGTCGTTGATCCCCACCGTTTCTTTGGCCAGGATGTCGTAGGTGCGAGGGACGATCGCAATATCGACGGTTCTCGACTCAATGGAATTGATGAAGTCACGAACTATTTCGGCTTTCACTGTCGGGATAGCGAAGTACACCAAATCAATGGCGTGCTCCGCCACCACAGCATTGACGTCGGCCAACGCCCCGAGCACTTCTGCACCGGTGGAGCGGTCGTCGAGGAAACCCACCACAGCGCCACCGCGGGCACTGATGTCTTCTGCAAGTGACTTTCCGGCACGCCCGTGTCCAACGATCAGAATGCGGCTGGTCATGCGCGCGCCGTCAGAACGGGCAATCCCACAACCATGCTGACGCTCTGGGATAAAGCTGCAAACCGTGTGTGCACATTCATCTAAATCGACTTTCCGTTGATTCTCAAGCTGCTACGCAGCTCACATTCGTGAGACCGTCTCGTGAACGCGCTCAACAGTTTTTGAAGGCCGCTGCGGAGCCACTAACCGAACCTGGCCCACCAACGATCACCAACTTCGTCGCTCCGGCGTCAATCATGTGCTGAACGAAGGCTCGATCAACACACGACGTGTTGGTGACGTAAAGCGGTGCGCCAACAGAGACTGCTGCTGGGGTCGCGCTCAGGGCATCCGGGAACACGAATCCCGACGAGACAAAGAACGTGTCGGTGGTGGTGAAAGCATCCCGGTTCACCGCGGTTGCCACCGCGAACCTATTCGAACCCCCGAAGCGAGTGACCGATGAGGCGCCGAGTCGAGCCGT
>JBDSUT010000097.1:0-25169 GCA_039927595.1 Terrimesophilobacter sp.
TATCGGATCTGGTGAAGTCTGCCGTTCCCAAAATTTGCCAGCAGAAGGCTGCAACTTCGACGCGCTTTGCATCGTCGCCATCCGGGATCTCAGCGAGCAACACTTCGTAGCTTTCCGACAAGTTGGCTCTGAGTTCACCGGCGAGCACAGACAGTGACGGTTGGTGCACGATGAGCACTTTTCTCACGTCGGAACCCACCAGTTCCGGGATACCCGCAAAGGCGCCCCGCCCCACTGAAACGTCGTAGGGATCGATTCCGGGAACCGTCAACGTAGTCATGCCTTCTCCTCCTGCTGTATCCACTGTGAAAGTTCGTGCGCGATGGACTCAGCGGTGCGTTCGGAACTGTCCACCGTACGCGTCGCCAATCGCTCATAAGTACTGCGGCGGCTGTCCATCATGGTTCGCCAGGCAGCCATGCCGCCCGCCAACAGTGGCCGCGTGCGCCCACGGATGCGCGACGTCACCGCCTCAGCCGACACAGAAATGTACCCGACACGGAGGGCTGCGAGATCTTCTTGAGTCTGCTCATCAAGAATCGCGCCACCGCCCAGGGAGACGACAGCTGCCTCACCGAGTGCCTTCTGCACCTCAACGCGTTCGAGAACCCTGAAGCCTTCTTCACCCCGCTGCTCAAAGATGTGCGATATCGCGCCATGCTGGTTGACAACGCGAAGATCAGTGTCGATGAACGGCACGTGCAGGAGGTTCGCAAGGATTCTTCCTACTGCACTCTTTCCGGCACCCGGGGGGCCAATGAGTACTAGCAGCGGGGTGGATGCGCTCATTACGACGGCGCTCGGTCCGCACCCAACCCTGAGGTTCTCAGGTTCTCAGGAATCGACTCCAGGTAGCCGGCCAGATTTCTTCGAGTTTCCACGAGGCTGTCCCCACCAAACTTTTCGAGCATGGAGTTCGCAACGACAAGCGCCACCATCGCCTCAGCGACCACTCCAGCAGCGGGTACGGCACACACGTCCGAACGCTGGTGGTGGGCTTCCGCCGTCGTCCCGGTGGTGACATCCACCGTACGCAAAGCGTGCGGGACCGTTGAGATCGGCTTCATTGCGGCGCTGACCCTCAAGACGGTGCCTGTGCTCATACCTCCCTCAGTTCCGCCGGCACGATCCGTGGTCCGAAAGATTCCTTCATCACTGGCGAAGAGCTCATCGTGCGCTTGCGAGCCGCGCCGAGTGGCGGTAGCGAACCCGTCACCAATCTCGACACCTTTGATGGCTTGAATGCCCATGAGAGCGGCCGCCAACTGTGAATCGAGGCGGCGATCCCAGTGCGCATAGGAGCCAAGCCCAGGGGGCAGTCCGTAGGCAAGCACCTCGACCACGCCACCGAGGGTATCGCCATCCTTTTGCGCCTCATCGATCTCGGCGATCATGAGCGTACTCGTTGCCGGATCAGCGCAACGCAGCGGGTCAGCGTCAAGTCGTGTCACATCGCTCGGACGGGGAAGCGGAGCACTTTCGGGCACTTGCACCGTGCCAACAGAGAGCGTATGGCTCACCAATTTCACGCCAAGTTCACTTAAAAACGCGCGCGCAACCGCGCCGAGTGCAACGCGCGCTGCCGTTTCGCGTGCGCTCGCGCGTTCGAGAACATTTCGCGCTTCCTCGAAGTGATACTTTTGCATACCGACAAGATCAGCGTGACCCGGCCGAGGACGAGTGAGCGGGGCACCGCGACCCTTGGGCAATGTGGCGGGATCCACGGCGTCAACGCTCATCACGTCAACCCACCGCGGCCACTCCGTGTTTGCGATTCGGATCGCAATGGGACCGCCCGTCGTGAGCCCGAATCGCACCCCGCTAGAAACAGCGAGTTCGTCTTCTTCAAACTTCTGGCGCGCGCCTCGACCGTAGCCAAGCTTGCGACGAGCAAGATCCACGCGGATGTCAGTCAAGCCGACAGAAACACCGGCGGGCATTCCTTCAACAATCGCGATCAGTTCAGGCCCGAGCGATTCCCCTGCGGTGAGCCAACGAAGCATGGTGCCATCATCCCACGATCAGACGGGCGCCAGCACCGCGCGCCTCATTGCGGCCAGCACTTCCGGCTCAGAAGGTAGTTCCCGCTCCGGGTCCCCTCCCACAAAAATGCGCAACTGCGCCAACGCTTGATAGATGAGCATCCCAATACCGTTGTTGACAACACGGCCGCCCGCGTCACTCCAATACTGTGCTGCGGCGGTGGGCCACGGGGCATAGGCAATATCCACCAACGGCACGGAGGTGCGCAGAGAGCGAGGGAGTTTGGTCGTGATGACTGCCGTCCCCGGCAACGTGCTCACGACGACATCTGGCTCACCAAGGTCAACCGCCAAGTCGCCTAGAGCGACCGTGATCCCCGCGCTCCGCCCAAGTTCAACCAGGTCCTGTGAACGCGCGGGCGAGCGAGTTGCCACGGTGAGTTCGCGCACTCCTCGCCGGGCGAGCGCAACAATAACCGATCGCGCCGTTGCTCCCCCGCCCAAAATAAGGGCACGATGAAGTTCACCAGGTATCGCCTCTCGGAGCATCCGTTCCGCGCCATAAACGTCGGTGTTGAAGCCGAAAGCTCGGCCACCATCGAACAACACCGTGTTGGCAGCACCGACCTGAAGCGACACCTCGTCCTGCTCGAAGAGAAACGGCAGAATCTCACGTTTTAGCGGCATGGTCAGAGAGAGTCCTCGCCAGCGCGTCGCAGTGTCACTCAGGAATCTCTCTAGTTCGCCAGATGCGACCTCATGAACCGTGTAGTCCCAGTTCAGCCCGAGCACGTGGTACGCCGCGCGGTGCAGTGCAGGCGACTGAGAATGAGAAATCGGTGACCCCAGAACAGCAAAGTGCTGAACAGAACTAGTCACAGTTTGGGCTCTTTGTCGCACGACACCACTGCTGCAACTGGCGTACCGCCGCGTCGTGCTCAGCATTCGTTGTGCTGAACACCGTCTCCCCCGTATCAAGGTTCACCGGAACGAAGAAGAACCATGGCCCGTCAACCGGATGAAGCGCGGCATCAATTGCGAGGTCCCCTGCCGCCCCAATTGGACCAACTGGTAGCCCTGGATTCGCATAGGTGTTGTAGAGATTAGATTTGTCTGCGCGCTCCGCGGTCGTTGTCCATACCGTGTGCGTGCGGCCTGTGCCGTAAGAAACGGTGGCATCCGATTCGAGATGCCAGCCGGCATCAAGCCGATTGGCGAAGACTCGGGAAACTTTGTAAAAGTCATCCGTATTGCTTCCCGCCTCCCGCTGAATCAGAGAAGCCATGGTGAGAACTTTAAGTCGGTCCGCTGGAGCCACCCCAGCATTATCGAGTGACTCGAATGTGCGATTGACAAGTGTTGTCAGGACCGATCGTGCATCAACGCCGGGATCAAACGTATATGTCGCGGGAAACAGGTACCCCTCGAGGCTCGGAGCGTCCGAAGATACGCCATAACTTGTTGGATCTTGTGCGGCGTCGACAAAGTCGGAAACGGGTAGTTCGGTGGCGACGCTCAAAATCTCGAACACCTGATCAATGCTCTTGCCCTCAGGGATAAGAGCTTTTCGTTGCACGCGATTTGCCGGATCCTGAAGCGCCGCAAGTGCTGCCGCCGAACTCATCTTCTGCGACAACACGTAGTAACCAGGAAAAAAGTCTACCGCCGGCTCCTGGAGGAGAAGCAGGTTATAGAAAGTGTTGAAGTCTTTAATCACACCCGCTTTGAGCAAAGTGTTCGTGACCTCGACCCCTGTGTCTCCGCTGATGATGACCACCGTCGCCTCGCCAGAGCCCTCGCCCTCGTAATCAGGTGGCGGCAGTTCCCAACCGAAAACCTTACGAATCTGTGGTTCATAGTTCGCCCAAGCGTAGGCAACACCGCCCCCGGCGAGCCCAAGGATCACCACCACCGCAATAAGGGCCCCAATCCAGCCACGACGTTTACGCTGTGGCGGCCGGCTTACATGGCGCGATGCTTTAGGTCTCCGAGCAGAACCGCCACGGCGTGACGAACCACGACCATTTTCTGCCGCGCGTGTTGCTTTACGGGATTGCGGCAGCGCAGACGCCTCCTCGTCCGAAGGTGCCGGCTGGGTGGCGAAAATGTCATCCCACTGGGGTTCGTCTGCCACGATTCACTATCCTTCGTCCGGAACGATGAGGTCGCCGGGCGGGTTTCCGCTCGAGCGCTCAACATCGAGAGCGTGTTGCAAAATTATAGTCGCCGCCACCTGATCAATAATGGGGCGTGACGTGCGCGTGTTCCGACCTGCCGAATGCAAGGCATTCTGCGCGGATACCGTGGAGAGTCTCTCATCAACGAGGCGAACCGGAACGGCGATCGAGTTCGCTAAGTGGGTAGCAAAATCCTCGGCATCCTGCGTCGACGCGGTGTGTGCCCCAGAGAGCGCGAGCGGCAAGCCCACAACTACCTCCATTGCGTCAAGGTCCTGGATCATCTTCACTATTTCTGGGACGGCCCCGTGGCCGCGAGAAACCGTTCCGACGGGCGTTGACAGAATCGCGTGAAAGTCTGACCTCGCGACACCAATCCGCACGGTACCGACGTCGATGCCGAGTCGCACTCCCGTGCGCACACTCACGCTGGCAGTGCCTTACGCAATGCTTCAGCAGCTGAATCTATTGCCCCTAGATCAACGCCGCCGCCCTGAGCGAGGTCGTCTTTGCCTCCACCGCCGCCGCCAAGCACGCCAGAAGCAACTCGTGCAAGAACGCCAGCGTTAGCGCCGAGCTTTCTTGCCGACTCGTTGGTCGCTACGATCACGAGTGGTTTGCCGAAACTTTCGGCGAACAAAGCTACAACAGTAGGATCCACACCAAGTCGGCCTCGCACGCCCGTCACCACGCTGCGCACATCGTCTGCTGACGAGACTTCGCCAAGATTCTAAATGACCGTAAGGATCTCGCCCGCACGAACCGCACCATCCACAAAGGCTGGAATGCGTTTCGCTTGCACATCGGCTTGGAAAGCAGCAATCTTCTTTTCTGCATCTTTCAGATTGTGCATGAGCGTCGCGATACGCTCGGGAAGCTGTTCGCGAGGGGTTTTCAGCTCGGCACTCAACTGAGAAACAATGGCACGCTCGGCAGCAAGATCTCTGAACGCCTCGATGCCGACGAGAGATTCGATTCTGCGGTTACTCGACCCGACAGAGGCCTCGCTCACGAGGTTAATCAGTCCGATCTCAGCACTGCGGGCAACGTGGGTTCCCGCGCAAAGTTCACGTGACCAAGCGCCGCCGATGTCCACAACCCGCACGGTATCGCCATATTTTTCGCCGAAAAGAGCCATCGCGCCGAGAGCTTTTGCTTCGTCAATGGGCATGACGCGCGTTTCCACCTCGAGATTCTGCCGGATCGCGTTGTTCGAGAGCTCTTCAATCTCCGAGCGAGTCTCGGGGGACAACGCTTGATTCCAGTTGAAGTCGAGCCGCATGTACCCGGCCTTGTTGTAGGAACCAGCTTGGTGGGCCTGCGGGCCAAGCACGTCGCGCAGTGCGGCGTGAATCAGGTGTGTTGCCGAATGAGCCTGGGTTGCTCCCCTGCGCCACTCGGGATCAACAACGCTTGTTGCTGGCTCACCCACGGCAACCTCGCCGCTCAGCACCTCAACCTTGTGGCTGATCAAGCCCTTGACAGGTCGCTGCACGTCCAAAATCTCTAGCTCAAAGCCTTGGCCAATAATGCGACCCGAATCCGCCTCTTGTCCACCCGATTCTGGGTACAGTGACGTCTCAGCGAGGATGACGTCGGCAATCTGACCAACGGAAGCCTTCGCGACTGACTCGCCACCGACAATAATCCCGAGCACAGTCGTGTCGGTGTCGAGGAACTCGTAGCCGGTGAAAACAGTTTCACCGTGCGCTCGGAATGCGCTGTACACCGAGAGGTCGGCGAGCAGAGTCTTTTTAGATCGAGCGTCTTCTTTCGCCCGATTGCGCTGCTCCGCCATGAGTGTGTCAAAAGCTGATCGGTCAACCGAGAGCCCAGCTTCCTCGGCCATTTCCATGGTCAAGTCAATGGGAAAACCGAAAGTGTCGTGCAACTGGAAGGCCACATCACCGTGAAGCTGTTTGCCACCGGAGGAACGAACCTTCTCCACCGCCACGTCGAGAATGGTTGTGCCGCTCTCAAGAGTTTTGAGGAACAGTTCTTCTTCACCGTAAGCGAGGCGAGAAATGCGCTCGTACTCGGTGCCGACCTCCGGGTACGCAGACTTCATCGCGTCACGAGAGGCGGGAAAGAGTTCAGGGAATGTCGCAACGTCCACGCCGAGAAGGCGCATCGCGCGCACGCTTCTGCGCATGAGACGACGCAAGATGTAACCGCGGCCCTCGTTCGACGGAGTCACGCCGTCAGACATGAGCATGAGGGAGGACCGCACGTGGTCGGCCACCACGCGCATCCGCACATCGTCTTCGTGGTCTGCGCCGTAACGCTTTCCTGAGAGCTCAGCAGCACGGTCAAGCACCGGGCGCACTTGGTCGATTTCGTAGAGGTTTTCGACACCCTGCTTGATGAACGCAACGCGCTCGAGGCCCATCCCGGTGTCAATGTTCTTATTGGGAAGCTCGCCGAGAATGTCGAAGTCGTCTTTACTGCGGCCCTCCCCACGCAGGTACTGCATGAACACGAGATTCCAGATTTCGAGGTAACGCGGGTCATCCGTCGCCGGGCCGCCATCCGCACCGTATTCGGGCCCGCGGTCGTAGAAGATTTCTGAGCAAGGGCCGGCCGGGCCGGGAAGCCCCGTCGACCAATAGTTCGTGTCCATTCCCAGCCGCTGGATGCGCTCATCAGGCAGGCCAGCGGTCTTCTTCCAGAACTTGAATGCGTCGTCATCGTCGTCGTAGATCGTGACCCAAAGGTCCTTCTCTGCAAACCCGTAGCCGCCGTCAGACTCCGACTTGGTCAGCAACTCCCACGCGTACTCGATCGCCTCTTTTTTGAAGTAATCGCCAAACGAGAAGTTGCCGTTCATCTGAAAGAACGTGCCGTGGCGCGTCGTCTTACCGACCTCTTCGATGTCGAGCGTGCGAATGCACTTCTGCACGCTCGTCGCTCGCGGATACGGTGCCGGCACCAACCCGGTCAGGTACGGAATAAACGGCACCATTCCGGCCACCGTGAAGAGCAGCGTCGGATCGTCACTTACCAACGAGGCTGAGGGCACGACTGTATGGCCACGCTCGCCAAAAAAGTCGAGCCAGCGACGACGAATCTCTGCTGTCTGCACTGGACGGTCTAAGTTACGCGGTCGAGATTACTTGCGCTTGGCGAAGTCGGCGATCGCTTCTTCTGCGTCCGCGACTGCCGCGCGCAACTCAGACTCGCGTGCCTTGTATCCGTCAACAACGGCGCCGCCAAACTCACGGGCCTTCGCATCAACATCTTCAAAGAACTTGCGTCCTTCTGGGGATTTGTTGAGCTGGTGTGCGGCAGCAAAGCCCAGACCGACTCCAGCAACAAGCCACAGTAGTTTCTTCATAGTCACTGCTCTCCTTCACGGGTGAACGGTTAAGTAAACAAGCCTACGATGTGAGGCCGCCGTGTTAGCGAGCTGCGTAGTACTCGACGACGAGCTGAACTTCACACGTGATGGGAACCTCAACGCGCTTGGGGCGGCGAGTGAGTCGCGCCTGAAGCTTGTCGAGCTCGACCTCGAGGTACGCGGGAACCTTCGGCAAAACCTCGGCGTGACCGCCGGCGGCAGCAACCTGGAACGGCTCCATGAGCTCGCTCTTGGGGTGCACGTGCACGAGTTGCCCCGGCTTCACGCGGAACGACGGGCGGTCAACACGCGCGCCGTCAACCATGATGTGACGGTGAACAATCTGCTGGCGGGCCTGAGCCGTGGTGCGGGCGAAACCCGCACGAACGATAACGGCATCCAGACGCATTTCGAGGAGCTCAACCAGGTTCTCACCGGTCAGGCCCTGGGTGCGACGGGCTTCCTGGAAGACAATCTTCAGCTGAGCCTCGCGGATGCCGTACTGGGCGCGCAGACGCTGCTTCTCGCGCAGACGCACAGCGTAGTCACTGTCGGTCTTGCGGCGGGTGCGGCCGTGCTCACCGGGAGCATACGGGCGCTTTTCAAGGTAACGGGCTGCCTTCGGCGTGAGCGGAATGCCCAACGCGCGGGAGAGGCGGGTCTTGCTACGGGTACGTGACTTAGTAGACACGGTGTCCTTTCGATACAGATGTTCATCGGTCTTCGGAGCTGGAAATCCAGCGTGAGCACCCTGCGTAGAAACACGCAGCGAAACTCAAAAGTTCTCAAAGAGGGATGGTGCCGTGGAAATCATCCGGCTACAGGATGTTTCTCCAGACCCGGATTTCACTGCAGCCGTGCGTGAAATCCTCTGTCGGCGGAGTCAAGACTAGCAGATTACCGAGCTTCCCTGATCACTGGCGCCCTCTCGTCACGAGCCCCTGATAATACGCCGCAGCTTTTCTAGCCGCGCCGATACGTCCCGCTCGTTTCCATGATCCGTGGGTTGGTAGTACTCGGTGCCGTAAAGTTCTTCGGGCGCGTACTGCTGGGCGAGAACGCCCAGCTCTGCATCGTGGGGGTAACGATAACCCTTTCCGTGTCCGATCTTCTTCGCCCCCGCGTAGTGTGCATCGCGAAGGTGGGGGGGAACTCGCCCAATCTTGCCCGCGCGCACGTCAGCAATTGCTTTATCTATTGCAAGATACGAGGCATTGGACTTTGGTGCCGTGGCTAGGTACACCACAGCCTCTGCGAGCGGAATGCGCCCTTCCGGCATCCCGATGAATTGCACCGCGTCTGCGGCGGCGACTGCGACAACTAGAGCGTTAGGGTCAGCCATCCCAATGTCTTCCGCTGCGAGGATGATGATGCGTCTAGCAATGAATCGTGGATCCTCCCCCGCCTCGATCATCCTCGCGAGGTAATGGACCGACGCATCGACATCGGAGCCGCGCACGGACTTGATGAACGCACTGATGACGTCATAGTGCTCATCACCTTGGCGGTCGTACCGCAGGAGCGCACGATCTACCGCCGCAGAAACGATCTCCGCCGTTACGACGGGAGTGCTCTTCTTTGAGGATGCCGTCGCGGAGGCGGCTGCGGCCTCTAGCGCTGTCAAGGCACGACGAGCGTCCCCGGAGGCCAACCTGATGATCGCCTCGCGCGCACCCACCTCCAACGCCACTTTGCCGGCAAGCCCTCTCGCGTCAGTGAGCGCCCGATCGATGACGTGCCCGAGATCATCATCCGAGAGCGTCTCGAGCGTCAACAGCAGCGAACGTGAAAGCAGTGGAGAGATGACGGAGAACGAAGGGTTCTCGGTAGTTGCAGCGACGAGAATTACCCACCCGTTCTCCACACCGGGAAGCAAGGCATCCTGCTGCGCCTTCGAGAACCGGTGGATCTCATCAAGAAAGAGCACCGTGGACTTTCCATACAAATCTCGGGACGACAACGCTTGTTGCATGACCTCCCGAACATCTTTAACGCCAGCGGTGACCGCGGAGAGCTCAACAAACTTGCGACCAGAGCTTTGCGCAATGGCTTTCGCGATGGTGGTTTTGCCCGTCCCAGGCGGGCCCCACAGGATGACGGATGTCGCGCCCTGCTCTCCGGAGGCATCGCCGGCGAGCGTTACGAGCGGGGACCCGGCGCCCAGAAGATGTTTCTGTCCCGCGACCTCTTCTAAACTTCGCGGGCGCATTCTGACCGCGAGCGGACTCGTTCCGCTGCGGAGCCCCGGCTGGTCAACCATAGAGGCCATGGTAGTTGCCGCAACGCATTCCGCCTCATCACAGGCGAGAGACCGGTAATGTACTTCTGGGTACATGCACAACAAATCGAGGGAGCACCGTGGCACGGAGCAAAAACGCTGAGCGCGAAGCGCGAGAGGCACGCGAAAGGCTCCGTCGCTTTAATGCGCGGCAAGGCACTCACGCTTCTCAACTCCGTCGTCGCAAGCGTGACAACATCCTTGCGATCGTTGGTGCGATTGTTATCGCGGCCCTCGCTGGTGTCACGCAGGTGGTCTATTTCAGCGCCGGTCCTGGCGCGCCACAACCCGTACCCTCAGTATCTCCCACTCCTCCGGCAGAGCCCACCTCCGGCAAAAACGTTGGTGATGTTCCTGATCCTTCTCTCTCAGAGAATCGGACCTGGACGGGAACGCTCACGCTCAACGATGTCACGCTCGGTATCGAGCTGGACGGCGCAAAGGCTCCACAGACCGTTGCCGTCTTCGTGGGAGAAGTGGAAGACGACTACTTCATCGGAAAGACCTGTCATCGGCTCACGTTGCCGCCCACACGGTTGATCCAGTGTGGATCACTCGATGGCACTGGCGCTGGAGACCCGGCTTTCGGGTTTGGGCCGATTGAGAACGCACCTACAGACACGGTGTATCCGGCCGGCACGATTGCCATGGCTCGGGCAGGAAACGACGCGTATTCACAAGGGCGCCAGTTCTTCATCATGCTCGACGACGGCACTCTTCCCAACGATGCTGCTGGCGGATACACGGTCTTTGGCTCGGTAACGAGCGGACTCGATGCTCTGATCAGTTCCGTCGCCGATGCGGGAACCGCGAATGAATCTCCGGATGGCCCTCCTGCCGTGCCTACCACCATCACCGGTGTAACACTGCAATAACGGCCAGCGGGGTCAAACACTGCTCGCGGAGGCGTGAACCTCCTGTGACGTGCAATAGGCTGGATGTCGGCCGGGTGGACTTCGAACGGCAATATTGTAAGTGAATCCTAAACACTCAAACGGCAAGGTGGGACAGTTGGCGAACACTCCAACACCGTGGGGCCGCGTGGACGACTCCGGCACCGTCTATGTGCGTACAGCAGACGGCGAACGCGCGGTCGGTCAGTACCCCGATGGTTCGGCAGAAGAGGCGCTTGCCTATTTCGAACGCAAGTTCACAGAACTCGCTGGTCAAGTCACGCTCCTCGAGCAGCGCATCAAGCGAGGCTCCCCGTCAGCGGACATCGCAAAAACTGTCGCCACTCTGCGTTCCACTGTCACCGAGGCGAATGCGGTCGGTGACCTCGCCTCACTGGAGAAACGCCTCGATGCTCTTCACAGCGCGGTCGATCAGCTCACGGAACAACAGAAGGCAGAAGCAAAAGCCGCCGTCGATGCTGCCGTCATCGAGCGTGCCTCCATCGTCACGGAAGTTGAAGCTCTCGCTGCCCAAGACTTCTCCAAGGCCCAGTGGAAGCAGGTAAGTGCAAACTTGGAGGCTCTGTTCGAGCGTTGGAAGAAGCACCAACAAGACGGCCCTCGCTTGCCGAAGTCTGACAGTGCCGACTTGTGGAAACGTTTTCGTGCTGCACGCACGACCATTGAGACCCACCGCAAAGCATTCTTCGCAGAGCTCGACACTGTGCACAAAGACGCACGTATTCGCAAGCAGGAGCTTGTGGAACGCGCCGAGGCTCTCGCAGCTAAGGGTGCAGATGGAATCACCGCGTACCGCGCTCTACTCGACGAATGGAAGCAAGCAGGTCGTGCCGGGAAGAAAGCGGATGACGCGCTGTGGACTCGTTTTTCGGCTGCCGGCGATGTGTTGTACTCGGCCAAAGCCGAAGTTGACGCGTTGGACGAGGTCGAGTTCAGCGCAAATCTCGAAAAGAAGCTAGCTCTGCTCACCGAGGCCGAACCGCTGGTGACCGCCACCGATCGCGTTGCGGCAAAAGAGGCTCTGCTGGGCATCCAGCGTCGCTGGGATGACGTGGGCAAGGTTCCCCGTGACAAAGTTCGCTCGGTGGAAGACCGCATGCGTAAAGTCGAGGCCGCCGTGCGCAAACTCGACGAGGACCACTGGCAGCGCAATAACCCGGAGAAGAAGGCCCGCAGCGAAGGCCTCGCGAGTCAGCTTGAAGAGGCCATTGCCAAGCTTGAGCAAGAGCTCGTTGAAGCTAAGGCAAGCAAAGATGCCAAGAAGATTTCAGAAGCTCAGGAAGCCCTCGACGCGCGGAAGGCCTGGCTCGCCGCAATCGGCTAGTCCCCCTCAATGGGGATCGCCTCGCGGTTTTCCACAGATATGAGTCGTCCGCGTCATCGTGGCGGTGCGACCGTGGACGATGGCTGAATGCGTATGGCCTCAATACTCTCGTCAGCTGACCTTCCTCACGCGGAGTTGCAGGCAAGTGTCCTCGACGGGGAACTCGTGCGCGTGGGAGAAGGTTTCTGCGCCATCGACGCCATCATCGATGCGCAACTTCGGGCGGCTTCCATCGCGACCGAGGTGCCTGGATGGGCAATTGCAGAGCGTCGCACCGCTGCATGGATTTACGGTGTCGTCGGGCCGCAGCCGCGGCAGTTGAGCTTGTGTGTCACCAGCATAGGGAATGTGCGCCCCCTCTCATCGCACCGGTACATCTTCAGAGAAGTGGTGCTGGGCGCAAATGAAGTACGAACTCTTGCTGGCCTCAACGTGACAACCCCCCTGCGAACGGCCATCGACATCGTACGGATCGACGACAGCTTCCAGAACGAGGGTCAGGAGATCGTGCGAGCGCTGTCGCACGTTGGAAACGGATTCACTCTCGATGATTGTGTACACGATATCGAGGCGCGACGAAACCTGCCTCACAAACTCAAAGCACTGCAACGACTCGCTATCGCTCTCGCCGGCGCGCGCAAAGGTCAGCCTGCGTTGACCCTATAGACGTCGTAGACCTGGTCAATTCGGCGCACGGCATTCAGCACGTTGTCCAAGTGGGTCGTGTCACCCGTCTCGAAAAGAAAGCGACTGAGCGCGAGTCGATCACTGGAAGTCTGAACGGTCGCGGAAAGAATGTTGACGTGATGCTCCGACAGCACTCGCGTCACATCCGAGAGCAACCCCGCTCGATCGAGTGCCTCGACTTGAATCTGCACGAGGAAAACGCTTTTGTTTGTCGGCGCCCATTCGACCTCGATCATGCGCTCCGGCTGGGATACGAGCGACACCACGTTGGGACAGTTTGCCTGATGCACGGAAACACCTGAGCCTCGCGTGACAAACCCCACAATCGGGTCACCGGGAACCGGGGTGCAGCACTTGGCAAGCTTCACAAGGATGTCGGGAGCACCACGCACGAGAACACCGGACTCGCTGTTGCGCATCTGCCGCGCTCGCCCTTTGATGAGGATGGGGAGTTCGACCTCATCGTTCTCTGACTCGGACTGCAAGTTAGCGACGACTTTCTCCAGCACCGACTGGGTTGAGACGTGCCCCTCCCCGACCGCCGCATAGAGTGCCGATACGTCGTCGTAACGCATGAGCGCCGCGACCGCACCGAAAGAGTCTTGCCCCATCAATTTTTGTAGGGGAAGATTTTGTTTGCGCATCGCGCGAGCGATCGAATCCTTACCCTGTTCGATCGCCTCTTCCCTGCGCTCTTTCGTGAACCACTGCTTAATCTTGTTACGCGCCCTTGGGCTCTTTACGAAGGAGAGCCAGTCCTTGCTCGGGCCCGCATCCGGGTTCTTCGAGGTGAAGACCTCGACAACTTCCCCGCTGGACAAGGCCGTATCCAGAGGAACGAGGCGCCCGTTGACCTTCGACCCCATCGTGCGGTGTCCAATTTCCGTGTGCACCGCGTACGCGAAGTCGACGGGCGTTGCACCAGAGGGAAGGCCAATGACCTTTCCCTGAGGGGTAAAGACATAAACCTCTTTTGCGCCGATCTCGAACCGCAGTGATTCGAGGAACTCTCCCGGGTCACTCGTGTCGGCCTGCCAGTCGGTAATGTGCGCCAGCCACGCCATATCGTTGTCTGGCAAAAGCGAAACGCCGGAGCTCTTACTCCCCGACATGCGCTCCTTGTACTTCCAATGGGCTGCGACACCAAATTCCGCCCGCTGATGCATTTCTTCTGTGCGAATCTGAAGCTCCACAGGACGCCCGTGGGGACCGATAACGGTAGTGTGCAACGACTGATAGAGGTTGAACTTGGGGGTTGCAATGTAGTCCTTGAACCGCCCGGGAATCGGATTCCATCTAGCATGAATAGCACCTAGCACCGCATAGCAGTCCCGCACCGAGTTCACGAGAATGCGAATTCCCACCAAATCGTAAATCTCATCGAACTCTCTGCCTCGCACCACCATTTTCTGATAAATGGAGTAGTACTGTTTCGGCCGACCCTCGACTCTGCCACGAATCTTTGACGACTTCAGGTCATCATTGACCGCGTCTATGACCTCGTGCACGAATTCTTCGCGCTGCGGAGTTCTCTCTTTGACGAGTCCCTCGATCTCCACATATAGCTTGGGATACAACACGGCGAACGACAGATCTTCAAGCTCCCACTTGATCGCCTGAATACCGAGGCGATTGGCCAGCGGTGCGTAGATCTCGAGGGTTTCTTGAGCCTTACGGGTCGCTGACTCTGTGGAAACAAAACCCCAGGTACGTGCATTGTGAAGGCGGTCCGCCAATTTGATCACCAGAACACGGATGTCCTTCGACATGGCGACGACCATTTTGCGCACTGTCTCGGCCTGTGCACTATCGCCATACTTCAGCTTGTCGAGCTTCGTCACCCCGTCCACGAGCATCGCAATCTCGTCGCCGAAGTCGCGCTGAAGTAACTCCAGGGTGTAGTCGGTGTCCTCGACCGTGTCATGAAGAAGGGCAGCGGCGAGAGTGACCGGGCCAATTCCGAGATCAGCAAGTATCTGGGCCACCGCAACGGGATGGGTGATGTAGGGCTCACCACTGCGGCGCAACTGACCCTCGTGCGCCCGTTCGGCGGCAATGTAGGCACGGTCAATAATGCTCGTGTCAGCCTTGGGATGATGCGTCTTGACCGTCCTGATGAGACGCTCCACCGCTCCGATGGGTTGCGCTCTGGAGAACAGGCGTGGTAGCAGAGCACGCCGAGCAACGCTCACCGGCGCCTGCACGGATTCTGCAGACTCCGCGAGATCCTCGGCACCAGCAAGCACGGGAGGATTCACATCATTCATCACAACTCCTCCCCTGCAAAACTAGCATTCTGGTCCGGGAAAGGCCTGATACCGGTGATGAGCTCGCATGTGGCGACCTCATCACGAAAACACCACTGTGACTATTCAGTGATGGCCGAGGACTTACAAGACTGCATGACCTTTTTAGATTGTTTGCTGATGGCGTCCTCGGCACTTCGAAGGTGAGCATACATGGGCGCAGCAATAAAGATGGTCGAGTACGTTCCCACCAACATTCCGATGAAGAGCGCGAGCGAAATGTCGCGCAGCGTTCCAGCACCTAGAAAGACAGCACCAATGAAAAGAATCGCACCAACGGGGAGCAGCGCCACGACAGAGGTGTTAATCGACCGCACCAGCGTTTGGTTCACCGCGAGGTTGACGGACTCCGAGAAGGTGCGACGCGACTCACCGCCATCTTCTGTGGTGTTTTCTCGAATCTTGTCGAACACCACAACCGTGTCGTACAGCGAGTAACCGAGGATTGTCAGGAATCCGATCACGGCCGCCGGCGTAACCTCAAATTGCAGAACGCCGTAGACGCCCGCCGTGATGATGAGGTCGTGAAGCAGAGCGATCATCGCGGCAAGTGACATCTTCCACGTTCGAAAGTAAAGGGCCATAACGATCGCCGCGAGAACGAGGAACGTGAGCAGACCGCGAACTGCGGTGCTCGTAATATCTGCTCCCCAAGTCGCACCAATATAGGAAGTCGCTACTTCTTCCCGGTCAACTTTGTAGGCCTTGGCGAGGGCGTCGCGCAATTGATCGTTTTGTGCGCTGCTCAGGGAATCAGTCTGGATGCGCACTGACTTGCCACCGATAATCGTGACCCGCGGATTCGCCGTGCGAATTTCATCCGTGACTGAGGTTGCCGCAAACTTCTGATCAAGGTTCTGTGTGTCCGAGATCTCAAACTGAGATCCTCCGCTGAATTCGATTCCGAACTCAAATCCGCCTCGGAGCATCGTGATCCCGAGTGCAGCGACAATCATGGCGATAGCGATGCCGTACCACAGGTATTTTTTGCCGACAAAGTCGTACGAGCGCTTACCTGTGTACAGGTCATTACCGAACTGGGAGAAGCTGGCCATCAGGAATCCTTCCCCTTGGAGCGGCTAGATTTGGTGCCGGAGTAACCGGCTTCTCGCTCTGCTGCCTTACGTTCCGCAATCGTTTGACGGCGCTGGGCCTCTTTGCTGGCGGCCGCGTTCCTTCCGCCCTTGATCCCTGCAACCGGTTCCCGGAACTGCGCACGCCCCCGGTAGACCGCACCCAACGCTCGCGGGTCGAGCCCACTGAAACGATGCCCACCTCCGAAGAACTCCGTGTTTGCCAACAGCTGAAGCATCGGGTGCGTGAAGATCATCACGACAAGAAGGTCAACTAGGGTGGTCAGGCCCAGAGTGAGGGCAAACCCGCGAACGTTACCCACCGCGAGAAGGAACAGCACGATGGCCGCGAGGAAGTTGACCGCGTCGGAGGCAAAAATGGTGCGCACCGCGCGCTTCCAACCCGCCTCAACTGCTGAGACCAAAACGCGGCCGTCTCTCAGTTCATCTCGAATTCGCTCGAAGTAAACAATGAATGAGTCGGCCGTAATACCGATAGCCACGATGAGCCCAGCAACACCTGCCAGCGAAAGCCGATAGCCCTCATACCAGCCCAAGATTGTCACGATGAGGTAGGTGATGGTGAATGCCACAATCAATGAGGCAACGGTCACGAGACCAAGCATCCGATACTGGACGAGTGAATAGCCGATGACGAGCATGAGGCCGATCGCTCCCGCGAGAAGTCCACTCATCAGCTGGGTCGTTCCCAGAGTTGCCGTGATCGATTCATTGCTCTGCACGGTAAAGCCGATGGGCAATGCGCCGAATTTTAGCTGATCAGCGAGCGTTTTGGAGCTTTCTTGAGTGAAGTTGCCCGAGATCTGAGGTTTACCATCAGTGATCGCGGCAAGTGTGAGGGGGGCAGAAATTACTTGGCCATCGAGCACGATCGCGAACTGATTTTGCGATCCTTGGAGCCCCACTAGGCGTGTTGTCACTGCCGCAAACTCTTTCGAACCTTCGGAGTTGAAGACGATGTTCACCCCCCACTCGTTGGTGCTCACACCCTGGCTGTTCGCGATGAGCGAGTTGGTGGCATCTTTGATGCGCTCGCCAGAAACCTCAACCGGCCCAAGGATGTACTTGAGGTTGGGGCCCTCATTCTTGGATGCGTCGTTGATTTCACAAGTAATGAGTGGCTCGCCTGGTGGTGCGACGTTGGTCTTGGCCTTGTCGATATCTGCGCAACTGAAGTTGTCAAACTTCTTTTGCAACTCAGGCGTAATCCATGCCAAGTCGCTAGCGCTGGTTGGCGTAGCCGAGGGTGTCGGAGCGGGCGTCACCGTCGGTTCTGGCGTTGGGGTAGGTGTCGCTGTCGCTTCAACCGGAGCTGCAGGCTCCCCTGTTGCCGAGGCGGAAGGCGTTGGCGTCGGGGTCGCTCCCGCCGGAACATCTGCAGCAGTTGCAACAACCAAGACGGCGCGGAACTCGAGCTTTGCGGACGACTCAATACGATCAATTGTGGCCTGGTCGGGGATGCCGGGAAGCGAGACGACGACGTTTTTCCCACCCTGGGTGTTGATCTCGGATTCCGAAACACCTGCGGCATCAATGCGCTGGCGGATGATCGACACTGCCTGATCGAGCTGCTGAGCGCTCACGCTTTTGCCGCTCTCAAGCTTCGGCGCGAGGATCACCTGTGTTCCGCCGATGAGGTCAAGTGCGAGCTTCGGGACCCAGGACCCACCACCCCACAAGACGCCACCAAAGTTGATCGCAGCGAGACCAATGAGTATCACGAGGAGCCAGGTGAGGGACCGCCATGCTTTCTTCACAGGGGTAGTGCGTGCCGCCACGTGAGACTCAGCTTTCTAACAAGAGATCGGGAAAAGGGGGGAACTACTTGTCGTCTGTCGACGACTTCTTACGCGGTGATTTCTTGGCGCGCTCGCCAAATTCCGGCTCTACCTCCGCCATCGGCACGGCGTTAGAGGTGTTCAGCTCGGGGCCGGTGGACTCCGGCTCATCAGCGACATCCTCGGCAACCGCCTCCGGCACGGCATTCATGATGGCACCCGGATGAATTTTGATGACAACCTTGGGCGCGATCTCAATCATCGCCTCATTCGCGTCACGGTCAATCGAGACAAGCGTGCCGAACAGGCCGGTGCGGGTCATGACTTCCACACCGGGAACCAGTGCTGCAGCGCTCTCTTCAGCTTGGGCCTTGCGGCGCTTTGATGCGAAGATCTGATATGCAATGATCGCGGCAAATCCGACGGCGATGATAATGAGCATGCCATTATTGCTATCCATGGTGGCGACTAACCTTCCGATGTAGTGGGTGGCCTTGTCAAGAAATCAGCGCGACAGTCCGCCGCTAGGGAGTTATGGCCAGATTGAATTATAGGTCATGCTCGAAGAGTCCATTCGACGGCGACGTGATACCCAGATGTTGCCACGCGTGCCGCGTAGCAACGCGCCCTCGCGGAGTACGCGTCAAGAGCCCCATCCGCACCAGGAATGGTTCGACCACCGCCTCGATGGTGTCTGCCTCTTCACCCACTGAGATGGAGAGGGTGTTGAGCCCCACCGGCCCCCCGTCAAATCGCTGAAGAATGGTCGACAGTACTGCTCGATCGAGGCGGTCAAGGCCGAGCGAATCTACGTCGTAGAGTTCCAACGCGGCATTAACTGCGGGCAATCCATCCGTCTTATGCACGAGCGCATAATCACGTACACGACGGAGTAACCGATTTGCGATTCGCGGGGTGCCCCGACTCCGCCCCGCGATCTCAGCCATAGCCTCAGAATCCATCTGAAGTGAGAGAAGACGCGCGGCGCGCACAAGCACTTTCTCGAGCTCATGGTTCTCATAGAACTCAAGGTGGGCCGTGAAACCAAAACGATCGCGCAACGGGTTGGGCAGCATTCCCGAACGCGTTGTCGCGCCGATCAAGGTGAACGGGGCGAGCTCCAAGGGAATGGATGTCGCTCCCGCTCCTTTGCCGACCATAATGTCGATCCGAAAGTCTTCCATCGCGAGGTACAGCATTTCTTCTGCAGACCGAGCCATGCGGTGAATCTCGTCAATAAACAAGATCTCCCCTGGAACGAGCGACGACAAAACTGCAGCAAGGTCACCAGCATGCTGAATTGCGGGCCCGCTCGACACCCGCAGAGGGTGCCCACTCTCTTCAGCGACAATCATCGCGAGAGTCGTTTTGCCGAGACCGGGCGGTCCCGCGAGCAGGATGTGATCGGGCGCTCGATGCTGGAGTCGTGCGGCATCTAACAGCAACTGCAGTTGAGCCCGTACTTTTTCTTGCCCCACAAACTCTGCAAGGTTCTTGGGCCTCAGAGCGCCCTCGAACGCCAACTCGGCATCCGACTCCGGTGTGGGGCGCACGATCGCCGGCGTGGGGTCTTCGGTAGCCATCAACGCCCTCCCTGCAATGAGCCGGGGCCAAGGTTCCCGAGTGCGGCTCGCAGCAGGAGCGGCACTGAGTCGCGTTCAGCCCCATTAACCTTGGAGACTGCATCCTCGACGGCGATCACTGCGGCTCGCTCCGGCCAACCAAGGCTCACAAGGGCGGCAACAACGTTGTCGGAAACCGTCGAAACGAGAACCTTCTCGGCGCCCACGGTGGGAGCAACACGAATCTTGCCCGCTAGCGAAATGACGATAAGCTTGGCCGTTTTCGGCCCGACGCCAGAGACTTTACGGAACGCTGAATCATCTTCGTCCGCCACAGCGCTGGCGATTTGCCCCGGCGACAGGGTGGCAAGCACAGCCATTGCCGACTTGGGGCCAACACCGCTTACTCCTCGAAGCAGGTCAAAGATCTCTTTACTGTCGTCATCAGCAAAGCCATAGAGTGCCAGCTCGTCTTCCCTCACGATGAGCGCGGTGGGCATGCGTGCCTCGCTGCCAACCCGCAACTCGAGTGCGTGGGAGGGAGTCACGGCAATCTGCAGCCCCACCCCACCGACTTCCACGATCGCCGTCGTACCAGCACACGCCAGCACTGTACCTCTCACTGACGCGATCATGAGCCCAGCCTACGGTCGGCCGACGCGCTTCTGGCAGATCGTTCAGCGGCGCGCCACGCCTCTTGCGCGGGAGTTAGCGACCATAGTGCTGGCGCTTGTAACGCCCCACCACGCCAGGCATGACAGATCGCGAGTGCTAATGCATCGGAAGCGTCCGCTGGCTTAGGCACCTCGTCGAGTCGCAGCACGCGGGCGACCATCGCCCCCAGTTGCTTTTTGTCTGCACTCCCGTAGCCGGTGAGCGCAGCTTTCACCTCCGTAGGGGTGTGCATACCCACCGCCAGCCCGCGCCGGGCAGCAACAAGCAACACAACGCCGCTCGCCTGCGCCACACCCATCACAGTGTTTAGGTTCTGTTGCGCAAAAACGCGCTCGAGAGCCACCGCATCCGGTGCGAATTCATCCAAAACTCGCTCGACGCCCTCGGCAATCTCCACGAGACGTTTCTCGAGTGGGTCATCCTTGGACGTGCGGATTACCTCCACCGTAACGAGCGTGGCCGTGCGATCCCGCGCGACATCCACGACCCCCACGCCGCAACGAGTGAGCCCGGGATCTACGCCAAGAACGCGAAGTGAATGAGGCTTCCCTGCGCGAAGCGACATCCGCTCCTCAATCTATTCGTCGTCCGCGTCGAGTTCAGCCTGAACATCGGACGGGATCGAGAAGTTGGCGAAAATGTTTTGCACATCGTCGCTGTCTTCCAAGGCATCAATCAGTCGAAAAACTTTGCGTGCAGTTTCTGCATCAACGTCGACCGTGAGATTTGGCACGAACTCGGCCTCGGAGGAGTCGTAGTCGATACCAGCGTCTTGCAGTGCCGTGCGCGCTGCAACGAGGTGCGAGGGATCAGTGATGACTTCGAATCCGCCGCCCTGATCGTTGACTTCTTCTGCTCCGGCATCCAGAACCGCGGTCAGGATGTCATCCTCGCTCACACCGTCTGCCTTCGTGATCGAAATCACGCCCTTACGGTTAAAGTTATACGCGACGCTGCCCGGGTCGGCCATCGTTCCGCCGTTACGCGACATGATGGTGCGTACCTCTGCAGCGGCGCGGTTCCTGTTGTCTGTCAGACACTCGATGAGAATCGCGACACCGTGCGGGCCGTAGCCCTCGTAGATGATCTCCTGGTAGTCGACGGTCTCACCGGTGAGCCCGGCTCCGCGCTTGACAGCGCGATCAATATTGTCGTTAGGTACGCTCGTTTTCTTCGCCTTTTGGATGGCGTCGACGAGAGTCGGGTTGCCCGAAAGGTCAGCCCCACCAATCTTTGCTGCTACCTCAATGTTCTTGATGAGCTTCGCAAACGACTTCGCACGACGAGAGTCAGTGATGGCTTTCTTGTGCTTCGTGGTCGCCCACTTGGAATGCCCGCTCACTTCGTCTCCCTCGACATCAACCCGCGCCTTTCGTTGGAACCACCGTCGATTCTATCGAGCTATGCGAACTCCGGCTTCACGCAACTCCAGATCAGCAAGCTTTTCAATAACAACCTGGTCTCCGGCACGCCACGCCCTGAGCGGTTGAGGACCGATAATGGCGAGTCCCTTTTTAGACCCATTGACCAGCGCTCGCAGAGCCAACAGATCGCCCCCATCGCCCATGCGTGCCACTCGAAGAGCTTCGGTTGCGCGCGCCATGAAATGAATTCGGCGCTTCAGCCACAACCACAACACCGTCACAACAATCACGCCCGCAACCACGGATCCAGCTATCACCGCGGTGGTCATGATGAATGCCTGTGTGGTTTGTCCTGCCCCTTCCAACACCGTGCCCGTGTCGCTGGCTGCGTCGAACGGAGCACGCGCTGCGTCTCCAACAAAGGGAATCGTCCCCAGAGCTTCACCCGCGTCGGTCATTGCTCCTTTGAATCCAGCTCCGGCGTCTTCTAGTTGTTTGCCAACATCAGCCAGAACCGCGATCGCGGTCGTCACGAACGTTCCCAGCCAGAGTCCGAACACGATCGCGCCTATTGCTAGAACATCGATTGCGATCTGAAATGCGCGTCGCGGGGCAAAGTCAGAGTAGATCTTCATGCCCTAAGCATGTCGATTCAGCGTGCTAAACGCACCTTCTCAAGAAAATACTTGTGAAAGCGGTGGTCGTCGGTCATCTCCGGATGAAACGAGGTTCCGAGAAGATTGCCCTGTTCCACCGCGACGACACGACCGTCATCGAGCGTCGCCAGAGCTGTGACGTTCTCACCGACTCGCTCCACTACTGGAGCGCGAATGAAGACCGCGTGCAGTGGTGGGTCGCCGATAACTGGAACGACTAAGTCAACCTCAAACGAGTCCGTTTGTGAACCAAAAGCATTCCGCCGCACATCAATATCTATCCCTCCAAAGCATTCTTGCCCCTCGATGCCGTCCAGGATGTTTGTTGAGAGCATAATCAACCCAGCGCACGTTCCGTAGACCGGAAGCCCGGAGACGATCGCTTCCCGCAGCGGGTCACGCAGTCCAAAGATTCGCGAGAGCTTGTCGATGACGCTTGACTCCCCACCCGGGATGACCAGCCCATCAACCTCGGAGAGTTCCCTCGCACGGCGAAGCGGCATGGCATCCGCCCCAAAGGTATGGAGTAGAGCGAGGTGTTCTCGGAAGTCGCCTTGGAGAGCGAGCACTCCGATTCTCGGATTAGACGTTGTCGTTCCTTTAGTCAGCGGCGCTTACCAGCCGCGCTCAGAGAGGCGGTGTGGAGCGGCAAGGTCGGAAACGTTGATGCCGACCATAGCTTCACCGAGTCCGCGAGAGACCTCTGCGAGCATCGCCGGGTCATCAAAGAACGTGGTCGCCTTGACGATTGCCGCAGCGCGCTGTGCAGGATTACCCGACTTGAAGATTCCCGAGCCGACGAAAACGCCATCAGCACCAAGCTGCATCATGAGGGCTGCGTCTGCTGGGGTTGCCACTCCACCGGCGGTGAAGAGAACAACGGGCAGTTTGCCGGTTTCAGCAATTTCAGCGACGAGAGCGTACGGGGCTTGAAGTTCTTTCGCCGCGACGTAGAGTTCGTCCTTCGACTTGGACTTCAAGGCGTTGATCTCACCAAGTATCGTGCGGATGTGTTTGGTCGCCTCTGAGACGTCCCCCGTGCACCTCGCCCTTCGAGCGAATCATCGCGGCACCCTCGGTGATGCGACGCAGCGCCTCCCCCAAGTTCGTTGCACCGCACACGAAGGGCACAGTGAAGTTCCACTTATCGATGTGGTTCATGTAGTCAGCAGGGCTCAGCACCTCTGACTCGTCGATGTAGTCGACCTTGAGTGCTTCAAGGATTTGCGCCTCAACGAAGTGGCCGATGCGCGCCTTCGCCATGACGGGGATAGAAACTGCCTCGATGATGCCGTCGATGAGGTCTGGGTCACTCATCCGAGCAACGCCACCCTGTGAGCGGATGTCGGCGGGAACGCGCTCAAGAGCCATGACGGCAACGGCACCGGCGTCTTCGGCAATCTTCGCCTGCTCGGCGTTGACGACGTCCATGATTACACCACCCTTGAGCATTTCGGCCAGCCCGCGCTTGACGCGGTTGGTGCCCAGTTCTGCAGTGGAGTTATCGGTCGTAGACATACCTCTATTCTATGTCGGCCACGCCGCAGCGATCTCCCGCCGAACCTCGCCCAGGAGTTTCGGAATGGCTTTAGTGCCGGCGATTATTGGAAAGAAGTTCGAATCGAGTGCCCAGCGCGGAACGATGTGCTGGTGCAAGTGGGCAGCAATTCCGGCGCCAGCGATCTCCCCTTGGTTCATTCCAAGGTTAAAACCATCGCACTTCGAGTTAGCCCTCAAGACCCTCATAGCGGTCTGGGTGAGGCTCGCAATCTCGGCGGTTTCTTCTTCCGTTGCTTCGTCATACAACGCAACATGACGGTATGGGCACACCAAAAGGTGCCCAGAGTTGTACGGGAACAGGTTCAAGAGAACGAAGGCGTGCTTGCCGCGCGCGACAATGAGCGCCTTTTCGTCGTCCATTTTTGGTGCAGCGCAGAACGGGCACGTGTGCTCGTCTGGCTGCGTCGTGTCTTGAACGTAGACGAGACGATGCGGTGTCCACAGACGCTGGAAGGCATCCGGAACGCCAGCAAAATCGGCCGCGTGTTCGACCTCAATACCCTCAAACTCGGATGCTTCGTGCGACATCATCAGACCTGGGCGTGATCCGCGATGGCCGTCGTGATGCGCGCAATCGCCTCAGCGATCGGAATGCCGTTCTCCTGGTGCCCGTCGCGGAACCTAAAGCTCACGG
Source organism: Terrimesophilobacter sp. (assembly GCA_039927595.1). Lineage (GTDB taxonomy): Bacteria > Actinomycetota > Actinomycetes > Actinomycetales > Microbacteriaceae > Terrimesophilobacter. The sequence continues at coordinate 24,329 of JBDSUT010000097.1, forward strand.
CGCCAGCCGCACGGTCTTCCTCCCCCGCGATGAGCTGGAACGGGATCTTCTGCAGAGTGGCATTACGGATCTTCTTCGGCATGCGGTCGTTGGACAAATCGACTTCGGCGCGCACGCCGGCAGCTTTCAGCTGATCGATCACATTACTGAGGTAGTCGTAATACTCCTCGGCGACCGGGATACCAATCGCCTGAACTGGAGACAGCCAGACCGGGAATGCACCAGCGTAGTGCTCAAGAAGTATCGCGAAGAAACGTTCGATCGAGCCGAGCAGAGCGCGGTGAACCATGACCGGTTGCTGTCGTGTTCCATCGGATGCGGTGTATTCGAGGTCGAAAAGTTCTGGCCCATTAAAGTCGAGTTGCACCGTGGATAGCTGCCACGTGCGGCCGATCGCGTCGCGTGCCTGCACTGAAACTTTGGGGCCATAGAAAGCTGCCCCGCCCGGATCTTCGACAAGTTCGAGCCCAGACGCCACCGCTACTTCACGGAGAGTTTGTGTGGCGACCTCCCACTGCTCGTCGCTACCTACAAACTTCTCGGGGTCTTTCGTGGAGATTTCAAGGTAGAAGTTGTCGAGCCCGTAGCCTCGAAGTGTCTCAAGCACGAACTCGAGCTGGCGAGTGAGTTCAGGCTTGACATCCTCGGGAGTGACGTAGATGTGGGCGTCGTCTTGAGTCAGACCTCGCACGCGAGTCAACCCAGACAGCGTTCCGCTCTTCTCGTACCGGTAAACGGTGCCGAACTCCGCGAACCGAAGTGGCAGTTCCCGATAGCTTCGACCGCGTGCCCTGAAGATTAGGTTGTGCATTGGACAGTTCATGGGCTTGAGGTAGTAGTC
>JBDSUT010000098.1:0-26040 GCA_039927595.1 Terrimesophilobacter sp.
GAAGGCATCTGATGCGAAGGCATCCACGTCGAAGCCTGTTGCGAAGAAGACGGCACCTGTCAAGAAGGCCGCCCCGAAAGAGGTTGTCTCCCGCCCGCAGGTCCTGAAGATGCACCACTTGCGTCCCGCCCCTGGAGCCAAAACCGCTAAGACTCGTGTCGGTCGCGGTGAAGGCTCAAAGGGTAAGACTGCTGGTCGTGGAACCAAGGGCACGAAGGCTCGCTACCAAGTGCGCGTTGGCCTCGAAGGTGGAAACCTGAACAGCGTCATGCGCACTCCGAAGCTGCGCGGGTTCAAGAACCCGTTCCGCGTTGAATACCAGGTCGTGAACCTTGAGCGTCTTGCCGAGTTGTACCCCAAGGGCGGTGACGTCACGGTGAGTGACCTCGTCGCGAAGGGTGCTGTTCGCAAGAACGAGAAGGTCAAGGTTCTTGGTGGCGGAGATATTGACGTTAAGCTGAATGTTGCGGTCGACAAGATCTCCAGTTCAGCTGAACAGAAGATTGTGGCCGCAGGCGGCTCAGTCAAGTGAGCTGGCCGGATGGCCCGCCATCCGAATTGCCCGCTTTGAGCTGTGACAGTGCCCCGCAAGGGGCACTGGAACTGCATTACCCTTAAATTCAGGAGGCCTAGTGTTCGGCGCAATCATACGGATCTTCCGTACGCCCGATCTTCGCAGGAAGATTGGCTTCACGCTGGGCGTCGTTGCGCTGTTCCGGCTTGGGTCATTCATCCCGACACCGTTTGTTGACTACACAGAGGTTCAGAAGTGTCTTGGTGCTAATTCCAGCACCACGGGCCTCTACGACCTGGTCAACCTCTTCAGCGGTGGCGCACTGCTGCAGCTGTCCATTTTCGCGCTGGGAATCATGCCGTACATCACGGCGTCGATTATTGTTCAGTTGCTGCGCGTGGTCATCCCACACTTTGACACGCTGTATCAAGAGGGTCAGGCCGGTCAGGCGAAGCTCACACAGTACACGCGCTACTTGACCATTGGACTTGCCATCCTCCAGTCGACGACGCTCGTCACGGTCGCAAGGAGTGGCGCTCTGTTCCCGAACTCGTCCGGGCTGTGCGGCAAGTTGATCCCGAATGACTCGTGGTACGTCATCCTTCTCATGGTCATCACCATGACGGCCGGTACTGGGCTCATCATGTGGATGGGTGAGTTGATCACCGAGCGCGGTATCGGCAACGGAATGTCGCTGTTGATCTTCATCTCCATCGCGGCACAATTCCCGACCGCGTTGTGGGGCATCCAGGTGTCGAAGGGCTTCAACGTCTTCCTGTTGGTGCTCATCATGGGAATGTTCATCATGACTCTCGTTGTCTACGTCGAACAGTCTCAGCGCAGAATCCCCGTGCAATATGCCAAGCGCATGGTGGGTCGACGCACGTATGGTGGCAACAACACCTACATCCCGATCAAGGTCAACATGGCGGGTGTGATCCCCGTGATCTTCGCCTCGAGCCTGTTGTACTTGCCGGCCTTGGTTGCACAGTTCAACCAGCCTGCGGCGGGCGAGGCCCCGGCAGCGTGGGTGTCGTGGATTACGGACAACCTCCGCTCCGGTGACAGCGCGCTGTACATGCTCGTGTACTTCCTGCTGAACATTGGCTTCACGTACTTCTACGTCGCGATCACGTTCAACCCTGAAGAGGTTGCCGACAACATGAAGAAGTACGGCGGATTCATTCCCGGCATCCGGGCCGGCCGTCCGACCGCAGAATACCTCGACTACGTTTTGACGAGGATCACGCTTCCTGGTTCGCTGTATCTGGGACTTGTCGCTCTGATACCGCTGTTTGCACTCAGTTGGTTCGGAGCTAACCAGAACTTCCCGTTTGGTGGGGCAAGTATTCTCATCATCGTGGGTGTCGGTCTCGAAACGGTGAAGCAGATTGATGCTCAGTTGCAGCAGCGGCACTATGAGGGTCTCCTGCGATGAGTGGCACCAAGGCTCACACTGAAGAAGCTCAGCCTGCCGGTGGACGTTTCCTGATCATTGGCCCCCCAGGGGCAGGCAAGGGGACCCAGGCAGCACGGTTGTCTGAACTATTTGGGGTCCCCGCAATCGCAACGGGCGACATCTTCCGCTACAACATCAAGAACGAGACCCCGCTGGGGATCGAAGTCAAGAGCATCGTGGATGCAGGGGATTACGTTCCAGACTCGCTGACCAACGAGCTCGTGAGGTCGCGACTCGAAGAACCTGACGCCAAGCACGGCTTCCTGCTCGATGGTTATCCGCGCACGACGGCGCAAGTTCAGTTTCTCGACGAGATTCTCAGCGAGAAGCATCAAGGCCTCGATGCCGTCATCCGTTTGGTCGCGGATGTCGAAATTGTGGTTGCCCGATTGCGAAAGCGTTCCATGGAGCAGGGCAGGGTTGACGACTCTGAGGATGCCATCCGGCACCGTCAGGATGTGTTCCTGCGCGAGACAGCGCCGCTCATCCAGGTGTACGGTGACCGTGGCCTGCTTGTCACGGTCGACGGAATCGGCGATGTCGACGTTGTTGCTGAGCGCATACTTTCCGGCCTCGCACAGCGCGGCATCGTCATCCCGTCGGCATCAGCTGGCGCAGCAGTAATCTGAACTTGCCGACGATCGGTAAAATAGCCTAAGATGGATCCTTGGTGTCTCGGCGCTGCGTATTCGCACGCCAACGATACCGAAAATCCACCGCAGGACCAGCAATCAGAATCACTCACGTTAGCGAGTTATGGCAAAAAAAGACGGCGTTATCGAGATCGAGGGATCGGTAGTCGAGGCACTTCCCAACGCGATGTTTCGCGTTGAGTTGACCAACGGCCACCGCGTTCTCGCTCACATCTCGGGCAAAATGCGCCAGCACTACATCCGAATCCTCCCGGAGGACAAAGTGATTGTGGAGCTAAGCCCGTACGACCTTACGCGTGGGCGGATTGTCTACCGTTACAAGTAGAACTGACTGCCGGAAAGTAACGACCCACGGCACCCCGCGGGTACGACGACAGCGAAAAGGTAACACTCATGAAGGTCAACCCCAGCGTTAAAAAGATCTGTGACAAATGCAAGGTGATTCGCCGTAACGGCCGCGTCATGGTCATTTGCGAGAACCCGCGTCACAAACAGCGTCAGGGCTGATTCGCTCGGCTGTATCAGCACACGTTTTACAACTCAATACAAAGAACGGCAGAATCAGAACCGTATGGCGTTTTCGAACGCGGCGCGGGGGGACCATCGGTGGAGGCCGGTGTACAGATTCTGCTCCACACCTCCACTGAATAAACAGGAGTAGCCAGAATGGCTCGTTTAGCAGGAGTCGACATTCCCCGCGATAAGCGTGTGGTCGTCGCATTGACCTACATCTACGGAGTTGGTCGCACCAAGTCAAGTAAGGCCCTCGCCGACACCGGCATCAGCGAAGAGATTCGCGTCAAGGATCTCACTGACGACCAGCTGGTTGCTCTCCGCGACTACATCGAAGTGAACTTTAAGGTGGAGGGTGACCTTCGCCGTGAGGTTGCCGCCGACATCCGCCGCAAGGTCGAAATCGGAAGCTACCAGGGAATCCGGCACCGTAAGGGCCTCCCCGTGCACGGTCAGCGCACGAAGACAAACGCCCGCACCCGCAAGGGACCGAAGCGCACCGTCGCCGGTAAGAAGAAGGCCCGCTAAACGCGGCCCTCCCTAAAGATTTCGACAGGAGACCACCAACATGGCAACACCCAAGACCGCGGCCCGCAAGCCGCGTCGCAAGGAAAAGAAGAACGTCGCAGTGGGCCAGGCCCACATCAAGTCGACGTTCAACAACACGATCGTCACCATCACCGACCCCACCGGCGCAGTGCTCGCGTGGTCGTCCTCAGGCGTTGTGGGATTCAAGGGATCCCGCAAGTCCACGCCGTACGCCGCGCAGATGTCAGCAGAGTCTGCTGCTCGCCATGCGCAGGAACACGGTGTCAAGAAGGTCGACGTTTTCGTTAAGGGACCAGGTTCCGGTCGTGAGACCGCGATCCGTTCACTTCAGGCCGCGGGCCTTGAGGTTGGTTCGATCAACGATGTCACTCCGCAGGCGCACAATGGTTGCCGCCCGCCGAAGCGTCGTCGCGTTTAGTTAGAAACTTCGTCATTTCCGACGGACAGAGTCCGTCGGTGCTGGCGTCGCGATGAAGGCCAGAAATGGCCTTCATCCAAAGCTCCAGCGCACCAGCACACAACTCAATAGACCGACAGGCCAGCCACCTTGTCGAAAGCACAAGTGTCAAAAAGCGGACACTTCGCCGAAAGGAATAAACCGTGCTCATTGCACAGCGCCCGACCCTGACTGAAGAAAACATCTCCGAGTTCCGTTCCCGGTTCATCATCGAACCGCTTGAACCCGGCTTCGGTTACACCCTTGGTAACTCACTTCGCCGCACCCTGCTGTCGTCCATTCCGGGCGCGGCGGTCACCAGCATCCGACTCGATGGAGTGCTTCACGAGTTCAGCACCATCCCAGGCGTGAAGGAAGATGTCACTGAGATCATCCTGAACATCAAGGGACTCGTTGTCTCCAGTGAGCATGATGAACCGATCACCGCGTACCTGCGCAAGCAGGGCGCTGGTGAGGTTACGGCTGCCGACATTTCTGCTCCGGCGGGTGTCGAAATTCACAACCCTGAGCTGATCATTGCGACTCTCAACGACAAGGCGCGTTTCGAACTGGAACTCACCATTGAGCGTGGCCGCGGCTACGTGTCTGCGACGCAGAACCGCAACGAGTTCAGCGAAGCCGGCCAGATTCCGATCGACTCGATCTACTCACCCGTTCTCAAGGTGACCTACCGCGTCGAGGCAACTCGTGCCGGTGAGCGCACGGACTTCGACCGCCTCGTCGTCGACGTCGAGACGAAGAATGCGATCACACCACGCGATGCAATCGCCTCGGCGGGCCGCACACTGACTGAGCTGTTTGGTCTCGCTCGCGAGCTCAACACCGCCGCAGAGGGTATCGAGATCGGCCCCGCGCCGGTCGACGCCGTTCTCTCTAGCGAGTTGAGCATGCCCATCGAGGATCTCGATCTTTCGGTGCGCAGCTACAACTGCCTCAAGCGTGAGGGGATCAACTCGGTAAGCGAGCTTGTTGCCCTTTCAGAGACGCAGCTCATGAACATTCGCAACTTCGGCCAGAAGTCGGTCGATGAGGTCAAGGACAAGCTCGTTGAGCTCGGCCTCTCCCTCAAGGACACCGTTCCCGGATTCGACGGAGCCCACTTCTACAGTGGCTACGACGACGACGAGAGCAACTGAGCTCGGCCCTGACCAACCTGATTCTGGAGAAAACCAATAATGCCAACCCCAACTAAGGGCCCGCGTCTCGGTGGTGGACCGGCTCACGAGCGCCTGATGCTTGCAAACCTTGCCGCCGCTCTTTTCACGCACAAGAGCATCAAGACCACAGAAACGAAGGCCAAGCGCCTTCGCCCCGTGGCCGAGCGTCTGGTGACGTTCGCCAAGCGTGGCGACCTGCACGCGCGTCGCCGCGTGGCTGCCGTCATCGGTGACAAGAGTGTCGTGCACGAGCTGTTTACACAGATCGCACCACTCGTCGCTGACCGCGAGGGTGGATACACTCGCATCACGAAGCTCGGTTTCCGCAAGGGTGACAACGCGTCAATGGTGCAAATTGAGCTCGTTCTCGAGCCTGTGAATGCCAAGCCGCGCGCCAAGTCAGAGACGAAGAAGCCCAAGGCCGCTCCCGTCGACGAGGCGCCCGCTGAAGAAGTTGTAGACGAAGTAGTTGCTGAGGACGCCGTTGCCGATGAGGTAGTTGAGGCGGAGGCAGCGGAGACTGAGGCAGTCGAGACCGAGGTTGCCGACGAGGCAGCGACCGACGAGGCAGCCGCTGAGGCTGGCGACACCGGATCTGAAGACGAAAGCAAGTAACTCTTATTCGAATGGCTCCGACCCGGAAACCGGCTCGGAGCCATTCGTGCTTTAAGTGCAGGTGGTTGGCGACAAATCATCGGCTAGATGAAGCCTGCACTCGCGGAGCTAGGACGGGTGAGGTGCCAATCCGTACTCTTTCGCCGAGAGTACCGGGGGAAGTTCAGCGAGCCGCTGCAGAGCGTCGCGCACCGTGCTGGCGTAGATGGCGCCACCGGCGTCGCCAGGATGGATCTGATCGCGGGCTAAGGTCTTAATGTTGCCTTGGATGGCGCTCTGCCAGTTTGCCAGTTCAACGTTGCGATATTGCACGGCGAAGGCGCTCAAGGCGGTGTTCACCCCGGGAGTCCACCAGCGAGGGGCCTGAACATTCACCACCACGATCTGGTGCTCCGGGCCAACGATCTGGCGTACCCTATCCAGCACAGCACTGTCAATCGGACCATTAGTGCCGAGCCCGAGAAGCAGGGTCGGTCGGAGGCTGCCCGCAGCTTTCAGGGCGGCAACGATGTCGGGTGCCTGTCGGAGCTGGCGCGACACCGTCGCATCGATGGAGATGCCAGGAAACGCCCGAACAAGCTCGGGGGCAGAAGCCAACATCACAGAGTCACCGATTGCCGTGATCTGGTCACCACCAGGGATGACGGCGGGAACATGCTTTTCAGCTATTGGCGGCGGCGAGAATACGTGTGGCGGTGCAGCGATGGACTGGCCAGCCTCAATGAAAACTTGAGCGTCAGTCGCCCCGGGATCCTGGGTTAGAGAGAAACCAGTTGCCACCACCGTTCCAGCTACGAGGCTGAGTGCGAGCATTCCGAGTGCCATTCTCGGGACTGCTCTGCGCCATCCGTTGGGTCGTGTCCAACGCTGGCGGTTCGACCACGTGGAGAGTGCGGCGCGAAGCGAGGCCCGAAAGCCATTCCTTCGGATCGGTTGTTCAAGATAGCGGTAAGAAAGTGCGGAGGCCAGTACCGTGATCACGAGCGCGATACCACCCAACGCCCATGCGCTGGGACCGACCAGTGCAAAGCCTGGCAAGAGAGCAACGGTGAGTACAAACACCGGCCAGTGCCAGAGGTAGAGACCATACGATCGTTCGCCCACCCAGCGCAGTGGGCCAGCGTCGAGGAGCCGTCCCAACAGCGAGCCGGGCATCGTGGCGCCGGCAATCGCCACGGCGGAGAGAACCGCTACGGCGGCGAGTCCGCCTTGATAAGTAAGGTCGGAATCCGCTGGGAGGGTCAGTGAGGCTGCGATGAGACAAGCGACGGCTATCGCGCCCGCCGTCGAGAGGGCTACGCGCAGCCAACGTGGCCACTCGAGAGGCGAGGGCCACCACTGCCGGCTGACGAGTGCGAGCACCGCCCCAATGGCGAGACCAAAACTGTGGGTATCGGTGCCGTAGTACACCCGAGTTGCGTCCCCGCCCGGCACATAGATGAGCGCCATGGCGAGTGCCGCGCCGATCGCCAAAATCCCAACGACGAGGCACCGAATAGTGGTGCTGCGCACGAACAGAAGTGCGACGATAGCAACCGGCCAGACGAGATAGAACTGTTCCTCGACGGCGAGCGACCAGAGGTTGCGGAAGAGTTCCGGATTTGACTCCGAGAAGTAGCTGGAACCCGCAGCGATCGACAGCCAATTGCTGCTGAAGGTTGCTGCGCCGAGCACCTGACGACCTAGCCCGATGAGCACGTTGCCACCGGCTAACAGAGCGACGCTGCAGGACACTAACACCAGGAGAACGAGGGCGGGGAGGAGCCGCCGCGCTCTGCGGCGCCAAAACTCGAGCAGGCGGATACGCCCCGTTTTGTCACGCTCGCGGATAAGGAGCGCCGTGATCAGGAATCCGCTGATCACGAAGAAAATGTCGACGCCGAGGTAGCCGCCCGGCATGGCTCCGGGCGTGAGGTGGAACAAAATCACGGTGATCACGGCGATGGCCCGAAGACCGTCGAGACCGGAAAAGCGTGCGGGCGGTGCCACCGGCATTGGCTTGAACTTGGCTACTGCACGTGTGGGTTTTGCGGGTGCGGGTGCGGGTTTACCCTTTACCGCGGCACCCTTTACTGCAACACCTTTGGTTTCAGGAGGGGGAGTTTTCGTTGCCATCAATTTCTAAGCATCCCCGCTCAGGAGCACTCAGTCAATTGCAGTAGGAAGCATGATGCCCGCTCAGTAGACTCGGCGTGTGGCAACGGGCATCGAGAACAGTGAACACGGTGACGATACTGCCATGACGCGCGTGCGACTCGACATCTCGTATGACGGAACAAGGTTCCATGGTTGGGGCAGGCAGCCGCAGCTACGTACGGTGCAGGGTGTACTTGAGGATGCCTTGGCTACCATTTTTGGACGACTTGGCGAGCCGCCGACTCTCACCGTGGCCGGACGCACGGATGCCGGTGTGCATGCTCTCGGACAGGTTGCACACCTGGATCTGACCGAGGCGCAACTGGTGGGTTTCTGTCGCAACCGTGCCGCCGGAGGTGCCGCCGCTATCGCACAGCGACTCAATGGGATCGCGGGGCTCGATACCGATGTCTGGGTCTGTCGATCGAGCATCGCGCCCCCTGGCTTCGATGCGCGGTTCTCGGCAACGTGGCGCCAATACGAATATCGGGTGGCCGATGCACATTCACCTCGCAACCCGCTCCACCGGATGAACACGCTGTGGTATCCGGCATCGCTGGATGTTTTTGCCATGAATGAGGCCGCGGGCACCTTGGCGGGGTTGCATGATTGGACATCTTTTTGCAGGTCGCGTGAGGGCACCACGAACATCCGAACTCTTCAGGTTTTCACATGGGAGCGGGATTCGAGCGGTGTCTTGGTTGCGCAGGTGAAGGCTGATGCTTTTTGCCACAGCATGGTGCGTGCTCTGGTGGGGGCAACTATCGCGGTGGGTGAAGCCAAACTCGCACCAGCACAACTCCTCGAGATCAGGGCTGCGCGTGAGCGAACGAGCGACTTCAAGGTTGTTCCATCAAAGGGTCTGACTCTCGTGGAGGTCGGCTACCCCGACGATGCTGGTCTCGCCGCTCGCGCAGAACAGACCAGGGCCAGACGTGAGCCGCTTACAGAACCAGAATGACCTCGGTCACGTGACGGCTTCCGTTTGACCCAGACATGGTGGGTGAGCTAGAGTTGACCCTTGGTGCCTGCACATTGGGCTACCCGAAGTTGAGCCCTCCACCGGATTCGTTCTCCACGCATTCTGCGCACCGAACGGCCACGGAGTGGGATTCACGAACAACTCCCTTCGAACAGAAAGCAGTACCGCTACTATGCGTACCTTTACACCCAAGCCAGAAACGATCACGCGCGATTGGTTGGTGATCGACGCGACGGATGTAGTGCTCGGTCGTTTGGCCAGTCACGTTGCCATTCTTCTGCGTGGCAAGCACAAGGCGACCTTCGCTCCGCACGTTGACACCGGTGATTTTGTTATCGTCATCAACGCCGACAAGGTCGCCCTCACCGGCTCAAAGCTCGAGCAGAAGAAGGCTTACACCCACTCCGGTTACCCGGGCGGCTTGTCTTCTACGACGTACTCCCAGATGCTCGCGAAGCACCCGACGCGCGCCGTCGAGAAGGCTGTTCGCGGCATGCTTCCGAAGAACTCGATCGGTCGCACCCAGCTCACCAAGTTGAAGGTGTACGCCGGTGCAGAGCACCCACATGCTGCTCAGCAGCCCAAGACCTACTCATTGAACCAGGTCGCGCAGTAGCGCCGGCTGAACAACAAAGGATTTTTCATGGCGAAGATTTCAGACTCCATCGACAACGAGGCCCCCGTCGCTGACGCGACTGAGGAGACTCCACAAACCTTTACAACCGAATCCGCTCCGATAGCTGAGACGAAGGCGCCCCGCGCGGTGCTTAACGTTCCAGGTGCAGCGGTCGGTCGTCGCAAGCAGGCGATCGCGCGCGTTCGATTGATTCCGGGTTCCGGCTCGATCATGGTGAACGGCCGGGAACTTTCGAACTACTTCCCGAACAAGCTTCACCAGCAGCTCATCAATGACCCGTTCAAGGTTTTGGATCTGCTTGGCAGCTATGACGTGATTGCCCGCATCACCGGTGGTGGTCCGTCCGGCCAGGCCGGTGCGCTCCGTCTCGGAATTGCTCGCGCCCTCAACGAGATCGACCGGGAGAACAACCGCCCGGAGTTGAAGAAGGCTGGCTTCCTCAGTCGCGATGCTCGGGTTATTGAGCGTAAGAAGGCGGGTCTTAAGAAGGCTCGTAAGGCTTCTCAGTTCTCGAAGCGTTAATCACCACCATTCGGTGCTGATATGGCCCGGCTTTTTGGTACGGACGGTGTGCGGGGTCTCGCCAACGAGACCCTGACAGTAGAGCTTTCTCTGCGCCTTGCCCAGGCTGCTGCCGTGGTGCTTGGCAAGGGGCGTTACGCTGACGGTCGGCGTGCTTCGGGGCGGCGACCGGTGGCTGTGCTTGCACGGGATCCTCGGATTTCGGGCGAGTTCATTGCCGCGTCGATAGCTGCTGGTCTCGCCAGCTCTGGTGTTGATGTTTATGACGCTGGGGTGATTCCGACTCCCGCGCTCGCTTTTCTCGTCGCCGACTTCAACGCTGACTTTGGTGTCATGGTGTCAGCGTCACACAACCCGGCGCCCGACAACGGGATCAAGTTCTTTGCTGCTGGTGGCACGAAACTTCCGGATGACGTAGAGGACCGCATCGAGGCTGCGCTCGACGAGCCCGCGATTGCTCCGACCGGGGCCGAGGTGGGCCGCATCCGTCGCTTCGCTGATGCGGAAGACCGCTACCTTATTCACTTGCTGGGCACTTTGCCCGTGCGACTCGAGGGAGTTCATGTCGTTGTGGACTGTGCCCACGGGGCTGCGGCGGGTGTTTCTCCCGACGCTTTCAACAAAGCGGGTGCGAAACTCACGGTCATTGGTGCTGATCCCGACGGGGTGAACATCAACGACGGTGTTGGCTCAACGCACCTGGAACTCTTGGCACGTACCGTGGTGGAGACGGGCGCCGATCTGGGTATTGCCCACGATGGCGATGCCGACCGATGCCTCGCGATTGACGCGGCGGGCAGGGTGATTGACGGCGACCAGATTATGGCCATCCTTGCGCTCTCCATGAAGGAGCGCGGAAAGCTCACTCACAACACTCTTGTTGCCACCGTGATGAGCAACCTAGGGCTGCGGATGGCGATGGCGGAGCAGGGCATCGCCATGATCGAAACTAAAGTCGGAGATCGTTACGTGCTGGAGGCGCTTGCCGAAAGCGGTGCGAGTCTGGGTGGTGAGCAGTCCGGCCACGTCATTATGACGGAGTACGCGACGACGGGTGACGGGATACTCACGGGGCTTCAGCTGGCTGCGGAGATTGCTCGAACCGGCAAAACCCTGGCGGAGCTTGCTTCGGTGATGACCGTGTACCCGCAAATTATGGTCAATGTGAAAGACATTGATCACCACTCGTTGGGTGACGATGAGGCGATTGCCGCAGCGGTCGTTGTCGCTCAGGAACGCCTGGGGGCGAAGGGCCGCGTGCTCTTGCGTCCATCAGGAACCGAGCCTCTTGTGCGCGTCATGGTGGAGGCATCCGACCAGTCGATCGCAGACGAGATCGCTCATGACCTTGCTGCCATTGTGCGCAAACGCTTAGCCAAGAAATAGGGTCAGAAGCTAGATCTTTCGTAGCAGCACGCTGTTGACGGAGTGTCGCGTTTCTTTGCGCAAGACCAGCGTCGCGCGCGCGCGCGTGGGCAGGATGTTTTGCACCAGGTTTGGTTCATTTATTGTTGTCCACAGTCGTCGAGCCTCAGTGCGCGCTTCTGTTTCGCTGAAGCTTGCGTATCGGTGAAAATACGATTGTGGGTCCGCGAACGCCCCCTGCCGAAGGCTAAGAAAGCGTTCCTCGTACCAGGTGGCGATGTCTGAGGTGCGAGCGTCGACGTAAATGGTGAAGTCGAAAAGATCGCTCACAGCAAGCTTGTGACCTTGCGCTGGGGGCTGCAGCACATTGAGGCCCTCCACAATCAGAATGTCTGGCCGATGCACGACAACCTTCTCACCGGGAACAATGTCGTAGGTGAGGTGAGAGTAGAGAGGCGCATTCACCTGTTTGGCGCCACTCTTAACCTCGGTGACAAAGCGGAGGAGTGACCTGCGGTCGTAGGACTCTGGAAAGCCTTTGCGATCCATGATGCCCCGACGCTGAAGTTCCGCGTTGGAGTGCAGGAAGCCATCCGTGGTGACCAACTCGACGCGAGGGGTGTCTGACCAGCGGCCGAGAAGTTCGCGGAGCACCCTGGCTGTTGTCGACTTGCCGACGGCCACTGAACCAGCGATTCCGATGACGAACGGCGTGCTCGTGCTGCGTTGGCGCAAAAAGCTACTCGTGGAGGCATGTAACCGCTTCGCCCCCACCGCGTACAGGCTGATGAGTTTACTGAGCGGGAGGTAGACCTCAGAAACCTCGAGAGGGTTGAGCAGGTCACCGAGCCCTTGCAGTTCTGCCAACTCATCGGACTGCAATGGTTGCTCCGTCGTCGGCGCAAGCTCTGCCCACGTGGAGCGATCGATTTCCAGGAACGGCGAAAGGTGGCCGTTGGTGGGCATTGGGTCAGGCATCCAGAACAGAATACTCGTCACGAGTGTCGGGTGCGTTCCTTCACGTGACATAAAATTCAGACCATGTGTGGAATCGTGGGTTACGTAGGTGGCAATCGGTCAGTCGAGGTTCTGATCGGGGGTCTTCGCCGTCTCGAGTATCGGGGCTATGACTCGGCCGGTATCGCGGTCATCGGTGCGTCGGGAGTGATGTCGATGCGCAAGCGTGCCGGAAAGCTCCAGAGGCTTGTGGATGACCTCGACGCGAAGCCCATGGAAGATGGCGGCACAGGGATCGGACACACCCGCTGGGCGACGCACGGTGGGCCCACCGACGAGAACGCGCATCCGCACCTTGGGGATAACGGCAAGCTTGCTCTCATTCACAACGGCATTATCGAGAACTTCGCGGAGCTCAAAGCTGAGCTGATTGCCGCACACCCCGAAACCGTGTTTACGAGTGAAACGGACAGTGAGGTTGCCGCGCATTTGGTGGGCTTCGCGTTCCAGGAGACTCACGATGTGACGGAAGCCCTGCGCACGGTGGTTGCGCGTCTTCACGGCGCTTTCACTCTTCTAGTGCTTCACGAAGACCAGCCAGGAGTTGTGGTTGGTGCGCGACGGAACTCTCCGCTTGTTGTGGGCCTTGGCGACGGCGAAAACTTTCTCGGGTCGGATGTTGCCGCGTTCGTCGAGCACACTCGACGCGCGGTTGCCCTCGGGCAGGACCAAATTGTGACGATCACCGCGGACACGGTTACGGTTACCGACTTCGGCGGCGTCGAGGTCGAATCCGAAGAGTTTGAGGTCACCTGGGATGCCTCCGCCGCTGAGAAGGGCGGCTGGTCGAGCTTCATGGCCAAGGAAATTAGCGAGCAGCCCGACGCGATCGCGAACACCATGTTGGGGCGACACGCGGATGGTGTTGTGAACATCCCCGAGCTTGAACCGCTCGAGGAGACCTTTCGCACGATCGAACGCATCGTGATTCTTGGCTGCGGCACGGCATCGTATGCGGCAATGATCGGCAAGTATGCGATTGAGAAGTGGGCAAGGATTCCGGTTGAGGTCGACCTTTCTCACGAGTTCCGTTACCGAGACCCCGTGGTGAATGGCAAGACTCTTGTTATTTCGATCAGCCAGTCCGGCGAAACCATGGACACGCTCATGGCGGTGAAGTACGCGATTGAGGTTGGCGCTGTCACCATTTCGGTGTGCAACACTTTTGGCGCCACGATTGCGCGCGAATCGGATGCCGTCATCTACACGCACGCCGGCCCAGAGGTCGCCGTGGCGTCCACCAAGGCACTCGTCGCGCAGGTCACCGCTCTTTACCTGTTCGGGCTGCATCTTGCGCGTGTGCGTGGCGCGCTCGACCCGGTAGAGGCATCCGCTCTTCTTGGCGAGCTTCAGGAGGTTCCTGAGAAGCTCGCGACGGTGCTGGAGCAGCACGAAGAGATTCGCGAACTCGCGCACTGGATGTCCGACACGAGGGCTGTGCTTTTTCTTGGTCGTCACGTGGGTTACCCGGTCGCCCTTGAGGGTGCCCTCAAGCTTAAGGAGCTCGCGTACATTCACGCGGAAGGGTTTGCGGCTGGCGAGCTCAAGCACGGTCCGATCGCTCTTATCGAGCCGGGTCAGCCGGTCTTTGTGATTGTGCCGAGCCCGCGCGGAAAGGATTCGCTGCATCCGAAGGTGGTCTCCAACATTCAGGAGATTCGCGCCAGGGGGGCTCGTGTGCTGGCGATCGCCGAGGCTGGGGATGCAGCGGTGCTGCCCTACGCTGACAAGGTGTTTACCATTCCGCTCGCGTCGACGATGATGGAGCCGCTCCTGGAGTTCGCGCCGCTGCAGATCTTTGCGATGGAGCTTGCTGCTGCGAAGGGGCTCGATGTCGATCAGCCGCGAAATCTCGCGAAGTCTGTGACTGTTGAGTAGCCTGAATTACTAGCGCCGTTGCGTAGGTCGGTCGATCATTGCTGGATATCAACTGGTGCGGGGAGGCTTTCCCATGATTGTGGGGATCGGGGTCGACATTGTTGATCTGGCCAGGTTTGAGCGCGCTGTGGCTCGCACTCCAAAGCTGCTCGATCGTCTGTTCGCTGAGAGCGAACAGCGGCACGATGCTCGTCACTTGACCACTCATTCTCTTGCCGCACGATTTGCGGCGAAAGAGGCGCTCATCAAGGCACTCGGAACCTCGGAGGGTGTGCGGTGGCATGATATGCCTATTGTTTCGGACGGCGAGCGTAATCCCGCTTTCGCCTTGACGGGCGGTATCCGGGCGGTCGCCGCAGCAAAAGGAATCACGCACATACACCTCTCGATGAGCCACGACGCGGGTGTTGCGATCGCCTATGTGATTGCTGAGGCAGCCTGACATGCGTGCCCACAGGGAAGCCATCATCGACCTAAACGCAATTTCTGCCAACGTCGAAATACTGCGTCGGGTCGCTGGCACCCCGCACTTTCTGGCAGTGACGAAAGCGAATGGTTACGGGCACGGCGCCGGGGCCGTCGCGCATGCTGCCCTTGCCGGCGGTGCGGACTGGATCGGGGTCGTCGATGCGGTGGAAGCGAGGGCGCTTCGCGACGCCGGAATCAGGGCGCCCATTCTCACCTGGCTGCATGGCCCTCGTGAGACCTTTCAGGCCGCGGTCGAGCTTGGCCTTGACGTCGGGGTCAGTTCGCTTTCCGAGCTCGAGCGCGCGGCTGCAGCCGGCGTGAGCGCTGTGCACGTGAAGGTCGATACGGGGCTCGGGCGTAACGGTTCTGCCCCCGATCTCTGGGCGGCATTGTTTGAGCGTGCCTGCGCGCTACAGGCCAAGAGGGGGCCTCGAGTGCGAGGTCTCTTCAGCCATCTCGCCAACGCTGGCGAGGAAGCGGATGCGTCTCAACTCGAGGAATTCGAGCGGGCGAGAGCGGTTGCGGCCTCCGTTGGCGTCGAGCCAGAACTTTTACACATGGCCGCCACGGAGGGCACGCTTCGACGCCCGGCGGCCCGATACAACATGGTGCGGGTGGGCTTGGGCTGTTACGGGCTCTCGCCGTTTGCCGATTCCGCCCCGTCAGATTTTGGGCTGACCCCCGCGCTCGAATTGAGTGGAGCCATCCTGTCGGTCAAGCGCGTCGCCGCGGGCTGCGGGGTCTCGTATGGGTTCACCTATCGCACCGAACGAGAGACCTCGCTAGCACTCGTGCCGTTGGGTTATGCGGATGGCGTCCCTCGCCACGCCTCCGACCGTGGGCCGGTTTCTATCAACGGTGAGCGATTCACGGTGTCGGGAATTATCGCGATGGACCAGTTTGTCGTGGACGTTGGAGACGCGCCAGTGGCCGTGGGGGACCGCGCCGTGCTGTTTGGTGACCCGGCGAGCGGGGTGCCGTCCAGCAGGGACTGGGCGGATGCTGCGGGAACGATCGACTACGAGATCGTGGCGCGGCTGGGTGCGAGGATCGAGCGAAGATTCGTCGGTGGTCACTGATGCAGCTCACCGTTTCGACTCCGGAGAAAATGGAAGAGTTGGGCGCGCGCCTCGCCGCTCACTTGACGGCGGGTGATCTGGTCGCGCTCAATGGCGAACTGGGGGCAGGAAAGACGACGCTCGCTCGCGGCATCGGGGCCGCACTGGGTGTTCGCGGGGCGGTCACGAGCCCAACTTTTGTGCTCGCGCGCACTCATCCTCGCGGGGCGGGAGCACCGCTCGTGCACGTGGATGCCTATCGGCTTTCCAGCCCGGCCGAACTTGACGACCTCGATCTCGACTTTGAGGGGTCGATTGTGATTGTCGAATGGGCGGCGGGAATGCTCGAGGGGGTCACCGACTCGTGGTTAGAGATCGGCATCCAGCGGCCAACCGGCGAGTCGGACGGCGACAACTTCGATCTCGACCTGCCGGAGCCTCGTGAGGTCACCATTATCGGCTACGGTCCGCGTTTCACAGACTTTAGGCTGTAGGCATGCTTCTCGCGATCGACACCTCGGCAGGTACGAGTGTCGCCGTCATCGACGGGGCTAAGGGAGTGTGCGTTGAGCGTTCTGTCGACGACACCCGCCGCCACGCGGAAGTGATAGGTGAACTCATCAGCGAGTGCCTTGACGTCGCGAGCGTGACCGTGCCGCAGCTGACCGGTGTCGCCATCGGTATGGGGCCCGGCCCGTTCACCGGGCTGCGGGTCGGGATTGCCGCGGCGACTACGTTCGCGCTGGGTGCCAACCTTCCGCTGCTGCGCGTGGTGAGTCATGACGCTGTGGCTTTCGGGTATTACCGTTCGGGTGCGTCGGGTCCGCTGCTCGTGACGACGGATGCTCGTCGGCAGGAACGCTACTGGTCCGCCTACCTTGGTGCCGACGCTTCGTTCATACCCCTGCGAGCCGCGGAGCCCGGATTGGATCGCCCCGCGGACATCCCCACCCGAGTAACCGAGATAGTAGGTTACGGTCGTGTGGACGCGGACTGGGTTTCTGCGGCATCCGTCGGAGCCTTGGCGGAGGCACTGGCATCACAGGGCCGAGGGTTCGCCGCTGCCGAGCCACTCTATTTACGTTCCCCCGACGTCACACTCGCATCGGCACCCAAGCGGGTGAGCTGATGGCGTGGCAACTCAGGCGGGCAGTAGCCGCGGATCTCGACAGCATCATGCAGCTCGAAAACAGCGTTTTTGGTACGGATGCGTGGTCGGCAGACAGCATGATGGGGGAGCTCTCGAGCGACCACTGTTGGTATGTGGTCGCGTTCAGACCAGAGACACCAAAGCTGATCGAGGCTTATGCGGGCCTCCACGCACCGAGCTGTTCCGCTACAGCGGACATCCAGACCATCGCGGTGGCGCCGACGGCTCGCCGCGCTGGACTGGGCCGTACCATTGTGCGCACGCTCATCAACGAGGCAATGAAGCGCGGTGCAACCGAAGTATTTCTTGAAGTTCGAGCAGACAATCCGGGCGCAGAAAGCCTGTACCGATCTCTCGGGTTCGAGCAGATTGCGGTGCGCAAACGCTACTACCAGCCAGATAACGTTGACGCCCTGGTGATGTGCCTCATCCCCGCGCGCCGCGAGGCCGCGTTTGCCCCCACCGAAACTCCCTCATCGCACCAGCAACAGGATGTGGGGGGAGAGAAACAATGAGCGAGCCCCTGGTTCTCGGAATCGAGACGAGCTGCGATGAGACGGGAATCGGCATCGTTCGCGGCACCACTCTGCTCGCCAACGTGATCGCCTCGTCGATGGAAGAACACGCGCGGTATGGCGGTGTCGTTCCAGAGATCGCAGCACGGGCGCACCTTGAGGCGCTGGAGCCGGCAATCGCAGCCGCACTCGCCGAAGCGGGGGTCACATTACAGGAACTGGATGCCATCGCCGTCACGAGCGGCCCTGGCCTCTCTGGCGCGCTCATGGTCGGAATCGCGGCGGCCAAGGCGCTGTCAATATCTCTTAACACCCCCCTCTACGCTGTCAATCACCTGGTGGGCCACGTTGGGGTGGATGTTCTCTCAGGTGATGAGCTCGAGTACCCGACCATCGCCCTCCTGGTTTCGGGAGGCCACACGTCCCTCTTGCTCGCGCGCGACCTCATCTCCGATGTCGAGCTGTTAGGCGAAACAATCGATGATGCCGCCGGCGAAGCCTTTGACAAGGTCGCACGGTTGTTGGGTCTGCCGTATCCCGGTGGTCCGCACATCGATCGTGTCGCACGCGACGGAGATGCGACTGCCCTTCGGTTTCCCCGCGGACTCAGTCTCCCGAAAGACATGGACAAGCACAGGTACGATTTCTCGTTCTCTGGCCTCAAGACATCCGTGGCAAGAATGGTCGAGAAAGTGCGGGATGACGGAGCCGAGGTGCCCGTCGCAGACGTTGCGGCGAGCTTTCGCGAGGCCGTCGTCGACGTTCTCATCACGAAGGCGCTCGCCGCGTGTGCGGATTACGGGGTGCCGCGTCTCCTCCTGGGCGGCGGTGTGATTGCTAATGCGCGGCTGCGTGAAGTTGCCTCGGAGCGGTGCGCGAAGGCTGGTGTCGAACTTCGTATCCCGCCGCTGGGGCTCTGCACCGACAACGGTGCGATGATTGCCGCGCTGGGGGCACAACTCATCATGGCGGGGCATGCGCCTTCTGGCATGGGGTTTGGTGCTGACTCGACACTGCCGGTAACCGAAATCCAAGCGTGAATGCTGTCCTCCGCTGGGGTTTTGCGATTGCGCGAGGCTTGCCTGCGTTGACACCTGTAGTCGGGAATGCCACTATTGGCTCGTTCGGAAATTATCTGAACGGCCGCCAGCGCCAGATCACTAAGTATCGGGGAAAATGATGACCGACCCAATTGTTCCTGACCAGCCACCGGTGCCACCAACTCCTCCCGCAGCTCCCATGGGTGTCACCCCAGCGAAACCGTCCACCGTCCTCAGCCTGCTCTCGATGATCGCTGGCATTATCGGCGTGCTCTTGGCATGCTGCTTCGGCGCTGGTTTCCTCTTCTCTGTCGGCGCCATCGTGATGGGCTTCCTCGGAAAGAAGAAGGAGAACGCTCGCGGAATGGCGATGACCGGTTTGATCACCGGATTTGTCGGCGCCGGACTGGCCGTCATTACCTGGATTATTTTGGCGGTGTCACCGGCGCTGCTTTCCTTCATCCCCGGCGTCACCACTTACTCGAACTTCGGATACTAAGTACGTAACGAAAGTTCCATTTTTCATGGGTTTGTCATGTTGAGGCCCTTCGACTGAGTAAAGTCGGGGCCTCAACATTGTTTTGCCCACGAGCGAAGGTTGCCAGGAAGAGTTATGCCGAAAGACGCACCGCAGGATCAGCCATAGTCGTCCGCAGGCCCTTACGGGCCAAAAACACCAACCGGGAAGAGCCCAGCTGCTAAGACTCCGGCCGCCAAAGCTCCGGTTGCCAAAACTCCGGCCGCCAAGCAGTCGGCGACGGAGAAGCCGGTAGCCGAGGTAAATGCACCTGTCGTGCCACCCATTGTGGCGCCGCCAGCCGTTGCGTCCGCAGCCCTCGCGCCACCGGCGGCACTGCCACCAGCACCTCCCGCCTATGCTCCAGCCGCTGCGTATCCCTACGCGGCGGGCGCGCCCAAGCCAACGACGACACTCAGTCTCTTGGCCATGATCTTCGGAATTGTTGGGCTGGTACTTTCCTGCTGCTACGGTGCCGGAGTTCTCTTCGGTATCGCTGGAATTGTGCTCGGGCACCTTGGGCGCAAGCGCGAGACGGCGCAAGGGATGGCTCTTACCGGGCTCATCACGGGATACGCGAGCGCCGCGCTCTCCATCGTGATGTGGATCTTCTTGTTCTTGATAGCACTGTCACCGTTGCTAATGTTGCCGTTTTTCTCCTCGATGCCGGGATCTTAGACGGCATTTCTCTGAGCTTCTCGTCACCCCTGGATTGCCTTTGGTTCGCAGTCGCCGGGCACCCGTGCGCTGGCTAGCGCGATCGCCTAAGGAATGAGGTTACGAATCACGGTGCTCCAGAGAGCGGCACCAATCGCCACGGAGCCGGCGACCCAGTAGAGCGCCCGCGCGTACTGCTGACGACCTCGCTGGTCAAGAAAGATTCCGAAGAGTGAAACTGCGACCGCAACGTAGCCGGCGATTACGAGCGGATTCATAGCTAGGGAGGTGGCGACGTCGCCGTGCAGAAGGGAAAACATTGCTCGGGTCCCACCGCACCCTGGGCACTGAAGCCCGGTAAAATGCAGCAGAATACAGGGCGGAAAAATGGTCTCACTGTATGGATTGCGGCCAGCGAAAAACGCGTAGGCGGCACCGTGAGCGGCGACAAAACCAGTACCGAGGCTCACGCTCAGAAGGTGTTGTCTCGTCCAGTCGATCGCACCACGAAGCATCATGAGAGCCTCCTTCCGCGAATCAGGTTACTCCCCAAATGAAAAGGGTGCAGCTTTAATATTGCCATCGCACTCCTAGTCGCGATCGGCAAGAAGGGCGCTGCGTCTGCCCTGTACGCGAGTGAGGATGATGGTCGCATGATTCTTGCCCTTCGGGGCGAGTGTCTTCCGCAGTGCAGCCGGGTCGACATCGACGCCGCGTTTCTTAATCTCGAGAACGCCGATGTCGTGAGCTTTGACCAGCCGCTTGAGTGCTTTCACGTCATAGGGGATGCACTCCTTCACCCGAAAGCGCGAAGCAAAGGGGGTGTCCACGGCATCCGCGGAGGTGAGCCAAGCGATGCCCTCACTCACCATGCCCGCACCAAGCTGGCGGCCAAGATCACCGATGAGGCGTGCTCGGATGACCGCACCATCCGGTTCGTACATAAACTCGCCGAGTTCGCGTACGTCAACGTCGTCGCTGTCAGAGTTTGAGACAAGTTCGGCTTTGCCGTGAGCCCCGATCACCGTGGCCGCACGCCGCACGCCGGGGCGCGCCAGAATTCCGAACCAGAGGGCAAGTTCAACCACGTCGCCGTCAACCGATACCCACTGGGCTTCGGCGTCGGATGGAATAATTTCCCGATCGACTCCTGGGCCGAGCTTGATGCCGGTGGGGATTCTCTCGGCCCTTTCGAACGCCACATCGAGAGAAGGGGACCAATCGTTCGGGTTTCGTGAGCGATGAATCGTCGCACCGCTGGCGGTTGTTCGCCGGGCTGGGTCAAGCCAAATTCCGTCGAACCCGGTGAGGTCAACGCCGGTGGCGTCAGCGTTAACGACCTGAGCGTTTGGCCACGGTGCCAGGTTGTACGCCGCAATCGCCGCGGTGAGTTCATCGAGTTCGACCGCAGTGACGTCGAGGTCAAGAGCGGCCATGGCGAGGGCGTCCCCGCCGATTCCACAGCCGAGATCCGCCACCCGCTGCAGGCCCGCCGCACGGTAACGGTTGGCGTGCAGTGCCGCCACGGACAGTCTGGTTGCCTGCTCAAGTCCGGCGTCGGTGAACAGCATCCGCTGCGCGAACTCGCCAAATTTTACGGCGGCCCGCTTGCGCAGGCGTGCTTGCGTGAGCACCGCCGCGACGAGGGAGGCGGAATGTCCGGCAGCCCGCAGTTCGCTCACCACGCGCACCACGCCATCGGCGCAACCGTAGGGGGGCAACTCGTCAAGGAGCCGCAGTCCTTCCGTTGAGAGCAGCGTGACGAGCTCGTCCTTATCCATCGCCCCATTCTGGTCCCAAATGAAGGCAACTATGTCCGAAGGTTGCGCAGTCTCCGCACTTTTCGGCCGCATAGTCGCCAATGCCTTCACCGGGGTCACCTGGGAAAGTGCAAGTCAGTTGGCACTCACGTTGCGTGAGTGCCAGCGTCACGAGTACAGTTGTTCTGGCACACTCGCAGTGAGAGTGCTAACCCTAAATTTTCCGCAGTAAGAAAGAAGAGGTCAACCGTGTCGGTGTCCATCAAGCCGCTCGAAGATCGCATCGTCATCAAGCAGGTCGACGCAGAGCAGGTCACAGCATCCGGTCTCGTCATTCCTGACACGGCGAAAGAGAAGCCGCAGGAAGGCGAAGTTATCGCAGTCGGCCCAGGCCGCATCGATGACAACGGAAACCGCGTTCCGCTCGACATCGCAGTGGGTGACAAGGTCATCTACTCGAAGTACGGCGGAACAGAGGTCAAGTTCGGTGGGGACGACCTTCTCGTCCTTTCCGCCCGCGACGTGCTCGCCGTGGTCGTTCGCTAGAATCTTTATCGCAGAAGGGGTTCGCCGGCGTAACCGGCGGGCCCCTTCTGTCGTTCTAGAGTGAACCTAATGTCACAAACATCACCCTCCTCCCACCCCCCGCTCACGCAGCGCGCGGGGATTATCTATGCGTTCGCCGCATACGGGTTTTGGGGCTTCATGCCCATCTACTTTCTTGCGCTGGATCCAGCGGGCCCCTTCGAAATCGTGGTCTGGCGCGTGCTTTTCTCCCTCGTCTTTTGCGCGTTGATCATCGTGATTATGCGCAAGTGGGGCGCCGTGCGCACAGTGCTCCGCGATCGTCGAAGTGTTCTGCTGCTTGGCCTCGCCGGGGTCTTGGTTTTCATCAACTGGCAGGTGTACGTGTTGGCGGTGGTGACAGGTCACGTGAACGAGGCCGCACTCGGCTACTTCATCAACCCGATTGTCACGGTTCTGCTCGGCGTACTCGTGCTCAAGGAGCGGCTCCGCGTGACGCAGTGGATCGCGGTCGCGTTGAGTGCAGTCGCCGTGCTCGTGCTCGCCATCAACTACGGAGTGTTCCCGTGGATCTCGCTCGTCTTGGCCTTTTCATTCGGCCTATACGGGCTGGTCAAGAAGGGGGTCGGACCACGGGTTGACGCTCTCACGGGGCTCGCGGTGGAGACAGCGTGGCTTGCCCCGCTCGCCATCGTTCAACTACTTCTCGTTGGGGCAACCACCGGTGTCGTCTTTGGGGCGGCGGGTCTTGGCAACGCGGTGCTTCTTGCCGCCGCGGGGATCGTCACATCGGTGCCTCTGCTGCTCTTTGCCGCTGCAGCGCGGCGATTGCCGCTCGTCATCATCGGGTTCATTCAGTACCTGACTCCGACACTTCAGTTTCTTATCGGCACGTTCATTTTGCTTGAGGCAATGCCGCCCGAGCGGTGGGTGGGTTTCTCGCTCGTATGGCTTGCGCTCATCATCCTCAGCTTCGACATGCTGATTCACGCTCGATCAATTCGACGCGCCTCGCCACTGCCGGGCTAATCGTTGGGTATTCTTCGGAACGTGCCGGAACGTAATCTAAAATCGCATCGACGTGCGCGGATGCTTGTCGCCACCACGGTAGGGGTGCTTTGCAGCTTTCTCGTGGCGTGCTCCGCTGAGGTGCCAGCGCCTGCGCCGACGGCACTCACGCCGACGGCCACGGCGATGCCCACCGGGGATGGCGTACTGACCATCGGCACGCTTTTGCCGACAACAGGGGCGGCAGCATTCCTCTCCAAAGCACAAGATGCCGGGGTGGAGCTCGCGGTGCGAGAAATCAACGAGGCTGGCGGGGTGAACGGTAAGCCCGTCGTTGTGTACCACCAAGATTCCGGCGACGCGTCAACAACAAAGGCAGAGGGGTCGTTCGCAGATCTCCTGTCAAAGAGTGTCGACGTGGTGATTGGCCCGTCATCCTCTGTGCTCGCGGAGCGGCTACTCCCCAAACTAATGAGTGCGGGCATGGTCATGATTTCTCCTTCAGCGACGAGCCCAGCGCTGTCGACACTGAAGGACAACGGCCTTCTCTTTCGCACCATCCCCTCTGAGGCCTTAGAGGGACGGGCTCTTGCCAGCATCATTGGCAAGAAAAAGGTAGCCCTCATTTATTACTCAGATGATGCGGGGCGCGCTGTGCGAGCAGAGTTTTCAGCAGCGCTAGAGAAGGTCGGGGGAGAACTTGTCGCCTCCGAGGGCTTCTCGACGACGACCAATGATGCGAGCAAGATAGTTTCGGCGATGAGCTCGGTCGCGCCGGATGTTGTTGTTCTCACGAGCCCGTTCAGCGCCATGGAAAAGAACAAGGCGATCATTCTTGCGCTGACGAAAGCTAAGCTCGGCGGAGCCAAGCTGTGGCTCACGAGCCAAAACCTGGCGGACTACTCACAAGCTTTGCCCGGTGGGACATTGAAAGATGTGAACGGCATCCTCGAAGGAAATTCCTCTGATGCGGAATTTCAGAAGCGTGTCAAAAGTGCTGACCCGTCTGTGACCGATTATCGCTACGCCGCGGAAGCATACGATGCCACCATCCTCGCAGCGCTCGCGGCCATAGTTGGCGGGGATGACAGCGGTTTGGCCATAGCGAGCGTTCTGCACAAGATCTCATCCACCGGAATCAAGTGCACGAGCTTCGGGGAGTGCCTTGAAGTGTTGAAAACCCGAAAAGACATCGACTACGACGGTATTACCGGTGCGCTCGCCTTCGATGCCAACGGTGACATCACCTCTGCGCCCTACGGTATCTACCGTTACGGAGCAGAAAACAAGTTCACTCTGGTCGACACCGTCACCGTGAAATAGCGCTCGCCCCACCAAAGACTTTCGCTCTACCCCCGAGCGGGGGTGAATCATGTCACGGAAAGTAACGATTCGGTCGTGTTACCGGGCTGTAACCCCAGTTGGTGGAGATGCTCAGGGATAGTCAATACCCTTACAGGAACGTCAGAGAGATTCTGACGTGTCAGCACATTCGAAACGCAAGGAGCAACATGAGCGTATTCGCGAAGGCCACAGCCTCCCGCTCGAGGAGCCTGAAGTCGGTACTTAGTGGCATTGCCATTGTTGGAGTTGGAGCCCTGGTTCTCAGCGGCTGCACCCCAACAGATGGTGGTAGCACTGCAGGCCCGACCCAGGACCTCACCCTGAAAATCGGTACCCTGCTTCCGCAGACCGGTAACCTCGCCTTCCTCGGCCCGCCCGAAGAAGCAGGTGTCGCACTCGCTGTCAAGGAAGTCAACGAGGCGAAGATGGGTATCAAGATCGAGATCACCTACGGTGACTCCGGTGACCCCGACAACAAGGCATATGCCACGACTGTCCCGAACCTCCTCGGTGAGGGTGTTTCGGCAATTGTTGGTGCTGCCGCCTCCGGTGTCTCCAAGCTTGTGATCGACCAGATCACGGGTGCAGGCGTCATCCTGTTCTCCCCGGCCAACACGTCGCCGGACTTCACCACGTGGGATGACAAGAACCTGTACTGGCGTACGGCTCCGTCTGACCTCCTCCAGGGTGAGGTTCTCGGTAACCTGATCGCAGCTGACGGCGCAAGCACGCTCGGCATCCTCGCGATCAACGACGCGTACGGTACCGGCCTCCAGAAGGTCACCGACAAGACGTTCACCGACGCAGGTGGCAAGGTCGTGGCAACCGAGTTCTACAACACGGGCGACACGAACTTCACCGCGCAGATCTCGTCGATCATGGCTCAGAAGCCGGACGCGATTGCTCTCATCACCTTCGATGAGGCCATCACGATCATCCCCGCACTCAAGGATGCCGGATTCGACACCAGCAAGATCTACCTGGTCGATGGAAACCTCAAGCAGTACGGTGACCAGCTCCCGGCAGGCGTCATGACCGGTGCCAAGGGTACAACCCCTGGTCCCGTGCTCAAGGACGACTTCCAGAAGCGCCTCAAGGCCGCTTACTCCGAAGCGAACAACGGCAAGGACATGGGCGATGACTACAGCTACGGAGCTGAGTCGTACGACGCCGTTATCCTTATCGCGCTCGCTGCTCTTGCCGCAAAGTCGGTCAAGGGTGCAGACATCGCCACGAAGCTTCAGGAAGTTTCTGGCGGTTCAGGCGACGGTGAGAAGGCAACCGACTTCAAGTCGGCAGCCACGATCATCAACGGTGGCGGAGTTGTGGACTACGACGGCTACTCCGGTGGCATCAAGTTCGACGACGCTGGTGACCCGACTCAGGCGACCATTGGTATCTTCGAGTACGGAGCAGACAACATGCACACGCGCATCAACTAAGTTGACGCGTTGAAGTGAGGAAGGCCCCGACCGTTGGTTGGGGCCTTTTGCTTGCCCGGAGATGCCCTCCCGGAGCTGCCCTGACAAACGGAAGGGGCCCCA
>JBDSUT010000099.1:0-2895 GCA_039927595.1 Terrimesophilobacter sp.
AGTTTGCTTCTAGTGCATACGTCAATAAGAACGTCGTGAAGACCGCGAGCGTAACAACAATTGCTAACGAGCCGGCCAGCGCAATTTTCAGCACTCGCCGAGCATGTGCGACAGGCTCCGACAACTCTGGTGGCACTGCCCCATCTGTACCGAGTTCGGGCGTTGCCAAGTGTCCGTCGTCTTCGGGTATTTTGCTGCGCATGTATAGGACCTTCCCAAGGGTTGATTTGATCTTGGGGTCTGCGAGGAATTTGCACTATGGGGGATGAGGCTTATTCGCATCGGGGCCTCAGCTGCGCTCGGCTAGTCTTATTCCGACATGAACGAGCTTGATATCTCAGAAGACCTTGCTGCGCTGCGCTCGACATTTGCGGACATCCGCTCGGTGGTCGGGGTTGATCGACTCGAGGCTGACATTGCTGACCTCAGCGATCAAGCCGGAGTTCCCGACCTGTGGGATGACCCCGAGCGGGCGCAAAAGGTGACGAGTGCGCTGAGCCACCGGCAGGCAGAACTGGCGAAAATCAACAGCATTTCGCAGAGGCTCGACGACCTCGAAGTGCTCGTGCAGCTCGCAAACGAAGAGTCGGATGAGGCGGCAGCGGCCGAGGTGCGCACCGAGCTCAAGAGTGTGTCGAAGCTGCTCGGCGAACTCGAAGTGCAAACCCTTCTCAACGGTGAGTGGGATGCCTTGCCCGCCGTCATCACGATCCGCGCTGGGGCAGGCGGGGTGGATGCCGCAGACTTCGCCGAAATGCTGCAGCGCATGTACCTGCGGTGGGCTGAGCAGCACGGCCACACCACGCGCGTGCTCGACACCAGCTATGCCGAAGAGGCGGGCATCAAGTCGACGACTATCGAAGTGGATGGTGCCTACGCTTTCGGAACCTTGAGTGTGGAGGCAGGCACTCACCGACTCGTGCGCATGAGCCCGTTCAACTCGGCCGGAAAGCGCCAAACCAGTTTCGCGGCGGTGGAAGTCATCCCGCTCATTGAAGAGGCCGGGGAGATCGAGATTCCAGAGAACGACCTTCGTGTGGATGTCTTCCGTTCAAGCGGCCCCGGGGGCCAGTCGGTCAACACCACAGACTCTGCAGTGCGCCTCACGCACATTCCCACGGGCACCGTCGTGTCCATGCAGAACGAGAAGAGCCAGATTCAGAACCGCGCCGCAGCGATGCGCGTGTTGCAGTCGCGCCTTCTTGTGTTGCAGCGCGAGAAAGAGGCGGCAACAAAGAAGGAACTTGCCGGTGTCATCACCGCGAGTTGGGGCGATCAAATGCGCAGCTACGTGCTGGCCCCCTACCAAATGGTGAAAGACCTGCGCACCGACTACGAGGTCAATAACCCGTCGGCGGTGTTTGACGGGGACCTTGACGGCTTTATTTCTGCCGGGATACGTTGGCGCAAACGCGCGGTGGAGCTCTAGGTCGGTCGGTGAGTCGCTACCGCGCATCGTGAAGGGTCTGCTTAGGCTCGTAAGGTCATGATTCGTTTCGACCAGGTCACCAAACTTTACTCGGGCAATACGCGCCCGGCCCTGAATTCGGTCACGCTAGAAATATTGCGTGGCGAATTCGTGTTTCTTGTGGGGGCATCCGGCAGTGGCAAGTCGAGTTTTTTGCGACTCGTGCTGAAGGAGGAGAACCCCACCAAGGGGCAGATTCATGTGCTCGGCCAAAACCTTGCAAAACTCACGAGCCGCAAGGTTCCCTACTTTCGACGCAACCTCGGAGTTGTCTTTCAAGATTTTCGCCTGTTGCCACAAAAGAACGTTTTCGACAACGTCGCATTCTCATTGCAGGTGATTGGCAAGTCGAAGGGCTTTATTCAAGAGGCCGTGCCGGATGTCCTCAAAATGGTGGGCCTTGCGGGCAAAGCCAGTAGGTTGCCGCACGAGCTCTCCGGTGGAGAGCAGCAGCGCGTTACCATCGCGCGCGCGATCGTCAATAAGCCTGCAGTTCTGCTCGCAGATGAACCGACCGGAAACCTCGATCCGTCAACAAGCGCCGGGATTATGAATCTTCTTGAACGCATCAGCGGCGGTGGAACAACGGTACTGATGGCCACGCACGACGCCGGAATTGTCGACAAGATGCAGCGCCGAGTGATTGAACTTGTGAGTGGCCAGATCGTGCGCGATGAGCGGCAGGGTGGTTACCAGACACAAGCATTGCCCGTGCAGCGTCAGGCGCCTCCGCCCACTGCCTTCCGACTGGGGGACCAGCAGTGAGGCTCGGGCTTGTGCTCTCCGAGGTCGGCCAAGGCCTTCGCAGGAATGTGTCGATGGTCGTGTCGATCGTGCTCGTAACCTTCATTTCACTCACCTTCGTCGGCGCAGCAATTCTGCTGCAAATGCAGATCAACCAGATGAAGGGCTACTGGTATGACCGCGCGCAGGTAGCGGTGTATTTGTGCACCAATTACGACGAGGGCGGTGTCTGCAACGCGACAGAGGCCACGGCCGAACAGAAAGCCACCATTGAGAAGCAACTGAAATCCTCGGTGCTCGCTCCACTCATCAATCAGGTCGACTTTGAAGACCACGATGAAGCGTTCAAGCGCTATCAAGAGAAATTTGCTGACTCCGAGTCGAGTGGTTTCGTCACGCCAGACTTTTTGCCAGAAACGTATTGGGTGAACCTCAAGGACCCCTCGCAAGCAGATGCCATCGTTGAGTCGCTTTCTGGTGCTCCGGGCGTAGAGGATGTCGTTGACCAGCGCAAATACCTGCAACCCATTTTTGACACCCTCAATGCCGCGAGCTACACCGCGATCGGAATCGCAAGCCTCATGCTCATTGCCGCAGTGCTACTCATTGCCACTACCATTCGGTTGAGTGCGTTCAGCCGCCGAAGAGAGCTCGGGATTATGCGCCTGGTTGGTGCATCCAAC
>JBDSUT010000100.1:0-2622 GCA_039927595.1 Terrimesophilobacter sp.
AAGTTCATCGGGCCCGAGAAAGGGTTTCAACTTGGCGACATCACGATCCTTCCTCGCACAAACGACATGTCGATGCCGCACATATCCACCATGTTTGAGCGCCTCGCCGAACCGCTCACTGGGGCGAAAAACTCGATCTCGATGTTTCAGGCTGTCGTCGACGCCTCGTCATTTTCACTCTACGTCGCAGCAGTCGGCTGGATCATCGGGGTCAGCGTAGGAATAGCTCTCGCCCTCGTCATGCAACGCTTTCGGACGGCAAAATCGGCGGTGCTGCCGTGGATCATCCTCAGCCAAACGGTGCCCCTCATCGCCATTGCTCCGCTCGTGAAGCGCTGGGGCACGGTAATTCCTGGTGGCGTGTGGGAAGACTGGATGTCGGTCGCCCTCATCGCCAGCTACCTCGCGTTCTTCCCCGTCTCGATCGGTGCGTTGCAGGGGCTGAACTCCCCCGACTCTAACCACGTCGAGCTGTTCCGCTCGTTCGGCGTGGGATGGTGGAAAACTCTGTTCCGTCTGCGCGTGCCCGCGAGCATCCCGTACCTGATTCCCGCTCTGCAACTCGCCGCAGCTAACGCGGTCATCGGCACGATCGTTGCCGAAGTTTCCATCGGCCTGAGGGGCGGAATCGGGCGCATGATTCTCGAGTTCGCTGGCTCAGCAGGAGGCGACCCCGGCAAACCGTGGGCACCCATCTTCGGAGCCATTGCCATCGGACTTATCGCCGCAGCAGCGGTCGGACTACTCGCACTCGCCGTGCGTCGGTACCGCCGCGGGGAGACGAACGCATGACGACATACGACAAGGAGAACACGGTGCAGGATTCGACGACCGACACAGCGGTCTCCGCCATCAACGTGGGCAAAGTGTTCCCCGGCAAGCGCGGGGCGCAGGTCATTGCGCTCGAAGACATCAACCTCACGGTGGCGCAAGGCGAATTCGTGTCGCTCATCGGGCCATCCGGGTGCGGCAAGAGCACGCTCATGCGCTTGATTGCCGACCTCGACCAGCCCACGAGCGGTGAACTCACCGTGTTCGGAAAGTCCGCGCACCAGGCCCGCCTCGACCAGGAATACGGCATCGCGTTTCAGCAGGCAGGGTTGCTTCCGTGGCGCACCGTGCGACAAAACATTGAGTTGCCGCTGCAGTTGCACAGTGTTGGCAAAGCGGAGCGCACCAAACGCTCGAGCGAACTGCTCACTCTCGTCGGGCTCACCGATTTTGGCGACAACTTTCCCGACCAGCTTTCTGGCGGAATGCAGCAGCGGGTTGCGATCGCGCGTTCCCTCGCCGAAAGCCCGAACCTTCTGCTCATGGATGAGCCCTTCGGCGCCCTCGACGAGATGACACGCGAGCACATGCAGGGTGAGCTCGCTCGCATTTGCGCTGAAACCGGTGCAGCCGTCGTGTTCGTCACCCACTCGATTCCCGAGGCCGTGTTTCTCGCCAACCGAGTCGTCGTACTCTCACCGCGCCCTGGTCGCATCCGAGCGATCGTCGACACGAAGCTCGGCTCGGCGAGCGATCGCACGGAGCACCTTCGCGAAAGCACAGAGTTCTTTGCCTCCGTCAGTGAGGTGCGAGAGCAGCTGCACGGCTCCGAAGTGGCACCACTGGGAGTGGACAACCGATGAGAGCAGCGTTTGGGGCAACACGGGGGGTGGTCCCACCCCTGCTTCTTGGGGTGGTCACGCTTCTGCTGTGGCAAACCGCGGTCGTCGTTTTGGAGATCAAGCCGTTTGTGCTGCCCAGCCCCACAGCGATCGGTGGGCAATTTTTTGACAACATCCCCACCGTGTGGTCAAACTCCCTCATCACCGGGTTCAACGCACTCGTCGGTCTGTTCGTCGGAATGATGCTCGGAATTTTGTTAGCGATCATCGCTTCCCTCGTGCGCACGATCGACGAGTTGAGTTCGGCCGTCGTTGCAGCCGCCATGGTGTTGCCGATCGTCGCCCTCGCCCCCGTGCTGTACGGCATGTTCAGCGCCAGTCAGCAAACCGCGCGCCAACTGGTTGCCTCGCTCGCGGTCTTCGTTCCCGTCTACGTCAACACGCTCAAGGGCCTACGTCAGGTGCGCCCCGTGCACCGCGACCTCATGCGAGCCCACGCGGCATCCACATGGCAAACGATCGGCGTGGTCACTCTGCCCACCGCTCTGCCCTTCATCTTCACGGGCGTGCGCATCGCATCGTCTCTGGCCGTTATCGCCGCGGTCATTGCCGAGTACTTTGGGGGACCGAAACTGGGTCTCGGTGGTGCCATAACGGATGCCGCATCGCGCAGTAATTACCCCCTCGCCTGGGCATACGTGCTCGGCTCCATCATCCTCGGCCTGGTGTTTTACCTGGCAGTACTCGCGATCGAAAAGTTTGTTCTGCGCAACCGAGGAAGTTAGTTATCACAGCGTTTCACCCTGCACTGTCCAAAGAAGTACAACTAGGAGGAAGCAATGTTCAACGGCAAGAGAATAGTGATGGGGGCGGCAATCCTTGCCTCAGCGGCCCTCGCGCTCAGCGCGTGCTCACCGCCCGGCGGGGGCTCCAGCAGTAACGGAACTGACGAAGGGCTGACTCCGGTCACCCTGCAGCTCCAGTGGTTCGCGCAAGCTCAGTTCAGTGG
>JBDSUT010000101.1:0-8085 GCA_039927595.1 Terrimesophilobacter sp.
GTGAACCTGATCGTCGACCAGCTCACTCGTACAGGATCCGTAGACCCCGGCTTGCTCTATGAGGCGCCATTTACCGGTGTTGCACCAACCGGCCCGGAGTCACTTTTCACCCCAGCGCAGGTCGCAACACTCGTGGCGACGCTGAAGCACATCCGCGAGACGGCGGTAGCAAGTTAGCGCGAGCGTGAGGCCCCAAGCGGTGCTAAACTCTCAAGGTTGCCGTGAAACGGCCGCGGAGTAAGAGAGCTGGCACACCCTGTGACCGGCACCGCGCAACGAGGGAAAGGGGCCATCTATGCCATTAGCACCAGATGCCAAGAAAGCGATCATCGACGAGTATGCAACTCACCCGGGTGACACGGGAAGCCCCGAAGTGCAGGTCGCAATGATGACCCAGCGCATCAAGGACCTCACCGAGCACCTCAAGATGCACAAGCACGACCACCACTCACGTCGTGGCCTGCTTCTCCTCGTCGGCCAGCGCCGCCGCCTGCTCGGATACCTGTCGAACGTTGACATCAACCGGTACCGTGCGCTCATTGAGCGACTCGGACTGCGTCGCTAAAGCAGCGTCGATAAGGCAGCGTCGATAAGGCAGCGTCGCCAGCGCATTCTTGCTTGGTGAATGGGCCGTCATCCTCATCGGATGACGGCCCATTTTCACTGTCACCAGCGCACGATTCAGGCCGTGCGTGGGCACAATTCGCACGTCAAAGCAGAGAGTGTCAACGAGACAAAAGTCGGGCGTTGCCTCGGCAACCCAATAGTGTGGAGGCATGCAGAAGACAATGCCGTCACTTCGCACCTTCGTCTTGTTCATCCCGTATCTCGTCTTCTCGACCGTGCACGTGGTCGCACTGTGGATATCAGACACTTCACTTTCGAGCTTCACAAAACCGTTGCTCATGCTCTCGCTGCTCGCCGCGGTTCTGTTCGCGTTGCCGCGGTGGCGCAACCAGGTGGCGCTGCTGGCAGCACTCGCCTTGGTTTTTTCGTGGGCCGGCGATGTGGGGATGGCGGCGACGGGCGAACTAAGCTTTCTCCTTGCGCTTGGCTTCTTCCTGATCGCGCATGTTTTCTACATCGTGCTGTTCTTGCGAAAGCTTCGGGTGCACCGATTGTCACTGTGGAGCTTGGTGTACCTCGCATGGTGGGTCGCCCTTGTCGCGATTCTCGCGCCGCACGCCGGCGCGCTGCTGATTCCGGTCGTGATTTATGGGCTCGTGTTGGGAACCATGGGCGCACTTGCGCTCAGTTGCCACCGTTGGGTGGCGTTGGGCGGCGTGCTGTTTGTTGTGTCCGACACCATCCTGGGCTTGAACAAATTCTTACCCGGCTTTGAGTTGTGGCAAGTGGACTTCGTGATCATGGTCACCTATTTGGCCGCACAAGGGCTCATCGCTCTCGGAATTATCGGCTGGGCGTGGAACAAGAATGCAAGGGCAATGCAGGCGAGTGAGCCGGCTCCTTCGGAGGCCATGTGAGGCGCCGCTCCGGGCCTCTCGCTCGAGTGAACCTGTTTCGGCTCACTATTTTCGTCGTCATCCTCGGCACCGCAATACTTGCCTTTACTTTGCAAGCCGGTGCCTTCCGGTTTATGTTCCGTACAGCACTAATGGTGGGCGCGATATTACTTTTCGGAAGCTACCTTGGTGAGTGGTGGCTCAAGCGTCGCTCACGATGAACCAATTGGCTTGCTCTCTCATCGCCGGCTTGGGGCCGAGCTGCCGAATCTCCGAAAGGCGATGAAGAGGATTCCGAGAACCGCCATCGCCCCACCGACGGGAATGAGCCAGGTGGTGGTGACGCCGGTCGAGGCGAGAGCCGGAGCGGTGGGCGCTGCGGGAACAGCCCCGAGGTACTCAACGCTGACCGCTGATTCAGTGATATTTAGGTTCCAGCGATGCCCATTGTCAATAAATTCTCCCGAGGTGAGAATTGTGCCTGCTCGCGTAGTGAGATCCCCAGTTACGGTACCAACACCCGTGGTGATGATAGGGAACACGGTTCCGACAAGTGGAGCGTTCACAACGTTCAGGTGCAACGTTGGGGAATTCAAAGTGACGTTCTTGTACACGTCGAAGGAATCGCTTGTCGCTCCATCAATGTCAACCTCCAGAATTCCCGCGGCGTTCGCGACGAGAGGTTCCCACGTATGAATCGTTGAAACGTCTCCCGCTGCGAGTCCAGGCGAAAGGGAACCGGAATTAAGGAGGAGTTCGCGAACGACGCCCAGTAGAGAGTTTGAGGAATTTCCGCCACGAAGAACCCCACCGTTGACGACGAAGTCGGTGCCAGCAAGCATGCCGGTTACAACAAGATCTCCCGCTCGAACATCAAGCCCGTGGTCCCCGGGAAGCGTCGTGTTGATGGTT
The DNA here is from genome assembly GCA_039927595.1 of Terrimesophilobacter sp. GTDB lineage: Bacteria > Actinomycetota > Actinomycetes > Actinomycetales > Microbacteriaceae > Terrimesophilobacter. Next base: position 2,376 of record JBDSUT010000101.1, read on the forward strand.
CCACCCCCGCCGGAAAGAAGCAGAGTGCCCGATCCTTGCTTCACAACTCGACCAACGCCGCCGAACCCATCAATTCTGTTCGCGAATTCAATGGTGCCCGGTCCGTCAATTGTGAGCTCGCCGTTGAGGACATTCACGGTTCCACTATTGACCAGTGTCTGTCCCAAACTTGCCGTCCAAGTTTGGTCGACCGAAATATTGATATCTAAGTTCGTGGTGGCATTGACGTCGGCGAGAATGCCTCCGGAGCCCAATTGAATCCGGTTACCGTTAAATAGGAAGCCGGGTGTCGTAAATCTGATCTGCCGGATGAGTGTATCGAGCGCGAGGTCGTTGTGTGCGTGCGATCCAGCATCAAAGGAAACGTAGTCGTCACTACCTAGAGGGGGAGCGTCCCAGTTTGCCGCGGTCGACACCTCTTCATTTCCCCCGCCTCCTGCTGTCCAGGAGAGATAATTTCCGACGGCCGCTGCGGGGCTTGCCAAAAGGAGAACGCCCGCGGTAGTAACGCAGAGGGCAGGGAGGAGCACATTTCGTGCGCGCATGAGATTCCTTCAATTCGGGTTGGTAGAATTATATCGACACACGTCAACCCGAAGCGAGAAAATATTTCACTAGATTTCGGATAACTTACCCGCCGCACTTTACCGCTGAATGGACTCCAGCACAGCCCGGTTGCACTGGGTCTAGTTGAGGTGGGTCTGGTAGCACTGGATCTGTTGCATCGACCCTGAACTTTCAAGTTATCGAGCACGCATGTACTGCCTGGCAGGGTCTCGCTGTAGGGGGAGGCGTCAAGGTCATGCTCGATTAGTCGATTACTCAGACGACGAGCCGGCAATCGTAGGGAGTACTGGGCACAAAAAATTGCGCGGCCCGACCGTGAGGTCGAGCCGCGCAAGAGATTTTCGGAGCTGAGTGTTTTCGGTGCGTATTGTTTACAGCGCCTTGACCGCCGCGAGCACCTTGCAGAGCGAGTCCTTGGCGTCGCCGAACAGCAGCTCCGTCTTCGGGTCGAACAGCAACTCGTTCTCGATGCCCGCAAACCCCGGGCGCATGGAGCGCTTCAGGAACACAATCTGGTTCGCGTCGCCAACCTCAAGGATGGGCATTCCATAGATGGGCGAGCCCGGAGTGGTCTTCGCTGCCGGGTTCACCACGTCGTTCGCGCCCACAATGAGTACAACGTCTGTGGACTTGAACTCCGAGTTGACCTCGTCAAGCTCCTTGAGCGATTCGTATGGCACGTTAGCCTCGGCCAGCAGAACGTTCATGTGACCAGGCATACGGCCCGCGACCGGGTGGATGCCGAACACGACGTGCACACCGCGATCCTCGAGCGCCGTCGCAAGCTCGGCAATCGTGTGCTGGCCCTGGGCAACGGCGAGACCGTAACCGGGAACGATGACGACGTTCTGTGCGTAGCCAAGCTGCACAGCGACATCCTCTGGTGTGCTGGACCGCACGGGGCGATCGCTCACCGTCGTCGAGCCAGCAGTAGAGCCGCCCTTGAAGGCACCGAACATGATGCCAGTGACACCGCGCCCCATGGCCTTCGCCATGGCCATGGTGAGGATCGTTCCACTGGCACCGACAAGAGTGCCGGCGACAAGAAGTAGCACGTTGCCGAGCACAATTCCACTCGCCGCAACAGCAATACCGGTGAAGGCGTTGAGCAGCGAGATGACGATCGGCACATCCGCACCGCCGACGGGAAGAACCAACAACACACCTGCGATGAGGCCGAGGATGAGGAGTGCCAGCGCCCACGTCCACAGGCCGGTCATTACCACGAGCACGCTCGCGGCAACCGACGCGAGCACGACGAGGGTCATGAGCCAACGAAGCCCGGGGACCAGCACCGGTCGCGTGGTCATAATCTCTTGTAGCTTCAGCACGGTGATGGCCGAACCAGAGAACGAGATCGCACCGATCAGCATCGTGAAGACGACAGCGATGCGGAACACGATGTCTTCGTGCTCGCCAAGCTCCAAAACGGCTACGAGCGCGGCAGCGCCACCACCTACACCGTTGAAGCCGCCCACGAGCTGCGGCATCTGCGTCATTTGCACTTTGCGCGCGATAGGCACAGCAATGGCCGAACCAACGGCGATGGCCGCAAGGATCAACGGAATATTGTCAATCTTCATTGAGAGGAACACGGTGACGACAGCAACTAAGGCACCAGCGGAACCGATGAGGTTGCCTCGGCGCGCGTTCTTCGGCGACGAAAGTCCCTTGAGGGCGAGGATGAAGCAGACTGCGGCAATCAGGTAGAGGACTGCTGTCCACTCGGGCGCGAGGATGTTCACTTGGCGACCTCCGCGGTAGCACTCTCAACCGGGGTGGCGGTTTTTACCGGCTTCTTCGCGCGGAACATTTCCAGCATCCGGTCTGTGACGACAAAACCGCCGACAACGTTTGCGGTGGCCAACACGACAGCGATAATCGCGACCGTCAACATCAACGGCTCAGTGGCTTGGCCGGCAACGATGATCGCACCGACCAGGATGATGCCGTGAATGGCGTTCGCCCCAGACATCAGAGGAGTGTGCAATTTGCTCGTCACCTTCGAGACAACTTCGAAGCCAACGAAGACGGCGAGCACGGTATAGGTGAGAAGAGTGACAGCTTCCATGCCTTCCATTACTTCGCTCCCTTCTTAGTGGTGGGTGCTTTCGGGGCAGCAGCCTTCTTGACCGGTGCTTTCTTGGCGGGTGCTTTCTTCTCGGCCAACGTGTTGGCGGTGGGCTCGTGCGTGACGTTGCCGTCGCGCGTGAGGCACGCACCGGCCACAACCTCATCCGTGTAGTCAGGCGCAACAACGCCTTCCTTCGTCATGAGGGCGAGCAGGTTCGAGACGTTCTTGGCATAAAGGCGCGAGGCATCCGACGGCACGGCAGAGGGTGCATCTTGCAACCCGACGAGAGTCACGGTGCCGCCTTCGACAGCGATTGGGGTGTCCTCGCCGGCAACCACGCCTTCGACGTTTCCGCCGGATTCTGCCGCCATGTCGATGATGACTGACCCGTCGCGCATTCCCTTCACCATCTCGGTGGTGACCAACAGGTGTGCTGCACGGCCAGGGATCGCCGCGGTCGTGATCAGAACGTCCGCCGCGGCGATGTGCGGTGCGAGAAGGTCGCGCTGGCGCTGTGCGCGATCTTCAGCGAGCTCCTTCGCATAACCGCCCGTGCCTTCCGCTGCGGTATCGAGGTCGAGGTTGATGAACGTGCCACCCATCGAGCGCACCTCGTCAGCGGATGCTGCGCGGATGTCATTGGCAGACACGCGCGCGCCGAGGCGCTTGGCGGTGCCGATGGCCTGCAACCCGGCAACACCCGCGCCGAGCACGAGCACCTTGGCTGGTGGGATAGTTCCCGCAGCAGTCATATAGAGGGGAAAGAATCGCGGGTAGCGCGAGACGGCTTCGATGACGGCGCGGTAGCCGCCGACGAGAGCTTGTGAACTCAACGCGTCCATCGATTGAGCGCGCGAGATGCGGGGAATCAGTTCGAGAGCAAACGACGTGATGTTGCCGGCGGCGAGCGCGGCGACGGTGGGAAGCTCTGTCGAGGGGGAGGCGAGACCAACGGTCACCGCGCCCTTCTTGAGTGACTTGACTGTGGCCGGGCTGAGCGGTCGCACGTGCACGAGCACGTCGAGCTTGCCGAGGGGGAGAGTTGCAGCGATTGTCGCTCCCGCGTCTTTGTACGCGGCATCCGAGTACCCGGATTCGACACCTGCACCTTTTTCGACCACGACATCAAGGCCAAGGGCCACCAGCTGCGTCACCGTCTCCGGTGTAGCTGCGACCCTCCGTTCCCCTGCACGTAGTTCTCGCGTGACACCAACTTGCACGACGGCTCCTTTCAGGATGGTTCTAGCGTAGCCAATTCGCAGGGTCAACTTTGACACGGTAGCGGCGTTAATAGTCGCCGAGCTGAGCGTGCACCATTGCCATCGTCGGCAGTGGGTTGCCGCGCGTCTTCACTTGGTTCCCGAAGAAACGGCTGGTAGACTGGCCTCGGTTGATTGGGCTATGCCCATTGACTGCTGAGCAGGCTGGCAAGATGCTGGTCACCGGTGGTGGTATCCCGTCTCGCACGGAGTATTTCTACTGTTGATCAGAACCGGCGCCCGAGCGCAATCGCTGCGCGCCCCTGACTGCCTTCTCTGCTCCGGCGTATGCGCCGTATCCCACACGGGGATGCGACACCAGCAAAGGAGAAAACCCCCACATGGAGGGTCCAGAAATCAAATTCGCCGAAGCCGTTTTGGATAACGGCAAGTTCGGCAAGCGCACGGTCCGTTTTGAGACCGGTCGCCTCGCACAGCAGGCACAGGGTGCCGTTGCTGCTTACCTCGACGAAGACACCATGCTTCTTAGCGCCACCAGCGCCGGCAAGTACCCGAAAGACAACTTCGACTTCTTCCCACTCACGGTGGATGTCGAGGAGCGTTCCTACGCGGCAGGCAAGATCCCCGGCAGCTTCTTCCGCCGCGAAGGTCGCCCGTCGACGGAGGCCATCCTGGTCTGTCGACTCATCGACCGCCCGCTGCGTCCGTCGTTCGTTGACGGACTGCGCAACGAGGTGCAGATCGTCATCACCGTTCTGAGCATCGCCCCCGGCGAGTTCTACGACGCGCTCGCGATCAACGCGGCCAGCGCATCCACCCTGATTTCGGGCTTGCCGTTCAGCGGCCCCGTCGCAGGTATCCGCATGGCACTCATTCCGGGTTCGAACGGCACCGACCAGTGGGTTGCGTTCCCGAAGTTTGAGCAGCTGCAAGAAGCAGTGTTCGACCTCACCGTTGCCGGTCGCATTGTGACCGACAAGAACGGCAAGGAAGACGTCGCGATCATGATGGTCGAGGCTGAAGCCACCGAGCACGCGTGGGAGCTCATCAAGGCCGGTGCGACGAAGCCCAACGAGGCAATTGTTGCTCAGGGTCTTGAAGCAGCCAAGCCGTTCCTTGCTCAGCTGGTGAAGGCTCAGGCCGAAATGGGCGCTCAGGCTGCCAAGGAGATTCAGGACTACCCGGTCTTCCCGCCCTACGAAGAGGCCACCTACAACGCGGTTGCCGCGCTCGCAGAAACCGAGCTTTCCAGCATCTACAAGATCGCTGGCAAGGTTGAGCGTCAGAACGCTGACGACGAGCTCAAAGCCCGCGTGAAGGTTGCCATTGCAGCCAAGGTTGAGGCCGGCGAACTGCCAGAAGGCGCAAACAACCAGTTGAGCGCGGCATACAAGTCGGTCACCAAGAAGGTTGTGCGTTCACGCATCCTCACCGAGGGCGTGCGCATGGACGGCCGCGGTCTCGCGGACATCCGCCCGCTTGACTCCGAAGTTCAGGTCATCCCGCGCGTTCACGGTTCGGCAATCTTCCAGCGTGGCGAGACCCAGATCTTGGGTGTCACCACGTTGAACATGCTGAAGATGGAGCAGCAAATCGACTCGCTGGCTCCGGTCACCAAGAAGCGCTACATGCACCACTACAACTTTCCGCCCTACTCGACCGGTGAGACCGGCCGTGTTGGTAGCCCGAAGCGTCGCGAGATCGGGCACGGCTTCTTGGCCGAGCGCGCAATCATGCCCGTCCTGCCGTCGCGTGAAGAGTTCCCCTACGCCATCCGCCAGGTATCCGAGGCACTGAGCTCCAACGGCTCAACCTCCATGGGCTCAGTTTGCGCATCGACGCTATCGCT
>JBDSUT010000102.1:0-5762 GCA_039927595.1 Terrimesophilobacter sp.
CTCCCACCGCCAGCGTGAGGTCACCGTTGTCACGCACCGTGTTGGTTACCCGGTTCGCCCACTCCGTCTTCGGGCGTTCTGCCGCGCGCGCCGCAGCGCGAGCCTGCGCCGTAGCTCCAGGGCCTGGGGTGTCGATCGCGTAGCCGGTTGACCCGCCGCTGAACCCACCGGCGAACCCACCGGCGATCGATCGCTCCGCGCCGAAGCCGCCGCGCCGGGCGTTCAGCGCGCGGGGCTCAGTGCCGCCACGCGAGTTCGCCATGCCCGGTGACTGTCGCCAGTCGATGAGTTCCGGGGGAATCTCCTGCAGGTAGCGGCTCGGCATCGCCACCGTGATGTCTCCAAACTGGGCGCGCGTCATGGCGAGCGAAAGAAAAAGTCTGCGCCTCGCTCTGGTTATTCCCACATACATGAGTCGGCGTTCCTCCGAGATGCCGCCCGGTTCTTGCACCGTCATCTGGTGCGGGAGTAGCCCCTCCTCAACCCCCGTGAGAAATACGGCCTCAAACTCGAGCCCCTTCGCGGTGTGGAGCGTCATGAGCGAGACGGTGCCGCTCGAGTCATCCAACTCGTCTGCCGCAGCCACCAGCGACACCTCGGTGAGAAAGTCGAGCAGCATGCCGGTGGGATTGTTCTTGCGGAACTCCCTCGTCACGGCAATAAGTTCTTCCACGTTCTCGACGCGGGCATCATCCTGTGGGTCCCGGCTCGCACGCAGTGCGTCGAGGAAGCCGGTGCGCGAGAGCAGTTCGGTGAGGATGTCAGCGGGCGCGGCCGTCTCTACTGTGGCCCCCACCTCATCCAGAATCGTCGCGAGGCCGGCGATTGCTCCCGTGACTTTCGGACCGAGCCCGAGTTCGCCTGCCTCGCGGAGCCCCGCACGCAGCGGCCGACCGTCTTTGTCGGCATGGCTCTGCAGCGCGGCCTCCGTCGCCGGGCCGATGCCGCGCTTGGGCACGTTCATAATGCGGCGCAGGGCGAGAGAGTCTGCCGGGTTGGCCACCGCGATGAGATAGGCCATGGCGTCTTTGATCTCCGCACGCTCGTAGAACTTTGTTCCACCGATTACCCGGTACGGGAGTGCGGAGCGGATGAACACGTCTTCCAGCGCTCGCGTCTGCGCGTTCGTGCGATAGAACACGGCGATGTCCCGGTAGTCGATCCCCGCCTCGCGCAGCACCGCGATCTCATCCGCAATGAACTGTGCTTCGTCGTGCTGGCTATACCCGGTGAAGCCGACGATCTTGTCGCCGTCGCCAATCGTCGTGAAGAGCTTCTTGTCTTTGCGGTCGAAGTTGTTAGAAATGACGGCGTTCGCGGCACTCAAAATGTTCTGGGTCGAGCGGTAGTTCTGCTCGAGCAGAATCACTTTTGAGCGAGGAAAGTCCCGCTCAAATTCGACGATGTTGCGGATGTCCGCACCGCGGAACGCATAAATCGATTGGTCAGAGTCGCCAACCACGGTGAGCGATGCCGGCGCGAGCGGTCGATCATATTCCTTCAGCGGCATACCATCAAAGCCAACAGCACCTGCAAGGTTCTCTGGCGATGGAGGGCGGGTGAGCTCTCGAATGAGCGAATATTGAGCGTGGTTGGTGTCTTGATATTCGTCCACCAAAATGTGGCGGAACCGCCGCTGATACAGCGCGGCAACGCGAGGAAAAGCGCGGAACAGGTACACGGTCTGCGCGATCAGATCATCGAAGTCGAACGCCTGAGCGCGCGCGAGTTCACTCGCGTAACGCCGGAACATCTCCACAAACACAACCTCGGCGGGGTCAGCAAAGTTGGCGTTGCGCGAGTAGCTCTCGACATCCTGTAACTCGTTCTTAGCCTTGGAGATTCTGCCGACCACCTTGCTCACCGTAAACCCAAAGGTGTCGGCATCCAGGTCTTTGATGATGCGTTTAATGAGCGCACGGGAATCCGCAGAGTCGTAGATGGTGAAGCTCTTGGAGTAGCCGAACGTCTCGGCCTCCCTGCGCAAAATACGCACACACGCAGAGTGGAACGTCGAGATCCACATTCCCTCTGCGGCCTGACCGATGAGCGACTCGACGCGCTCGCGCATCTCGGCGGCTGCCTTATTCGTGAACGTGATTGCCAAGATCTGGCTCGGCCAGGCATCCCGCGTCTCAATCAGGTGTGCGATGCGGCGGGTGAGAACACTCGTCTTGCCCGAGCCGGCTCCCGCCACGATGAGCAGGGCTTCTCCGCGAAAAATCACGGCCTCACGCTGCTGTGGGTTAAGCCCTTCGAGCAGCCTCGACTCGATGTCTGGGGCCGGCAGCGTGCCGAAAGGCGACTCACCGTCGGGTAGTTCAGGAATGAAGGTCATAGCCCGTCAATTGTAGGCTCGGCCGCCGACTGCCAACTGCCTGCCCGTAACCCACCCGCGCTCGCGCGCCGCCATCAATTGGTCTGCCTCTCCGTCCCAAATGAAGGAGAAATGGCACGCGACTCCGAATGCACCCCGATATCCAAGGCGGCCGATCCAACCTCTCCTTCATTTGGGACACAAAAAGTGGTTCTCCACCTCATCGCCGCCACGGAGGCCTCGCACCAACTCACCAGTTGTATACGGCCGGCTTCACTAAGCGGGTGCTCACCTTCGCAGTCAATCAAGGAATAATTGTTCGTGTTCGACAAGGCTGGTATTGCACCCCGGATGTCGACTCGACTCTGCAACACGCAATCCGGGTAGGTGGCCGACTAGGTTGCATCTCTGCTGCGGCTCTGCACGGAATGTGGAACCCACCCGACGAGCATCTGCACGTGTCGGTTGCTCAGAATTCTTGTCGCCTTCGTGCCCCAGGCGATATGCGACGCCGCCTTCGCTTCAGCGCCACAAAGATTACAACCCACTGGGCTGGCACTTCATACTCCGACTCTCGCCTCCTATTGGACCCAATCTCTTGCCTGATCGAAGTTGCCCGAGGCCAACCTGTCGAGTATGCCGTCGCCATTGCGAATTCCGCTTTGCGCCCTTTCAGATATGGGCAGGCACCGTTGATCTCTCTCCTTCAGTGGGAAGCGATGATCGCCACACTCCCGACTCGCGCGCGGCTCCTGCGCTTGGCTGACGGGGTCTGTGAAAGTGGCACTGAGTCCATTACCTGGGTCCGCCTCACCCGCCACAGAATGCCCCTCCAGCGGCAAGTGTGGATTGCCGGAAAACGAGTCGATTTTCTCGTCGGGCGTCGGCTCGTGGTTGAGGTAGATGGTCTGAAGTGGAAAGCGCTGTGCTTGCCGCGGTTGCGCGAGGCGAGCACCTGTAATAGCTCCGCCATCTGCCGTTCTGGTGTTGGCTACGAGCTCGCCGCCCCCGTCCCAAATGAAGGAACTGCAGGATGTGAGTGCCAGGCTAACGGGGTGTATTCGACATCACGTGCCGGATCCCCTTCATTTGGGACCGAGCACGTGCAGTGAGAAATAGTGCGGAACAAACTTAGAGCGCGTCGCGCGCCTCAATGGCCAGGTCGGGTTGATCCGCGAACACGCCATCGAGGCCCGTTCGCATGATGAGCTGAAACTCGTCACGCCACTCGCCGAGGTCGCGCGCGCTTTTTCCTCGATGAAAGTTCTTGGCAAGAAACTGGTTCTCTGCCCGCAGCGTCCAACAGAACACCGTCAACCCGGCGGCGTGCGCACGCTGCACGAGGTCGTTCGTGCCAGTGGCATGGCCCGCCTTGTCGGTGATCATCAGCATCCGCTTGTCGACGCTGATGCCATCAATTCCGGATGCCGCCAGCTCGGCAAGCCCGTCATTCGTCAGGTAGGAAGAGAACGGCGCCGCATCTTTGCCGTGCACGGAAACCTCGTCGGCGGGTGCCCCCGAGGACTCCAACAGGAACACGCAGTGAGCCGTTACACCGCGGCTGCGAATCTGCCTCAGCACCCTGGTTTCGAAGCACTCCACGGTGAGCCGCGGATCTGCGCTCCATCCGGCAGCGCTCAACTCGGCGGCGAAAAGCTCATCGAGAGGCAACCCGATTGACTCGAAGTATGCGGCGTGCTTGATTTCAGCCACGAGCCCAACATCGCCCCGCTCGTCCAGCATGTCGAGGAGGTCAGTGAAACGCAGAATGCCGTCCTCGCCGTCAAAGGAGGTGCCGCGAAGTTTTGGAATCCGCTCACCCACCCGCAGCGTTTGCAGTTCTGCCCACGTGAAGTCCTCCGTGAACCAGCCGGAGAGTTTTTGCCCGTCGATCACCTTTGTGGTGCGTCGGTCAGCGAACTGTTTGTGTGAAGCAATATCGGTGGTGCCCGAGATCTCGTTCTCGTGGCGAAGAACGAGCACCCCATCTTTTGTGGCGACGAGATCGGGCTCCACCGCATCCGAGCCGAGGGTGAAGGCAAGCTCGTACGCGGAACGGCTGTGTTCTGGGCGATAACCGCTCGCTCCACGATGCGCGATGACGAGAGGTCGCGTTGTCGATGCCTTTTCCACAAGGCAACGCTACGCGATGCCGACTGTTGATAATCTTCTGCCTATGGAACGCTGTGCTAGTTGTGAACGCGAACTAGCGTCGACGTGGAAGTTTTGTATCTACTGCGGCAGACCATTCATTGCCGCGAAGGGTTCTCGCGCCGCCAAAATGCGGGATCAGAAACCTGCTGCGCCCCACGAGCGTGATCGCGACGAACCACGCGCACGCAAATACGACGGCACATTCTGGGTGGGTGTAGCCATGGGAGCGCTCGGGGTGGTGCTGATCGTGTATGCAGCCATCCAGATCTTTGGAGCTCGTGCGTGAGCCCTACGCGAACACGAGCGGACTCTAAGAGTCCGCTCAGCACTTTCACGATAGGTTAACGAGAACCGCGATTCATCCAACGTAGTCAGAGGAAACCATGGCGTCATCGAACCCGGCATTCACCAAGTCACCCGCATTCTCCGCGAGTGCGGCAAAAGCCGCGCAGTTGTCGCGCCCCGACACTCAAAATATGTCGGCGGAAGAGCTCACGCGACTGTACTCGCAGCCCTCCGCTGATTCGGTCGACACCGACCGGATGGGTTACGAAGACACGATCGTCAAAATCGTCGTCAGCTTCGCCATCCTGCTCGGCGGCGCTGTAGTCGGATGGATGATGCCCGCGCTCTTCATTCCCGCAATGATCGTGGGCTTCGTGCTCGCTCTCGTCAACATTTTCAAGAAGAAGCCATCACCCGCCCTCGTGCTCTCGTACGCCGCGGTGGAGGGTGTGTTTGTCGGTGGAATCACGCACTTCTTCGAGATGAACTACCCCGGGATCGCCTTACAGGCAGTGCTCGGCACGGTCGCCGTCGTCGGTGTCACGCTTGCGCTCTTCGCCAGCGGCAAGGTTCGCGCTTCGAAGAAAGCCACGAAGATCTTCCTCATCGCCATGGTGGGTTACGTGGTCTTCTCCCTACTCAACCTCGTGCTCATGGTCACCGGGGTAACCAACATGCCGTTCGGCTTGCGCAGCGTGGAAATCATCCCAGGTGTGCCACTGGGGGTCATTCTCGGCATCTTCGTGATCCTGCTGGCCGCGTACTCACTCGTGATGGATTTTGACCAGATCAAAACAGGAGTGGAGCGCGGTGCGCCACGCATCTACGGTTGGTCGGCCGCGTTCGGCATCATGCTCACCGTGGTGTGGCTGTACTTGGAGATTCTGCGACTTCTCGCGATCCTCAGAAACTAGGCGCGAAAGCGCCTTCACTGCTGTGCGTTACCCTCGGCCGAGACGGCCTCGGAGTGAAAACGCGTAAAGGCGCGAAAGCGCCTTCACTGCTG
>JBDSUT010000103.1:0-7074 GCA_039927595.1 Terrimesophilobacter sp.
GCGCGAACTCACCCTCGACACCACACGCGACTACCAACCCCAAAAACCACAAAACGCCCTCCCGAAGGAGAGCAAAATGTGAACCATGTCCCGAGACATATATGAACGATGTCCCGAGACATGACAATGGCGGTACCGGTGGGATTTGAACCCACGGTGGGCGTTAACCCACACAACTTTTCGAGAGTTGCACCTTCGGCCGCTCGGACACGGTACCGGGAGAGAGTTTAGTACACAACTGGCCGCCACTCGACCTGGCTTTCGCGAACAGCGCCCGTGACGGCGGCCGGCCCTAGTCTGTAACCATGGCCCGCCCCACTACTGACTTCCGTTGCGTCGAGTGCGGTTGGGCGAGCGTCAAATGGGTGGGGCGTTGCGGCGAGTGTCAAGCGTGGGGCACCGTCGTGGATGCCGCAGAAGGCACCGGCATCCAGCGTTCGGTGAAGCCCGCGCGCGTTTCGGACGAGCGTGCAGCTCGCCCCATCACCGATATCAGCGAAGCGGATGTCGCCCACTGGCCGACCGGAATCGGCGAGTTCGATCGCGTGCTCGGCGGCGGCATCGTGCCGGGAGCCACCGTGCTCCTCAGCGGGGAACCCGGCGTCGGCAAGTCCACGCTGTTGTTGGAAGTGGCAAGCCGCGCTGCGCAGTCCGGCCACCGCGTGCTGTACATCACGGCGGAGGAGTCCGCGAGCCAGGTGCGCATGCGCGCGGGCCGCACCGGTGCACTCAGCGACAGTCTTTATCTGGCTGCTGAAACAGATCTCGCAACAGTGCTCGGCCAGATCGACGAGGTGAAGCCGCAGCTGCTCATCGTTGACTCCGTACAAACCGTCTCGAGCTCGCTCAGCGAGGGCCTCGCCGGTGGCCCCTCCCAGGTGCGCGAGGTCGCGGCAACCCTGATTCGCGTCTCCAAAGACCGCAACCTGCCCGTGCTGCTCGTCGGTCACGTGACCAAAGACGGCACGATCGCCGGGCCTCGACTGCTCGAACACCTCGTGGATGTCGTCTGCCACTTCGAGGGCGACCGCGCGACGGCACTGCGCTTCGTCCGAGCCCAGAAGAACCGGTTCGGCCCCACCGATGAGGTCGGGTGTTTCGAAATGACCGGCGAGGGTATCGCAGAAGTCGCCGACCCGAGCGGGCTGTTCCTGAGCCGAAGTCGCCAAGCGGTGAGCGGCACCTGCGTCATGGTTGCCGTCGAAGGGAGGCGCTCGCTGCCCGTCGAAGTGCAAGCCTTGATCGTGCCGACTCAAGCTCCCCAACCGCGGCGCGTTGTCAACGGAGTTGACTCCTCCCGCGTGGCGATGCTGCTCGCGGTACTCGAGCGTCGGGCCAAGCTCACGTTCAGCAAATTTGACGTGTATGTGTCGACGGTGGGAGGCATCCGCGTCACCGAACCGGGCGCAGACTTCGCCATCGCTCTCGCGCTCGCGAGCGCCTACAAAGACCGCGCGCTGCCGGCAACCCTCGCCGCAGTGGGCGAGATCAGTCTCGCTGGCGAGATACGCCACGTCTCTAACGCGAAGCAGCGCATCGGTGAGGCCAAGCGCCTCGGCTTCGACACGGTGCTGGATGCCGGTGCTGGCACCGTGCTCGAGGCTCTCGCGGTCGCATTCCCCTCAGCATCAAAGCGCGACGAGGTGCCCGAGTTCTAGGCTTTTAGCCTCAGCTAGTTCAAGCTGAACTGCACGTCGTTCGACGCGATGGTGCCCAGATTGATGTTCAGGTGGTAGCTGGCACCGCCACCGGGGACTGCGGTGGGCGCACCGCTGCAGTTGGTGGGTGAGGAGCGCACGCGCTCCCACACGTAGGGCGGTGTGGTTTTCTTCGACTCGTTCGGCTGCAGAACGATCAGCAAAGCGGGCGTCTCCGGTGTTGCGGCCTGGCAGTCGCGTGAGTTCCAATACAGTTCACTCCCGCTCGTGATCAAAAACTCCTGCTGACTCGCGCTCACATCGATGGTGCACGCGACCGAGCCCATGTTCGTCACCTCGAGAGTCAACTGCGGGTTCTCGCCCGCCGCATACGAAGACTTGTCGGTCGCCGCTTTCACGTCAATCACAGCCGGTGCACACAGCGCACTCGGATCTGTCGCCGGCTGTGTCGCCGACGTCGTCGGATTGACCTGCGATGGCTTCGGCGCGTCACCCTTTGGCGCGAAAATGATCATCAGAATGATCACAATGACGGCCAGAAGTGCGAGTCCGACGACTAGGCGCCGCCGCCAATAGACGTTACTTGGCTGGGGGCCGACGGGAGTCCGAAACGTCGACATGACCTAAGGGTAGACGCGGTGCACGTCTAAGAGCCGTGCGGCGTCGGCGTGCCGTCAGTTGAGGTGCTTGATCATGCGCGAATTTCCGAGCGTGTTTGGCTTCACGCGGGCAAGATCAAGGAACTCCGCGACCCCTTCATCCGGGGATCGCACCATCTCCGCATAGACTTCGGGGTCAATCTCCGCCTCCCCCATGTGCTCGAAACCGTTGCGTTCAAAAAAGTCCACCTCAAAGGTGAGGCAAAACAGGCGGGTCAGCCCGAGGGAACGCGCATCAGCGTCGAGTTGGGCGAGCAACGCTTTGCCGACGCCGTGACCCTGCCACTCGCGGGCCACGGCGAGGGTTCGCACCTCCGCAAGATCCTCCCACATGACGTGCAGCGCACCACAGCCGATCGGCGTACCATCCGCTGCCTCCGCGATGCGGAACTCCTGAATGGCCTCGAAAAAGACGACTGTCTCCTTGCCCAGCAGAATGCGCCCCTGCACGAGCGGGCTCACCAAGTGACGAATGAACCACACATCGCTTGTGCGGGCTGGACGCACACGGAAAGTCATGGCACGATCCTACCTAGCGGTGAAGCCGAATTACGCCTTCGCTGTCTCCGCGGCTTCAAGCTCGTCGATCTTCTCGCGGCCAAGTTGGCGGGTCGTCGTAAACACGAACTCGCTGTCAACGAAGTCGACGTGCACGTGATCACCCGCCGTCAGCTCACCCTGCAGGATGCGCTCACTCAGGCGGTCCTCGATCTCACGCTGCATGGCGCGACGCAGCGGTCGCGCACCCAACGCTGGATCGAATCCGACATCGATGAGGCGCTCCTTGGCAGAGGTGGTGAGGTCGACGGTGAGGTCGCGATCCAACATCCGCTCGGCGAGGCGCTTCGTGAAGAGCTCCACGATCTGAAGCAGTTCTGGCTTGCTGAGCTGCGGGAACACGATGGTCTCGTCGACACGGTTGAGGAACTCCGGCTTGAAGTGCTTCTTGAGTTCCTCCACCACCTTGCCGCGCATGCGCTCGTAATCGGATGCCGAGTTGCCTTCCACCTGGAAACCGACCGGGCCGCCCGTGATGTCCTTGGTTCCAAGGTTCGTGGTCATGATGATCACTGTGTTCTTGAAGTCGACAACGCGGCCCTGGCCATCCGTCAACCGGCCCTCTTCAAGAATCTGAAGCAGGGAGTTGAAGATATCCGGGTGAGCCTTCTCGATCTCATCGAACAGCACAACACTGAACGGCTTGCGGCGCACCTTCTCGGTGAGCTGGCCGCCCTCCTCGAAGCCGACGAACCCTGGAGGGGCACCGAACAGTCGGGAGACCGTGTGCTTCTCGCCGTACTCACTCATATCGAGGGAGATCAGCGCGTTCTCGTCGTCGAAAAGGAACTCGGCGAGCGCCTTCGCAAGCTCAGTCTTTCCCACACCGGTCGGGCCCGCGAAGATGAACGAGCCGGAGGGGCGCTTCGGGTCCTTGAGGCCTGCACGCGTGCGGCGGATGGTCTTGGAGAGCACCGCAACGGCCTCTTCTTGACCGATGACGCGCTGGTGCAGCGCCTTCTCCATGAAGACGAGACGCGCGGTCTCCTCCTCGGTGAGCTTGAACACGGGGATGCCGGTCGCCGCGGCAAGAACCTCGGCGATGATGCCCTCGTCGACGACACCGGTGGAGCCGGCTTCGCCGCTCTTCCACTGCTTCTCAAGACGAAGACGCTCACCGAGCAGCTTCTTCTCGTCGTCGCGCAGACCAGCAGCCTTCTCGAAGTCCTGCTCCTCGATGGCCGCCTCTTTCTGGCCACGCACGCCGGCGATCTTGTCGTCGAGTTCGCGCAGCTCCGGCGGGGCGGAGATGATCGACAGGCGAAGGCGTGCGCCGGCCTCGTCGATCAAGTCGATGGCCTTGTCTGGCAAGAAACGATCGCTCACGTAGCGGTCGGCGAGGTTTGCGGCCGCGACGAGGGCGCCATCCGTGATGGACACCTTGTGGAAAGACTCGTAGCGGTCCCGCAGTCCCTTCAAGATGTTGATGGTGTGGGCGAGGGTGGGCTCGTGCACCTGAACGGGCTGGAACCGGCGCTCGAGCGCGGCATCCTTCTCAAAGTGCTTGCGGTACTCATCGAGCGTGGTCGCACCAATCGTCTGCAGTTCGCCACGAGCGAGCAGCGGTTTCAGGATGCTGGCCGCGTCAATTGCACCCTCGGCAGCACCCGCACCCACCAGAGTGTGGATTTCGTCGATGAACGTGATGATGTCGCCGCGCGTGCGGATCTCTTTCGTGACCTTCTTGAGGCGCTCTTCGAAGTCACCGCGGTAGCGGCTACCCGCGATGAGCGAGCCGAGATCCAGCGTGTAGAGCTGCTTGTCTTTCAGCGTCTCGGGAACTTCGCCGCGCACGATCGCCTGAGCAAGGCCCTCGACGACGGCGGTCTTACCAACGCCCGGCTCACCAATGAGCACGGGGTTGTTCTTGGAGCGGCGGGAGAGGATCTGCATGACCCGCTCCATCTCCTTCTCGCGCCCGATCACCGGGTCGAGTTTGCCGTCGCGGGCAGCCTGCGTGAGGTTGCGACCGAACTGGTCAAGAATTTGGGAACCGGCCTGAGCGCCCTGCTGGTCATTCTGACCACCAACCTGCACCTGCTCTTTGCCCTGGTAGCCCGAGAGCAACTGGATGACCTGCTGGCGCACGCGGTTGAGGTCAGCGCCGAGCTTCACGAGCACCTGCGCTGCGACACCCTCGCCTTCGCGGATGAGGCCGAGCAGAATGTGCTCGGTGCCGATGTAGTTGTGGCCAAGCTGCAACGCCTCGCGCAAGCTCAGCTCAAGCACCTTCTTGGCGCGCGGAGTGAACGGGATGTGGCCGGTCGGCTGCTGCTGCCCCTGACCGATGATGTCTTGCACCTGTTCGCGCACGGCATCCAGTGAAATGCCCAGTGACTCGAGCGCCTTCGCGGCGACACCTTCACCCTCGTGGATGAGGCCAAGCAGAATGTGCTCCGTACCGATGTAGTTGTGGTTGAGCATCTTGGCTTCTTCTTGAGCCAAAACAACCACGCGGCGGGCGCGATCTGTAAACCGTTCGAACATGTCACATCTCCTTGGGCACCTGCAGGTGTGGTGCCTTATAAAGAGCGTAACGAGCGGAAGGGGTCGTTTCGCCCCTGTTCGCCGTCGGCGTTACAGGTTTGCAAAGACCAGACATACTCCCGTCGCAGTGCTCCGGGCACGTCCAGGCCGACCCAGCCGATATTTGCGCGACTGCTCGTCCCAAATGAAGGAGATTCGACCTCCCGGGCCGCTTCTGCCCAATGATTACGGCATCCGGATGCCGGATCTCCTTCATTTGGGACACGGCGGCCTCTCAGTAGATTGAATGCCATATCGAAATTCGTTATGTTAACGATTATCGTTACGCCGCGCTGAAGCAGCACAAGGGAGCCCAGATGTCATTTTTACCGGGATGGCTCATCATCGCCATCATCGTCATCCTCGTCATCCTCGGAGCAGTGATCGCTCTCGTCGTGGTCCCGCAACGCAAGGGAGAAGGAACAAACGAGTCGCGGCCTGCACTAATGCTCGTCGTCGCCCGCTTTCTCGCGCTTCTGTATGCCGGACTCATGACCATCGGAACGGTCGTGAACGCGATTGTCATGCTGGTCAGCGATACCGTGTCGGTGTCACTACCCGTCAGGCAGTTCTGGCCCGAGGTTTACCCGTGGATCACTCTCCAGCCCGCACCCGCAGCATCCGTCGTCGGAGGCGGATTCACGACGGCTGATGTCATGGTCGACGGTCTGGGCATGGATGCACGATTGATCCTCGCGGCTGGCGGCGTCGTTCAAGGCGTGACTCTCATCGTGATCGCCTGCGTGATCGCACTCCTCTGCCACCGGCTGCTGGGGGGCAGCCCCTTCCGCGGCCTGCTGGCACGCTCGACGACCTGGGCCGCCGCCGCCATCGCGATTGGCGGAATCGCATGGCAGTTCTTGTTCGAGATCGGAGGCAGCATTGCGTCCAGCCAGGTGTTGCAGTTGAACGGTTGGAACTCCACGCCCACCAGCACTGAGATGTCCGACTATGTCGACACACACTTCGACCCATTCGCCACAGGGCTCCCCGAATCCGCCTTCGGCTTTCACCTTGACTTTTGGCCGCTGCTCATCGGGCTCGCACTCGCCGCCGTTGCGGTAGCCTTCCGCTACAGCGAACGCCTCCAAAAGGACACGGACGGGTTGGTATGACGTCCCGCAAACCCCGCGAGTGTGCAATTATGGTCACTTTCACTGGGCTGAAACAGCCAGAACTGCGCACTCGCGGCACTATTGGCAGAGGCGAGCGCGACGATGGGTGAAGAGGTCGAGGTCACCGGCATCCACTGCCGACTGGACGAGCTGCTGGAGGAGCGCGGGATGACGCTCACTCGGCTGGCCGAGCTCGTGGACTTGAGCATCGTGAACCTGTCGATTCTGAAGAACGATCGCGCCCGCGCCATCCGGTTCTCAACGCTGCGGGCAATCTGCGACGCGCTCGACTGTGAGGTCGGCGACCTGCTGGTGCTCGCGGACTAGGCGATCTCACCCGACGCGATAAGTGCGTCGAGGCGATCGAAGTTTTCGTCCATTCCGCCGTCCATGCCAGAAAGCATGTCGTCGCGATCCTCCAGCGTGGGGAACAGAGACAGCCCTTCGACCCGGCAACGCCCGCCCTCAAGGTTCACGAAGGTCAAGATCTCGAGATTCGGATGCTGCGGGTGCCCCTCAAATTCAAACGTCTGCACGATGCGACTCGGCGCGGTCACC
>JBDSUT010000104.1:0-15089 GCA_039927595.1 Terrimesophilobacter sp.
AGTCGATCATCGGCATCCGTGAGTCGATACCGACCCCGTTGTAGAGTGAGCCAATAGACCGTTCCGAGACCATCGAACGCGCGGACGGCGCCCACAGCCGTGCCCTGGTCGGTGTCGCGTGGATCACGATTCTCACGGTGTCCCTGCCCGACATCATCCTGCTGGAGGTGTTCCACCTCGTTCCCTCTGAGGAATTCCGCATCGCGTTCCCGGTGGCAGTCACCCTTGTCGGTCTCGCGCTGACGTTCCTCTAGAGGTCGGTACGGCAACTGCGAGCGTTCTTCATCCTGCTGCTCGTGCTGGTCGTGAGTCAGTGGTTCGTCTACACAATAATCACCCAGTTGCCGTTCCTGCAGTCGTGGAAGGAAGACCCTTCTTTCACCTTCCGGATGCTCGTGGATCAGTCGCTGAGGCTCACGGTCACCGCCATCATCATCGCCGCCTTGTTCATCCTCAAGAAGAAGGCATCCGCTTTCTACCTCGCCAAAGGAGACCTCTCGGCACCGGTGGCCCCCGTGCGACTGCTGGGAACCAAACCAACCTTGCACTGGAACGTGTTTGGGCGAAACCTTGCCATCTTCATCAGCCTCGGCACGCTGGTATTTCTGTTGATCGCGGGGCTACCGTCGGCGGATGTGCTCCCGCGCTTGGTTCCGCTCATTCCTGTCGTTCTGTTGGTTGCCGCGCTCAACGCCTTCAGCGAGGAGGTGACCTTCAAGGCGTCGATCCTGTCCGTGCTGGAGGGCCCTGCCGGGCGCACCCAGGCGCTGCTGGAGACACGAGGCCTATCGAGCAACCGCTTGCTGTCACTATGACACTCGTTTCATTTCCACATATGCAGCCACGGCGTCGCGCACGATGTCTGACTCTGCGCGGTTCTCCCGCTCCGCAAGAGCGGCCACACCGGCCTTGAGCTCCTGGGGCACTCGTGCCCGCACCACAGGTGACTGCCCAGTCTTCGCACCAAGGCGGGGCCGGCCAACAGCGATCCTGGTGGCCTCCTGTATGGTGCGTGCGCCGGTCGCCTCCATCAGAAACCGCTTCATCTCATCGTGTGCGGCGGCATCACCTCGACGCACCGTACCCGGCTTCACTGCCAGCTCGCCGCGCTCAGCCCGGGCGGCGAGTGCTTCATGCTTTGTGCTCATGGCTCTTCTCCTTTGTGCAACAAATAACGGAACATGTCCGAGAGGGGCATGACGTGGAAGATGACGATTGATCGTGGAGGTCGGTGGGCTGCGATCACTTCGAGGTATCGCCCGGTCTGCTCGTGCGGGTGGCCGACGTAGACGATGGTTTTCTCGCCTTGCTCCCCTTCAATCTCTGCTGATACCTCGTAATGCGTCAATGCGTAGAGCGCATCTTCTCGTGACACTCCGTGCTTGTCAGCACTTCGTGTCCACTCAACTCCCACACAAAAACTGTAGCACAAAATGCGGCTACATCATGTTTGATCCAAGATCCCCTTTGGCCTAGGAAAACAATAAGAGAGGGAGTAGACCAAATTGCCGAGGCCCCAAGCCCACCCATTCCCCTAGGGTAAGAGGCAACAAATCACCCGACCCACGGCAGAGGGCATCACACGGCCTACATCCGCCTGTACGGCTTCGTGCGGCACCTGCGCAGCACACCAACGGCCCACATTGTGCACCTCAAAAAGGGCAGGGTGGCGCATGAGGGTGTCGGCGTCGCGTTCAGCTTTCGCGCGCTGAGGGCCGCCATCAGCGAGGTTCCCACGGCCGAGAATGACCGCCGCTCGTCTTCCATGCCCGCACCATCGACTTTCAGGATGTCGCGGTCGGCGCCACCATCACCTACCGTTTCGCAGACCCGAGCCTTGCCGCTCGCCGCATCGACTTCGCCATCGACACCCAGAACGGCCAGTGGATCTCCGACCCCCTCGCGCAGGTTTCCTCCCGCATCACCGAACTCGCGCAGCAGTGCGCGTTGGAGAGCATCGCCACGATGAAGCTCCTCGACCTGTTGGCGGCGGGGCTGCCCATCGTGCGTCAAGCCATGACGGACGGCCTTGCCGCGGACCAGCGTCTCGCCGAGACATCCATTCTGGTGATCGGTGTGCGCGTCGTGAGCATCCGGCCCCAAGCCGAACTCGCGTCGGCGCTGGAGACCCCCGTGCGCGAGCAGGTGCAGCAGGATGCCGACAAGGCGACTTTCGAGCGCCGCGCGGTGGCCGTGGAGCGCGAGCGGGCCATCGCTGAGAACGAACTGCAGAGCAAGATTGAGCTCGCCAAGCGCGAGGAGCTTCTGGTCGACTAGGAGGGCGCGAACGAGCTCAAGCGGGCCACGGAATCCGCGGCATCCGAGAAGGTGAGGTTTGCGAGCGCGGCAGACAGCGTTCGCGTCATGGGCGCAGACACGGGAGACGGCATCGATGCAGGCCACCTCACCGTTGGCTGGGGGCAGAAACGCACGGTCGGCACGAGTAGCCGCACGCTTATGCTCGCGTAGCGCGGTTACGTTCGACTATTGGCAAAATTGGCGGGCAAAAGTTTCTGTTTGTTGTAGTGAAGAAACTCGAAAAGCAGATATATTGAGATTTCTTCTATACCCATCCCGAACCAGTCTCTGAGGATACCTCTATGCCTTCAGCCCACCGTTTCCCGCGCCGCGTGCTCGCCGGAGCCGCAGCACTAGTGCTCGCTCTCGGCTTGAGCGCAGTCGGCTCTACCGCCGCAGTTGCTGCCCCAGCAGCTGACATCGCGATAGTGCCTGGGTCCCAGCAATACCCAGGCGGCTTTGTCGAATACGGTGGTTTGGTATATTTCCATGCCGATAACGGAAGCGACGACGTGCTGTACAGCTTCGATGGAACGACAGTGACGGAGGTCTTCGGCGGTGGTGCCACGATCCCCATCAACGTTTACAATCTCGCCGTATACGACGGCAAACTCTACTTCACGGGTTACAACGGCTCCGCTGCCCGAATGTTCACGTGGGATGGTGTCGACTTCGCCGAGATTGTTGGCGGTGCCACACCACCCTCCTATGTCTACGATTTATTTGAGCAGGGTGGCACGCTTTTCATGGCGGGCTCCGACGGCACAGGCACCCATGTGTATTACTGGGATGGAACCGATCTGGTTAAAGTTACGGGGGTGACCCCCGCCCCCACCAGCCCTTACGACTTCGTCGACTACAACGGTCTGCTCTATTTTGGCGCCTATGACGGAAGCGACTATCTGCTTTACAGCTGGGATGGCACCGACTTCGCAGTAGTCAGTGGTGGTGGTGACCCCGCTCCTGGGGATGTCTACGACCTCATTGTCGTCAACGGGACTCTCTACTTTTCGGGATTCAACGGCACTAACTATGTGCTGTACAGCTGGAATGGCACCGTGTTTGACGAAGTAAGTGGCGGGGGTGATCCGACACCCATCGAGGTTGAAGATTTCGTAGCCTTCGGTGGCGCAATTTACTTCAGCGGTGACGACGCGACGGATAGCTACCTCTACTCATGGGATGGCACCAACTTCACCAAAATTTCTGGTGGCCTAGGAAGCGCGCCAACTCCCGACGATCCTGAGTACTTCGTCGTCTACAACGGTGTGCTGTACTTCAACGGCGACGGAGTTGTGAACAACACTCTGCATTCGTGGGACGGGTCAAACTTTACCGTTTACGGTGCACCACCATTCGACATGGAGGGATCTATCGTTTACAACGGAGTGTTGTACTTCAACGCCGAAGACTCCAACGACGACGAGGTTCTTTACTCGCTGCGCACAGCAGCAGCACCAGCGGAGGCACCCGCACTTGCCGCAACGGGAGTCGATGCCAGCGTTCCTGTTGGCTTGGCCATAGCTGCGCTACTTGCGGGAGGGTTCATGCTCTGGCGTGTTCGGCACGCAAGGTTGGCCAGCCGGTAAGCACCGGCAGCGGTAACTTTTCGGCGGCGGCGCCGCTACCGTGATGGCGCGGCGTCAGCCCAGCCCTCTCTTCGACGTTGTCGAGGTAGCTCTGAAAGGACATGTCGTCTCCGTTGAATGAGCCAGCACACGTGATTGAGCGAGAAAATCGAACTCGCGCCCAACACGCGATGCTTAACTCGCTTACCGAGCAGTTGTGGTTCGTACCGTGTGGCGCAGGTAGACCACGCCATTGTCGAACTTTCGCTGGTTGAGTAGCTCGAGGCCGAGTCGCAGGCCCCTGGGGAGGGCAGGCTTGCCGCCTCCCACGATCACCGGGCACAGCAGCAGCACGCACTCGTCGACCAACCCGTGCCGAAACGCCTCTGCGGCGAGGGTTGCACCGCCGATACTGACGTCGAGACTCGATGCCTCCTTGAGCTCACGCACCGTCTCTGGATCAAACTGCCGCTCGATCCTCGTGCGTGCTGTTGACACCACGTCGAGCGTCGACGAATACACGACTTTGTCAGCATTCCGCCAGATCTCGGCGTACTCGCGGATGACCGCGGGCTCGTCCGCCAACCAAGCGCCGTCCTCCCAGACGCGCATCGTCTCGTACATGCGGCGGCCGTAAAGCGAGGTGCCGACCTGCCGTTCATGCTCGTTCCAGAACGCGTGCACCTCCTCATCCGGCATGGACCAGTCGAAGGAGCCGTTCTCGTCCTCGAGATAACCGTCGAGCGAGATATTGGCCGCGTAAATCAACTTGCCCATGGATGCCTCCGGTTTGACGGTGACTACTTTATACAGCGTCAGTGCGACACCGGCAAGAGAGCTGACGGTGAGGTGCGGCATTCGAGGCTGCGTTAACCTCGACATCGACGGGCTAGAAAGTTTCGCTAGTCGCGAGACGCCGCCCAACGGTGTCGCACTTCCCCCTTGAGTGAAAGGACATATTAAGAAGCGCTGTCATCGACGTTCGCGCTCAAGGGAAGAATTTCAGATTCGATGTTCGCCAGTGAAGGCGACAGACCCTAGATCCAGTCGTCCGGCTGGGGTTCTAAGGTCTTCTTCCCGACCCGTCGTGGCGAGAGGCAGAATGAGCAATAGTCGGCGCCCGCCTACCTTCTGCGCTGGTTCACCCCACGATCGAAGTCGACCTGTGCGGCCACGCCACCCTCGTCGCCTGCTCTTAAGTACGACGGCACACATGTTAGAGAGTGTGTATCCGGATGTCATGGCGCTGCAGTAATTTAAGCGCGGAGGCTGGCTGATTGTGCAGCGTGGAGACAATGGAATGACCGTGATGGACGTTCCCGCCGAGTAACTCCACCCCACGCAGTCCGATTCAAGCGAGCAAATGTCAGGGCCTCGCGGACGAAGTGCCACTATAAATAGGAATATGAGAACTCAAAAAGTCGGCGCGATCACCATTGCCGTCGCCCTTTCACTTATCTTGGCGTCGTGCGCAGCCGCCGTTCCGCGACCACTAGTGTCAGAGACTTCAGCTCCGTCAGTGGAATCCGTTGAAGATCTCGTGAGCATGATCGAGGGCACTTCGGGCAGCACGTGTGAGTTTGATCACCACAACAAAACGAAGGGAGCCATTGACTCTGCGTCTTGCACCCTGCCGCACGGTGAGCTCTACCTTTCCGTCTTCGATGACATAGATGAGTTAAACACTGTCGCGAGTCGATTCACTGATCCGGGCAAAGGATTCGCCGGGCTCTCCGGCCCAAACTGGCTCATCACCGGCGTTGACGGCGTTGTCGAAGGTGTCTACAACGCGTTCGGCGGAACGCTCTACACAGACTCTGGCCGCTACTGCATGAAAGATGGGGCCGTCGAGTATTGCGTGTAACCGACACTTTTGCTGTCGTACAGTCCCATCAACGGACGCGCCGAATGCCGTCCGCGTACGCGTCGAGAACGTTGAGGATGCCACGGTGTTCCCACACTCGATTTCGGGAGAAGCCGGTGCGCTCGGTGAGGACACCGCGTTCGGCCAGGGTCTGCAGCGCACGCATCACCGCCATATCGTTCATCCCGAGCGCACCGACGAGGTAGCGGGTGTTGACGACGGGCTGCCCGATCAGGAGCGGAAGCACTCTCCACGCAGCCGAATCGGAACGAACACCAGTGAGGGCGTCTTTGGACTGCTGCAACTGGTGAGCGAGATTATTCACAAGCTCACGCCCGGTCACTGCTGCGTAGCGGGAGGCATCCGCGAAGCGACGCACGATGGGTCCGGCATCCCCGGATCGGTACGCCGACAACGCGTCGAAATACGACTCGGTGTCCACAAGCAGCCCAGCAGACACGGGCACTGTGGTGTGGGTGGAGAGCCCCTTATTGCGCAACATCGCCTGCACGACCGCACGCCCGGTGCGGCCGTTGCCATCCACGAAGGGGTGGATCGTCTCGAACTGCGCGTGGGCGACAGCCACCTGCACGAGCGCCGGCACATCCGTTCGGCGTGCAAAAGCGACCACATCACTGATCGCATCAGGAACGAGCTCGTGCTGTGGGGCGATGAACGTCGCGCCCCGAGGCCCGGCGTTGTCTCTGTTGCCGATCCACACGAGCTCACTGCGGTACCGGCCGGCCTCGTGGTGCAGACCGGTGTGCAGACTGAGGAGCTCGAAATGCATGGCGAGGATGGCTGCCCCATCCAAGTCTGCAGAGAGTCGCAGGGCCGCTTCCATAGCGCGCACGTTGCCGATCACCGTAATCGCGTTGTGCTTTTGCCCTTCCTCGAGTTCCGCAAGGGCGAGCTGTTTGGCGGATGTCGTTAACTGCTCAATCTGACTGCTGGATGCGGACTCAGTGCGCAGGAGGATCGCCGACATGGGGGCGAGTGCCGGGTTCTCGGTGCCAAACAGGGTGAGCGAATGCAGGTCAAACTCTCGAAGAGCGAGCGTTGCTTGCTCAACGTTCGCGATTGTTTCGCTGTCTAGTGTTGGAGACCACTCGGCGATAGCGGGCGCAACGGCCGACTCGTACGAGCCCGTCTGTCGTTCGACTTCAGCTCGCGAGTACATTGCGGGGTGTTTCGGTGCCCAGGAGTGTACGTCTCTTCCGAGGGGTGGCACCGGAATCGAGCCAGCACCGAGGTGGGTATTATCCCGGCTATCTGTGACCACTCTTTCACCATACCAACGTTTAGGCAGATAAGTGTGATCCCTCCAGAGTTCGTTTATGACTTTGCGGCGCCGCCCACCCGAGTGAAGGGAACAGCGGCGCCGGGCCTTGCAATAATCAACCCATGGAGATTCGGCGGAAGTTTCTTCGGCGGTTGCGCCCGCCTACCATCAGCCACTCGGTCACCTGCGCGATTGCCCGAATCGTCCAGACCGGAAAGCGAACATAAAGCGGATGGCGCCCGGTGACGCCCGCGATCAGGCGAACACGGCGTCAGGACGCTAACGGTAACCCCGCCGGTGCCGCGCTGCAACCCTATGCGTGACCTTCCCGGTGTTGCCCCCAGCATCGAAGAAGACTACCTGCGGCTTGGTATACATCCCCAAAACAGTTGATGCGCGCAGACCCGCAGCCAGCGCTGGTCAAGTGGTGGGTATGGAAGGATGTCGGGAATCCGGAAGAGCGACTGCGATACTGATCGCTATGACGATTACGCGGTGCTACCAGAACGGCGTCCTCGTCGATGACGACTTCTCGCTGGACCAGCTCGACGAACATTTGGCGCTCGAACACGCCATCCTCTGGGTGGATTTATTCCAGCCGACTTTGCAGGAGCTGCAGACCGTGGCCGACGAGCTCAATCTGCATTCACTCGCAATCGAGGACGCGGCGAGCGGTCGACAGCGTCCGAAGCTCAACCGCTACGAGAACCACGACTTTCTCAGCGCGTACGCGGTGCAGCTCGATGCCGTCACCGGAGAATTGCGCACCTCAGAAATCGGTGCCTTCATCACCGCGAACGCCCTCGTTACTGTTCGCAGGGACGACGGTTTCCCCATAAACGAGCTGCTCGATCACATCGACCGCAACGCCAAACTCACCGCCCACGGAATCAGCGCGCTCGTGCACGGTGTTCTCGACTTCGTCATCGACAGTCACTTCGACACGGTTCAGGCTCTGGATGAACAGATTGAGTCTCTGGAAGATTTGCTCTTTGACGACAAACCCCACGACACGGCGGTGCAGCGCCGCAGCTTTGAACTTCGCAAAAGCCTGGTGAAGCTGCGGCGTGTCGTCCTGCCGATGCGCGAGGTCGTCAACACCCTCATCCGGCGCGATATCGACCTCGTGCCCGGCGAGATGGCACCATACTTTCAGGACCTTTATGACCATGTTCTGCGGGCCACCGAGTGGACCGACAGTCTTCGCGACCTCGTATCCACGATCGTGGAAACCAACCTGACCATTCAGGGCAACAGGCTGAATATCATCACCAAGAAGGTCACCAGTTGGGCGGCCATCATCGCCGTGCCGACTGCCATCACGGGCTTCTATGGCCAGAATTTACCATTCCCTGGCTTCGCCCAACCCTCAGGGTTGATCGCCTCTATCGCACTGATCGTGGTGGTCTCGATCACCCTTTACATCGTTTTCAAACGCAAAGACTGGCTCTGAACCAACACCCTGCTCGGTACGGAGCCCGGTTGTTACTGCGGCTGCTCGAGTCTCGCGATCGATCTCGACGAAACCTCGAGGCCGCATCCGACCAGCGGATGCGAGCTCGGCGACGTAGCCGACGTTGCGCTGAGACCAGAGGGATGCTGGCCGCCGCGGGGTGTAGCGTTGCAGAAAAGTCTGCCTGTCGCGAGTCCTGCGTTGTCCGTCGATCCACCCGCTACACAGTGCCTCATCGAGAGCCTCGGCGTAGATGATCGACGTTGGATCTGTGACACCCTTCTTTGCCATGACGAGCCACACGCCATCCGACTCGGTCTCATTGAGGTCGAGCCACGCGCGCCACGCCTCAACATGCGGCAGCACCAAGTGATCTTCCCGCGCACCGATCGCCGCCCTCTTTGCGGCAACCTTCGTCGCTACTGAGGGCTTCTTTGCTTCGTCGTCGCTTGTCATTCCTGCGATTCTACGAGCCCCACCACGCGTGCCGCACCACGCTTTTGCCACCGCTTTGTCACCCGCTGAAACTACGCTTCTGCTATGGAACCTCATGAGCTTTTTCTCGCCTCTGATGCCGCCCTTCGATCAGTGATCGATCGCATTACGCCAGCAGACTTTGACAATCCGGTTCCGGCCGAGTGGTCGCGAACCGTCAATCCCACGATGCGCGACATCCTGAAGTCACACGCGTAAGACGAGGCGTGGGTTCCGCGAGTTTTGGCGGGCGCGTCAGCGGCTGAGGGCGATGACCTTCTGGAACGCGACCTTCTCGGGGATGACCCGGTTGCCGCTTACGGCAAACTCAACGACGACGCAACGGCGGCAGTTCGCGAGGGTGTCGACCCGGAGGCGACGTTCCGTTTCAACTACGGCGACTACCCAGCAAAGGAAGGCTTCGCACATCTGGCCCTGTATCGCGCTTGTCAAGCGTGGCTGATTGCGAAGCTCCTCTCGATTCCGTTCCACTTCACACCGGAACTCATTGCCGGCATGAACGAGCACGTCGTGCCGGATGCTGAGCTGTGGCGAAGCTTCGGTGTGTTGCCTCCCGTTATTGACCCGCCGGAGGGTGCGGATGACGAGACTCAACTGCTGTGCGTGCTGGGGTACTGGGTTCCGTAAACGAACCAATCCGCGCGGTTCTGCGCAACGCCGACAGCACAGGCCGACCGAGAAGTGCGATGCCGAGCGCGAGCACGATAGCGCGCATGAGATCCCAGCCGAGGGATGTTGTGAGACTGAACAGCGCGAAGTGGTGCAGGTTCTCTAGGAGCGGTGCGCCGGGCACGAAGCTCAACCCGGTGCCTGGCCCGAGCGTGAACGGCCAGAACGACAGGTTCATGAGTTGACCGAACAGGAACCCGGAAATCGCGGCGAAGGTGGCCAAAGTTACGAGTTCGCGCGCGCCGCGCAGCCGCTGGGGGAGTAGGCCAGCACCCATGCCCATCCACGATGCGGCGATCATCTGAAACGGCAGCCATGGACCGAAGCCGCCGGTCAGTAGCGCGGAGGCGAAAAGGGTAATCGACCCGAGCGCGAATCCGAAGCCGGCACCGAAAACTCGCCCGCCAAGAATGATGAAGAGGAACACGAACTCGACGCCAGCGCTACCCGCAGAGAGCGGGCGCAGCACGGCGCCTATGGCCGCGAGCAAGCCGAGCAGGGAGACGGTTTTTGCGTCGATCCCACCCTCGCCGAGTGCGGCAAGCGACACAAGCACGACTGCCAAGAGAACTCCCGCGAGCACGACGGGGGCTGCGGCATTCTGCGCGAGAACGGATCCATCGCCGGCCAGCAGAGGCCAGAGGAACGCGATCAGGCCGACGATTGAGGTCAGCACCAGCGCGATGCCGGTGCGGATGCGAAGCGGCAGCGCGCGCACGGCCGTGAGTCGCGGAGGGGCGAGTGTGCTCACACCGACACCCCTAACGCATCCCGCACGGCATCGACGGTGAGAATACCGAGCGGGCGCAGAATGCGCGACACTTGCGGGGCAAAGCTCGCGCTCGCCGTCAACACTTTCTGTGCAGAGCCGTCAGTGATGATGTCGCCCTCGGAAAGCATGATCACCCGGCCAGCGGTGCGCGCGACGAACTCCACATCGTGGCTGGAGAGAAGCACGGAAGCACCCGCTTGCGCGAGCTCGGCCAGCACGTCGCTGAGGCGTTTCTTCGCCGAATAGTCGAGGCCGCGTGTGGGTTCATCCAGCAGCACGACCGAGGGGGTTGACGCGAGCTGAATTGCGAGAACGAGAGCCAACCTTTGACCCTCGGAGAGATCGCGGGGGTGGGTCTGACCCTGGATACCCGGCGCTAGGCGTTGAAGTGTCGCTAGTGTGGTGCCCGGTTTCGCGCCCGCCACGCGATCCGCCTCCGCGCACTCCGCCGCGACAGAGTCCAGGTAGAGCAGATCGGAGGGGCGCTGGGGCACGAGCACGATGTGCGAGATGGCGGCATCCGCGGTGAGTGACGCTGTTTCGAGAAAGGCGGTGTCGCGCCCGGCCACGCTCACGGTGCCACCCGACCGTGGGCCCGAACCCTGCAGCGCCCACAAAAGTGATGACTTGCCGGAACCGTTGCGGCCCATGAGCGCAGTGATCTCCCCAGAGACAAGGCTGAGGGTGTCATCGTGGACGGCACTCACTCGGCCGTAACGAACGCTCAGGTTTTGGGCGTGCAAGCTCTCTGCTCGCGAGACCTCTGCTCGCGAGACCTCTGCATGCCCCACCTCTGCATGCCTCACCTCTGCACGCCCTACCTTTGCGCGCGCAACGCCAGAAGCCTGCTTGTCACGGTGTGCAGCAGTGCCCTCGCCAAGCAGGCTCGACAGGCGCTGTCGTAGCGGCACGGTCACCCGACGCGCATCTCGGATCGACAGGGGCAGCGGCTGCCACCCGGCGAGTCTGCCGAGTTCGATGATGGGCGGTGCGATGGGGCTCGACTCCATGATCGCGGCGGGCGAGCCGTAGCGCGCTGAACCGTGGCCATCGAGCAGCAACACGGAGTCCGCGTACTGAATCACCCGTTCGAGCCGATGCTCGGCGAGCAACACCGTCACCCCCAGGTCGTGCACGAGCCGCAACAGTGCGGCGAGCACCTCTTCGGCTGCGCTCGGGTCGAGCGCTGAGGTTGGTTCGTCCAAAACGAGCACTCGCGGCTGCGCGGTGAGGGCTGCGCCGATCGCCACACGCTGCTGTTCGCCGGCCGAGAGCGCAGAGAGTGAGCGGTGACGGATGCGGTCGAGCCCGAGCAGATCGATGACCTCCTCGACCCGCTGACGCATGACGGATGCCGGAATGCCGAGCTGCTCCATGCTGTACGCGAGCTCGTCGTCCACGCGATCGGTCACGAAACCGCTGATCGGGTCCTGGCCGACGACGCCGACGATTCCGGCGAGATCACGGGGAGGGTTGGTGCGCGTGTCGAGCCCGTCAACCGTCACCGTGCCTGTGAGGTTGCCCCCGGTAAAGTGCGGTGCGAGCCCGTTCACCAACTGCAGCAGAGTGGACTTGCCCGACCCGGTCTCGCCCACGACGAGGCACAGTTCGCCCTCGGGGATGGTGAGCGAGACGTTGCGGAGCACGGCATCCGGCACGTCTTGATAGCGGAAGGTCACGTTGTCGAGGGAGATCATCGTGGCCTCCCTGTGCCGAGACTGGCCGCACCAATGACCGCGGGAATCAGCGCAAGCGCGCCGCACACCACAAACGTGAGCGACCACCCGGATGCCCCGCCAGCGCCGCCCCAGCCCGGCACGATGAGGGCGAGCGTCGCGATCGCGACACCACAACCGCCGATGACACTCTCGCGCACGCGCCACACGTCTGGTCGGTATTTCGTTGTGGAAACCCGGCGAGAAGCGATCATCGACCCGATCACCGCAGCGAGCCCGCCACACATGAGCAGAGGGGCTGCGAGCCAACGAGGGGCGGAGCCGTCCAGCAGAGCGTAGGTGCCGAGGGCTGCGCCGACCAGTGCTACAAGCAGCAGGCCGAGCACGACGCGGCTGCTGCCGCGGTGCACGCGGGCGTACCCTCGGGAGTCCATGGAGGCGGCCAAGGCAATCGACCGCTCGAGGGCATCCTGCAGCACCGGAAGGGTGGTTGCCGCAATCGCCTTGCGGCCGCGCAGCGAACGCCCGCGCAGGGCTTGGGCGCGACGCACGCGATGCCACGACTCAACGAGCTGCGGTGCGACGGTCATGGCGATGACCGCTGACGTGCCCAACAGATGCAACGAAGCCGGCAGGCTGCGCAGCGTGCGCTGGGGGTTGGTGAGAGCGACGGCGGCCCCGAAACACAGCAGCAGCGCGGCCAGCGCGAGCCCCGCGGTGACCGCCCCGAGCAGACCGGATGCCGTCACCGGCCCCAGGATTGAGATGCCAGCAGCCCACTCCGGCAGGGGAACGCGGGGCAAAGCGAGCACGACATCCGACCCGCTCTTGAGGCCTACGAGCACGTAGAACACGACGCGCACGACGACGACCCCAGCCGCCAGCGCAAGGTATGCAGGAAAGGCTCGAGAAAATGCTGACGGCTGATGGCACAGCGCCACGACGACCATGAGCGCAGCAACGAGTAAAACAGTAGAAACGATTCCGGGTGACTTTGCGGTCGCGACAGCGATGCCGAGAGCCCACACCCACCAGGCCACCGGATGCACGGTCGTCAATGCCGTACCGTGACCACTGCCGCGCGCGCCACTCCGCACTGTCCCGAGCTCGTTCTGAATCGAGTCAGCGTCGGTCGTGGTGCGCGCGGTCGTAGTCAACACATCACGCTACGCGTTTGAGGAACCCTTGCGGCGGTTTCGGATGACGAAGAACAGAACCAGCACCGCGATGAGTGCCAAGAATCCCACCGTCACGACGGTGAGCAGCATGCTGTTGTCGGCTTGCTGGCTAAGGTCATTCGTCGAGGTCACGGACTGATCGCTGCCAGGAACCGCTGAATCTGGTGTCTGGGTTGCGCGCGGTGTCACCGTGTTCATGGCTGCAGCGACATCGGCCGGCGCAATTCCGGGAGGAGTCGCTCCGTCGTTGTAACGCCATCCTTCGATCGAGCCCGGAGAAGGCGCACTCGAGTCGGCACCCACCTCGTAGCTCGTCCACTCACCGTTAGGCGTGGTGTTCCAGTACGACCAGAAGTTTCCGTCGAAAACTTCGGGGCACGGATCAGGCATCGCGTTGATGGCACAGATGTAACCGCCCTCCGCGTCGGTGGTAGTAAAGCCGGCGGCGAGCAGGGCGTCGCGACCCGTGGCCTGATCGCCCGCGGCGCAGCGAACTTCGAGTTCCCCACCTATATCGGTCAGATCTACAACGACACTCACGCCATCGCAGACACCATCAGCGGCAAAAGCTGGAGCGCTATCGGCAATGCCGGCAAAAGCGACAGAACCACCGACGAGGGCAACTGCGGCGAGCATCCGAACGCTGACACGAGCAATGCGCGACAAAACTCCGTCGCGTGAGATGGGACGTGAGGTGGGGCGGGAGGGAGTCTCACGGGACTCGGTCATAACGGGCCTTTCATCTAAGGCCCGCGACTAGTCCGACTCCGTTGCGAGAAAACCGAGATTTCACCCGATGCGGTGTACGGACTCCGTCTCGCAGACCACGGCGATCAAGAGTTGTGTTGCCCTCCCGAGGCAGGTGTTCCGGCTCGAAAGCTCACGCTTTCTTACGGTTGCGGGTCAGCACCGGCATCGCACCGGTTTCCCCTCCGCGGGAGTTGTGACACCCTGAGTAAGGGTGACAACTCCACCCTAGCTGCGAGTTGAGACGGAGGCTACGGGCATGGCTCGTGTTTATACAAAGACCGGGGATGACGGCACAACAGGCCAATTATTCGGCGGTCGCATTCCCAAGGGCAGCGAACTTGTTGAGGCGCTCGGGGACATCGATGAGGCGGTGTCGACTCTCGGGGTAGCTCGCGCGAAGTGCACAGATACGCGGATCGCTGAGATTCTGCTGCGCGTTCAAAAGGAACTTTTTGTTGTCGGGGCGGATCTCTCCGTCAACCCCACACACCGCGATCGTTTGCAGCCGGGCATCTCGCTTGTGGAGCCGACCATGGTGGCGGGCCTCGAGAAACTTATCGATGACCTCGTTTCTGAGAACCCTCTCAAGCCAGTGTTTCTGGTGCCGGGAACGACGGTGCTTGAGGCACGCATCGACTTGGCTCGCACGGTCGTGCGCCGTGCCGAACGGCACACTCTTCGCGCGAAGGAGGCCGGATTCGTGGTGAGCGAGCACGTGCAGAAGTACCTCAACCGGCTCTCCGACCTCGTCTTTGTGTTGGCTCGCCGCGCGGTGGAAGGCAAAGACGAGCCCGTCAGTCACGACTGAGACTGCGAGGCTCCGCTGGCATCACACGCGGAAGAAGCTCTTCACCTGGCTGAGCGCGTCAAGGAATTGCGCCACCTCGGCATCCGTCGTGTACACGCCCGTGCTTGCACGGGTGGATGACCCAACGCCCAGTCGCAGGTGGAGCGGTTCTGCGCAGTGGTGGCCGACCCGCACGGCGATGCCGAGCTCATCCAAGAACTGCCCGACATCGTGCGGGTGCACGCCGTCCACGACAAAACTGGCGAGCCCCACGCGCGGTTGACCGGGGGGCGGGCC
>JBDSUT010000105.1:0-3079 GCA_039927595.1 Terrimesophilobacter sp.
GGGTCTCAGCGAGGCAGGCTCAGATGCAATTATCCAGGTCACGACAGGCGGTGCCGATTATTTTGCCGGTCATACTGTCAAAGCGAGAGCTACTGGAGCACTCGCATTTGCCGCATTTGTCACTGAAGTGGCCAAGAGTCATAACGTCACAGTTGCGCTGCATACTGACCACTGCCCTAAGGACGCCCTCGAGGGATTCGTCATTGCCCTTATCGAGGCTTCAGAAGCCGAGGTGAAAGCAGGTCGTAACCCTATTTTTCAATCGCACATGTGGGACGGGTCGGCGATACCGCTCGACGAGAACCTGAGAATTGCAAAAGAACTATTGCCGCGGATGAGGGCAATCAACTCAATTCTCGAGATTGAGATTGGGGTCGTTGGCGGCGAGGAAGACGGCGTGAGCCACGAAATCAACGAGCACTTATACAGCACAGTGGAAGATGGCATCCGTGCGGTGGAAGCCTTAGGTCTCGGGGAGAAAGGTCGATACATGGCCGCGCTAACCTTCGGCAATGTGCACGGCGTTTATGCGCCAGGCAACGTGAAGTTGAAGCCCGAGCTTCTCGCAGAAATTCAGACCGGCATTGCAGCGAAGTTCGGCACGGGACCCAACCCGCTCGACCTGGTTTTTCATGGTGGCTCCGGTTCGAGCGACGAGGATGTTGCTACCGCCGTGCGCAATGGTGTCATCAAGATGAACGTGGACACGGACACCCAATACGCTTTCACCCGCTCCATTACCGACTACATGTTGAAGAATTATGACAGCGTCATCAAGGTTGATGGCGGTGTCGGGAACAAGAAAATCTATGACCCGAGAGCATGGGGCAAAATCGCGGAATCTGCGATGGCTCAGCGCGTTGTGCAGTTCACGCAACAGTTAGGTTCCGCTGGCCATTCGATTAGCGCGAAATAGCGTTTACTTGTCCGTATCGCGGGGCGGCACGCGAAACCGCATACTCAAGCTCTGGCTCGTATCCCACTCGACATCATCTGCCGCGGCAACCAGGGAGACGTAATGGGGGGCGAGCATCGTGAGTCGGTGCCCCTCTGGCAGAGTTTGGTCCGCGCTGATCGCCAGCGCCGTTGACCCATCAGCTTCTGCACGCAGCTCGATAACGATCTGAGCCGCAACCACCTTCTCTTCGACCGCTGCAGTAAGCAACCCGAGTAGTGCGGAGCGCTGCTCGGAACTCATTCGACCCGCGAGACGATCATGATCGATCACGGTGAAATTCATGCGCCCGGCGTACGAATCCAACCAGCTTCTGTTTGATCTTTCAACAAGCTCGGCCCGCAAGCTTTCTGAGAGGTCGCTGGCCTCACGACGATCAGCAACCGTCACAACCCCAGCTGCAACAACTCTCTCCAGCAGCGGCAGCACACGATCACTCACACTCGCAAGTTCTTGTATCAAAAATTTTCGACGCGCGGCCTCTCCGAGTACCCCACTGGAAAGCTCGTCACCTGTGACCGAGGTCGCCCAGCGCTGCGTGCGCGCCACCACTTGATACGAGAACACTGCTGACGACGCTACCGCGATCATCACAAGGGAACTCGCTATTACGGGTTGCGCAAAGGTAGGCCACTGAGTGGGGTGCGTATCAGCGGTCATGCTGAATCCGGCCAGCGCCATGGTCAACGCCGTGGCGAAAGCACCGATAGCGATAATGCGCACGGCAGAAAGGTAAGGTGCGAGACTCGCTATCAGGAGAGCGAGCACAATCGATGACCACCGAAGCTCGAACGGTTCTGAACTGCCCCATTCGCTGGTCACCGCCAGTCCGTGCGCAATCGCTCCCATGGTGATCGGAATGACAGTTATCATCCAGCCCCGGTTCAAGCGCTGCGGCGATGCGAAGAATGCCACCACCCAAAACGCGAGCACCATCACGATGACCGCGCTGTACGCCAACAAAAAACTTTCTGTATCTCGCGCGCCGGCGAGAATAACTGCGACTCCAAAGGTCGTCGCAATGCCACCAAACACAATGGGCACCAGCGGCCCCGTAAACCAGCTCAGAAGGTCAACTTCTCGAGGCGAGGAACGCCACGGGTTAATCATGATGCCCCCTCAGCGGAACGACGATGATCACGGACGTACCAGCACCTGCTGCAGACCAAATTTTGACCGTTCCCCCCACGGCCTCCACTCGGTGAATGACCGATTGCCGGATGCCGAGTCGGTCAGCAGGGACCGCATCGACATCGAACCCTCTACCCTGATCTACGATCATGATGGTGAGCGTGGTCTCCGAGGAGTCCAGAAAGATTTCTGCGGATTCCGACCCCGAATGCCGCACCACGTTTTCCAAGCAGCTGTGCACTGCCCCTAAAAGCGCCTCGGCTACTTTTGGCGATGGTTCTCGGGGGATTCCGGTGTCACCACTGATTTCTACACTGAGCCCACGCCACTGAAAGTCGCTGACTACGGACAGAATCTCACTTCGGAGCCATTGTGCTGATGTATTCAGCACTTTTGGCTCAGCGCTAGCTTGAGTGACTGACTCGATATCTCGCTGATATCGAGCGCAGGTGCGCTCATCAAGTTCCGCTCGGCCATGCGCAATGGCGGAGAGATCATTGAGAACTGTGTCGTGGAGAAGGGCCACAGCCCGTTCCTCCAGCTCGCGCTGACCGGCAATTCGTGCGGGCTCGATGCGTGTGGTGGAAAAAGTAGACGTCAGCCTTTGCTGGCTCTTTCTGATGAGCACGAACGTCAAGATGACGATGATGTAGACGAGAAGTGAGACAGCGGGACCATATCCGATGCGTGCACTGAGGCCAAGCGTCAGTTGCGCTCCGACCGTAGCCAACGAGCCAAGAGCCCATCCGCTGAAACACCATGCGATACCGTGCACGAGTCGAGAACTCACGGCACCGACAAGGAGAAGAATCACCGCTGCCCGATTAATCAAGTAGATCCCGTGAACGTTGAGGTTCGGGTCCATGGCGAGCAGCGTCGCTACCCACACAAAAGTTGCCGCTGTACCCACGGCAAGAAACACGATGCCTCGCACCCACGTCGGATTTCGCGAGAGAAACTGGAGTGCCCCTGCGAGAGCAAGCATTGCCACTA
>JBDSUT010000106.1:0-19403 GCA_039927595.1 Terrimesophilobacter sp.
ACTGGCTTGGCCAACGTGCCTCTCCATGTAGCTCGCGCGCGGCAAGATTGACCCAACGCGGTTCTCGAAGCGCCGCGCGACCCAACATCACGGCGTCCGCCTGGCCCGAGCGCACAATCGTTTCCGCCTGCGCAGGCTCGGTGATTAGTCCGACGGCGGAGGTGCGCATGCCTGCCTCCGCCTTCACTCGTGCTGCGAACGGCACTTGATATCCGGAACCCACCGGGATTTCGGCAGGCACGATACCACCCGACGAGCAATCCATGAGGTCGACTCCGAGGGAGCTCAGCGTGCGTGCTAAGCGCACGGTATCGTCGGGGGTCCAGCCCTCGTCGACCCAGTCTGTCGCCGACACGCGGACGAACAACGGACGACCATGCGTCCACACTTCACGCACAGCAGAGACCACTTCGCACAACAATCTAATTCGGCCCTGGAAGTCTCCTCCGTAGCCGTCCGTGCGCTGGTTGGAGAGCGGCGACAAGAACTGGTGCAGCAGGTACCCATGTGCGGCGTGGAGCTCAATTACGTCGAACCCACATCGGATAGCGCGTCGGGCCGCCGTTACGAAATCACCGATGATGCGCTCGATCGAGGTGATAGTGAGCTCTTCCGGTTCGGGCAAACCATTAAAGGAGATCGGCGAAGGGGCGAATGTCTCCCAGCCACCTTGGGTCGGCGTTACGTAGCCCACGCCCTTCCACGGTGTGGCCGTCGAGGCTTTGCGGCCCGCGTGCACGAGCTGCACCCCGATGAGGGCACCCTGCTCGTGAACGAAATCGACGATGGGCCTCCACCCGTCCGCTTGCGCGTCGGTCCAGAGGCCTGTGTCGTTCGGGGAGAGCCGACCTTCCGGGCTCACGGCAGTCGCCTCGGTAAAAATTAGGCCGGAACCGCCTGTGGCGAATTGGCCGAGGTGAATGAGATGCCACGTGAGCGGTACACCGTCTGCGCCGGCCGAGTACTGGCACATCGGAGATATCCAGGCACGATTGGCGAACGTCACGTCGCCGATCGTGAGTGGGCTCAGCAACATTGATCTCAATCCAGTGGTCATCGGACGTAGCTCGCTCCATTGACATCGAGTGTCGCGCCCGTAAGATGGCGCAGGCGCCCCTCGCACAGCATTCCGACTAGTATGGCGATTTCAGCGGGCGGCACCCATTCCCCCATCGCAAGCGTCGCGGTGAGCTTGTCCACTCCGCCGGAACTCGCGGCGGCCGTGTAACTCATGTCCGTCTTCACGACGCCGGGCGCAATGAGGTAGGCGAGCACATTGCGCGAAGCATATGCACGCGCGATTGTCTTGAGCATTGCAGCGTAGCCCGCTTTTGAGGCAGAATACGCGGCGAGACGCGCGTTGGAGGCGCCACGCTGCGCGGCCCAACTAGATAAGCCAACGATCACACCGCCACCGGTTTTGAGATAGTGCTGAACCGCACGGCGGGTCAGATCTGACGGCGCGCGCGTATTGACTTGTATGGCGAGATCCCAGGTAGCAGCCCAGTCAGTATCAGGCGCATCAAAGTCCACTTCGGGCATAACTGCGGCATTGCAGATAACTGCGTCGATTCGACCGCGCCAATTGAGCGCGGTGTCCCAGAGTGCCGCCGCGGCACGGGGGTCAGAGAAATCTGCAGGGACTAGGAGTCGATCGGACGCCCCTGCCGTAGCCTCGTCCGCACCGGCAGACGAC
This sequence comes from Terrimesophilobacter sp., assembly GCA_039927595.1. Lineage (GTDB taxonomy): Bacteria > Actinomycetota > Actinomycetes > Actinomycetales > Microbacteriaceae > Terrimesophilobacter. The sequence goes on from JBDSUT010000106.1 coordinate 1,697, forward strand.
GTGTTGTATTGGGCAACGACATTGGCTCCGCGGTCGCTTAGTTCACGGGCTACACTCGCGCCGATACCCCGCGAGGCGCCAGTGACGAGAATTGTTTTGCCAGACAGGTGATCCATTGATTCCTCCGCGATCGCTTTGGTTGCCCTTGGTCGCGATATCTATGTCGATTTTTAGGGTCGCTCCACGAACTTAAGTTCTTAGAACGCACTTTCGTCTTCGCGATCATACCAAATCTTCAGGGGGTCCACCCAAGACCCCTGGAGCGGAACGTAGAGTCGAGCGACAACGATGCTGCAATGATTTGGGCTTAGCGGCAGGACATTTAGGCCGGCTACTTAACTGGCAACCGCGCGCGCACCGAGCAGGATATTCACCACACTGCTCACCTCGGCCACCGTCTTTTCTGTCGGCGTAGGGCTGCTGCGCAAACCTACGTGCGTGGACGCACAGATGCAGCACTATCCGACGATCGTTCAGCGACCCAATTCGCTTCGCGCGGAGGTGGCGATGGTCCGCTCAAGTTCTAGCCATTCACTCCCGCGCCTCCTTCGTCAAGAAACTATTTTGTTCGCTTTGCGCACTGTTGTTCAAATAGCGGCAATTAGAGTACAGTGTCAACCGAAAGTGAATTGTCATTCCGACCGAGGCTGGAACTCGAATCTTGGAATGCAGAGCACCAGTTACGTTGAGGCCTCGAATGGATGACCGTGTTCGCTTTCGTTGCATTAGTAGTGACCTTGCACGCGTGACTGCGCGAATCGTTTCCAATGGAGGAACACCTCATGACGGTTGACACAGCCCTGGCTAGCCTCTGTGGCGTCGAACAGGAGAGGCTCCCTTTTCGTGTCGATTGCCCTCTCGCAGCTTCGTCAGTGCCGAACCGTGCACGAGTGGCGTTGCGTCATCATGCAGGCGAACCGCGGTTATTGAGCTACCGCCCGGGGAGCCATACGAAAACCACCTCACTGCGGAACGTAACCCATCGAAACGCTGATAACTTCCGCAGCTTGGTCAGCAATTTCACTGTTGTTTCGTACATCGAAAAGAAATGAGCGTCCCCTCATGATGGAGAAGATTACTTTCGACTACTCTGAGCGTCTGTCCAAGCTTTGGAACAAGCTGGATGAGTCCAATATTGATGTGGTTTTTCTGCCAGCTTCCCAGTCTGACCTCGAATATTTTACGGGTCTTGCGCGCAGGCTCCAGTCGTTCGGGAACATTGGGTACACCAACCACTGGATATCCGGTGCATTCATCTCCCCAGGCAAGGACCCGCTGTTCGTTCTCACACGCCACTTTCAGGAGTTCGACCTTCCAGACGGTATCGCCGGCGATGTTATGACAGCCACAGAGACAGACGATGGCGGGGAGATCTTTCGAAAGGCGTTCGACAGTTACAACCACAAAGCGGCCACTGTGGCAATGGGTGCCCGGCCCGGCGAGGAGAGCTGCAGCCACGAGTCTGGCGCTGTGAACCGCATCGCCATGAGTGGGCGAAGCTGGGCAGAAACGACCATGGAACTGCGCAACCACAAGCCAGATGCGGAATTCGTCATCGCTGACAAAATCATCAACCAGATTCGCCGCATTAAAGATGAGCAGGAGATCGCTCTCATGCGCCAGTCGGCACACATCGTCGACGTGGTGTTCGCTGATGTTGAGAAATTGGTAGTTTCGGGAATTACCGAACTCGAGCTCTCCTCTGAAATTGATTTGCGAATGCGCCAGAATGGCTCGCTCGGGGCCTCTTTCGACACTGGCGTATGGGCGATGGGCCCAGAGTTGGTCCGCGACGCAAGCGTCAGGGTCTCCAACGACTCACTCAAGTCGGGGGCCGGCGTCAGTTTCGATTTCGGTGCGATCTCGCAAGGGTATTGCTCCGATTTTGGACGAACGATCCACATTGGCACTCCAACTGAGGAGTACGAGCGCGTCTACGAACTCGTCATTGCCGCTCAGGAAGCGGGTCGTCTGGCAGCAGTTCCGGGTGCCACAGGGGGCGATGTTCACCGCGCAACGCGCCAGGTGATCGTGGACGGTGGATACGGCGACTGGTTCCGCCACCGCACTGGCCACTGTATCGGCCTGGACGTGCACGAACTGCCTTACATCTCGGAAGAAGACGAAACTCCACTGGAGCCAGGAATGTTATTCACGATCGAGCCATCAGTGTTTTGGCCCGGCAGTGTCGGCGTGCGTGTTGAGGATGTCTTCCTGATGACGGAAGACGGCACGACCAGCATTAACACGCATCCGAACGACCTCGTCGCCAACTAGAAGATTCATTTCACAACACCAAGTAATCTCACCGCTACAAACCGCCTCGCCGAGGCACGAGAGGAACCACAATGAAACAACACAGAGGAACGAAGGTAATGGCGATCCTCGCCATGGCCATTCCGATTACCATGCTTGCGGGGTGCGCAACTGCTCCGGGAGACGCAGGAAACTCAGAAGGTAAGGCTGGCGGCACGCTGATCGTGGCAGGAAACGCAGATGTTCTCTACATGGATCCTGCTTCCTCATACAGCTCGCAGGACTCTCAACTCCACCGATTGATGACTCGTTCGCTTTTTGCGGACGTTCTTGATAAGGATAGTGATGTTGGTGCATCCAAGATCGTTCCTGACCTCGCTCTCGAAATCCCAACCGTGGACAATGGTGGTATTTCTGAGGACGGACTGACCTACACGATCAAAATTCAAGAAGGTGTGAACTTCGACGCCCCTGATGGCCCTCGTGAGATAATTGCCGACGACGTTGTCCGGGCAGTTAAGCGCATTTGCAACCCGGTTTCGCCCTCTGTTGCACTGTCGTATTACACCGCAACAATCACGGGCCTCCAAGAATATTGTGACGGGTTCACCGAGGTTGCGGCCGACATCGAAGCGATTCGTGACTATGTCGAAAGCAACGACATCGCCGGTGTTCAAGCTACAAATAACAACACTGTCACGTTCACACTGACGCAGCCTGCGACAGACTTCATCAGCATTCTCGCGCTCAGTGTGTTCATGGCTCCACAGCCGGTCGAGTACCTCGACTACCTTCCGGATTCTCCGGAACTGCGCCAGAACATGATCGCTAGTGGGCCGTACCGCATGACCGAGTACATCCCCAATGAGAAGATCACCCTTGAGCGAAACCCGAACTGGGATGCCGAGAAGGACAATGTTCGCGAGGCATACGTCGACGCCATCGAGATTTCGATGGGTCAAGAGGCTGCCGCCGTTCAGCAACAGCTCGAGGCTGGCACCGTTGACATGCAGTGGGCTGACACGGTCGTTCCGACCGCATCAGTTCCGGCACTCCTGGCAACAAATGATGAGCGTCTTGTCATCGGTGGTGCCGGCGGGATCAAGCCGTACATCGTCATCAATACGCTGAGTCCGAACGCAGGTGGGGCTTTCGCAGATACCGAGGTGCGTCGAGCGCTGAACTTTGGTGTCAATCGTGCCGCAATTCAGCAGACTCTCGGTGGCCCCGGCCTTGCTGAGATAGCTAAGCAGATTCTGCCCACCGAGGTTCTGGGCGACGAGCCGACCAACGTTCTTGAGGTACCAGATGAGGGCGATCAGGCCAAGGCCAAGCAGATCCTCAAAGACGCAGGTTACAGCTCCGCTGTTCCGGTTCGCATCCTCTACCGCGAGACCGAGCCCTATGCCTCCATCGCGGCTATCCTTCAGCAGGATCTTGAAGCGGCTGGTTTCGCGGTCGACCTCCGTGTCACGACCCAAAACGCGTTCTACGGTGAATTTCTGTTGAACGAGGACGTCACTCGTGCCGGTGAATGGGATATTGCTCTCGCCGCGTGGGGTGCCGACTACCTTGATGGGCGGGCGTACCTTGTTCCGATGCTTGATGGTCGCAACTACGAAGGTGGTTCAGCGAACTTCGGTGCATGGAACAACGATGAATTCAACGAGAAGATCGACTCAGCGCTCGCAGCCACAGATCCTGCGGTAGCAAAGGCCAGCTGGAAGGCAGCCGATGAGATCGCCACAATGGATGCAGCGTGGGTTCCTGTCGCGTTCACGCGTACTCCGATCTTCAGCTCCGAGCGAGTGGGCAACTTCTACTTCCTTGGCTCGACGAAGAACGGCGACATGGCAAATGTGTGGCTAAAAAAGTAGTCAACCCCATTCGCCAATAAAGCACGACAACATAAAGAAGTTTGGAGGGCGATGCCACGTGCTGCTCACAGTTGAGAATCTTGACGTCACATTCAGCACAGGTGACGGTCCACTGCACGCAGTACGTGGCATCTCTTTCGAACTCGATCACGGCCAAACTCTTGGGGTGGTGGGAGAGTCCGGCTCCGGAAAATCCGTCAGCACCCAAGCAATGGTTGGCCTGGCCGCTGGCGCGCACGTCACCGGCCGGGCCCTTCTGCAGGGTCGCGATCTGTTGACGATGAACCCGGCAGAGCTATCCGAGGTTCGGGGGCCGCAGATCGGCATGGTATTTCAAGACCCCCTATCGTCGCTGCACCCCCAGTTTCGAATCGGGTGGCAGATCGCCGAAGCAATCCAACGACACGAGCGTTCAAGCGCGAAAAATGTGCGCGCCCGCGTGATCAAACTTCTCGAAGAAGTCGGCATTCCAGACCCCGACAAGCGCATCGATGACTACCCCCACCAGTTTTCCGGCGGTATGCGCCAGCGCGTGATGATCGCGCTCGCGCTCGCATTAAGACCCGCCCTCCTGGTGGCGGATGAACCGACAACGGCACTCGACGTAACCGTTCAGGCCCAGCTGCTTGAACTCATGCAGGATCTACAAAAGAAGCACGGCACGGCTATTCTCATGATCACCCACGACCTCGGTGTTGTGGCGGGAGTCGCAGATAACGTAATCACCATATACGGCGGACGCATCGTCGAGAGGGGAACTCGCGCCGAAGTTCTCGGTCGCCCACATCACCCATACACCAAGGGGCTTCTTGGCTCTGTGCCGCGCGGCGGAAGCCAACGTACTGTCCTGCAGTCCATTCCCGGCCAGCCGCTTAGCATACTTATCGACGAGCTCGGCTGCCCATTCGCCGCGCGTTGCGCTTTCGTGCAGGACGTGTGCTGGGAACGATTCCCAGCGGAGCGAGTTATCTCGGCGACGCAGAAATCCAACTGCGTACTTCCGGCGGACTTCGCCAGCCCTGTGATACTACCGGTAGTCCAGTCATCCTCGTCGGAGCAAGAGAGGTCAGAGGAGATGCTCGCCCGCATCTCCGATGTACGCGTTGAGTTCGACGGAGCCCGGAAGGGACTGTTTGGGATCAAACGGAACAAGATCACGGCGGTAGATGGTGTGAGCCTCGATATCCTGGCTGGGGAAACTCTCGGAATCGTCGGCGAATCTGGCAGTGGAAAGTCGACACTTGCGAGGGCGTTGACAGGACTGATCCCGCTGTCTGGCGGCACCATTGAATTCGAAGGTAAGGACATATCAACGTTCACGGCGGCGCAGCGACACAGCCTTCGGCGCGACGTACAGATGGTTTTCCAGGACCCCTTTGGCTCGCTTAATCAGCAGCGCAGAGTCGGTTCGATCATCGCGGACCCACTCATAATCCACAAAATTGCAGACGGCAAGAAACTGCGAAACAGGGTGCAGGAGCTCATGGAACTCGTTGGGTTGAACCCTGAGCATTACAACCGATTCCCTGCCGAGTTCTCCGGTGGACAACGACAGCGCATTGGCATTGCTCGCGCGCTCGCCCTGAAACCGAAACTCATCGTGTGCGACGAGCCAGTATCAGCACTCGACGTCTCGATTCAAGCTCAGATTCTTAACCTCCTCAGCTCCCTGCAACGCGAACTCGGACTTACCTACGTTTTCATTGCCCACGATCTTGCGGTAGTCGAGCACATTGCTGCCCGGGTGGCAGTTATGTATCAGGGCAAGATTGTTGAAACCGGATTGGTTGAGCAAATCTACAGCGCACCCACGCATGAGTACACCCGTTCGCTACTCGCTGCGGCACCCCACCTGGACGACGTGACCACAGTGGTAGGCGCAACACTAAGTACGACGAGTGAAGAGGTCGGATAATGTCGGAGCCCACCGTGAAATCCGGAACCGAGGCGGACCTCAACAACGATGTTCCCGCCAGGGAGGCCCACGCGCACCCAGAAGTTGCGGCCCGCAGCCCCTTCCAGCTGGTCTGGACCAGACTGCGCCATGACCCCACTGCCATGGTGTCTGCTGCCGTCATCGTTCTCGTTATTATCTCTGCACTTGCCGCGCCCCTCATTGCGTCTTGGGTCGGCCATGGTCCTGATGATCAGTTTCGCAAACAGGGCCTATCCCCATCGGGGCTGCCGACCGGCCCCAATCAAGAGTTTTTGCTCGGTGCCGACAATCTTGGCCGTGACCTATTTATCCGACTGATCTACGGCGGACAGCTCAGCCTTATTGTTGCCTTTGTCGCCACGGTAGGTGCACTGGGAATAGGCACTCTGGTAGGTATGACGGCGGGCTTTATGCGCGGAAAGGTGGACACAGCTTTGACGTGGCTCATGGACACCACGCTGAGCCTGCCACAGCTCTTGTTCGCCATCTCGCTCGTCTCCCTGGTTGGGCCGTCCTTCGGAACCACGGTGGTCGTAATCATCCTCTTCTCTTGGGCGCCGATTGCCCGTGTTGTCCGTGGACAAACACTGTCCATCCGAGAACGAGAGTTCGTTGAGGCGGCACGCTCCCTCGGCGCGTCAAATTGGCGCATCATGCGGGTGGACGTTCTTCCCAACCTGATCGTTCCCATCCTCGTGTACGGCACACTTCTGATTCCGCAGGCAATCGTGTTTGAAGCAACGCTGTCGTTCCTCGGTCTTGGCGTGCTCCCTCCCACAGCAACCTGGGGCAACATGCTCGCCGCGGCCTCGACAGGCAGCATGTACACGGTGGCCTGGTGGATGCTCGTTTTTCCGTCCGCGACACTGTTGTCCGTAACGCTCGCTTTCAACCTGCTCGGCGACTCTGTTCGTGACGCACTAGACCCGAGACAGACACTGTTCGCAAAAAAGCGTCGCAGCAAGAAGAAGGTGCTCGCGTCATGATCCGGTTCCTTTCTCGGCGTATTCTCTCCGGCATACTCACTCTGTTTGCCATCAGCGCCATCATGTTTTTCTTGTTCTACGTCGCCCCCAACGATCCCGCGGCGACAATCGCTGGCCCTCAAGCAACCAACGATCAAATAGATCAGGTGCGGGAGCGGCTCGGACTCAATCTGCCAGTGTTGGAACGGTACTGGCTTTTCATCACCGGGCTGTTCCAAGGCGACCTCGGGTACTCGTTCTTCAATAAAGAACCCGTGTTGGACTCTCTTGTGCGGCGGCTGCCGAAGACCGCATCCTTGGCCCTTGGAGGGATCGTCGTAGCCTTAGCGCTCGGGATCACGATCGGAATCGGAGCGGCACGCAAACCCGGCACATGGCGAGACAAGCTCGGAACGACCTTCGTCTTGACTGGACTGAGCGTTCCCACCTTCGTGGCTGGGCTCCTCCTGCTGTACGTGTTCTTCTACCTCCTCACTGTCATGGGGTTCACGTTCTTCCCTGCGGCCGGATATGTCGCCTTCAGCGAGAATCCGTTGGAATGGGCGCGACATCTCATCCTGCCGTGGATTGCGGTGGGATTCGTCGCCGCCGCAACGTATGCGCGTCTTGTTCGCAGTCAATTAGTCAGCGTCATGGGCGAGGACTACATTAGAACCGCACGAAGCAAGGGAATCCGTGAGAATCGTGTCGTTTACCGGCACGGGATGCGCAACGTTCTCACCCCCGTCGTCACTCAGATCAGCCTCGACTTTGCCGTGCTGATGGGCGGCCTGGTTGTCACGGAACGCATCTTTGGAATCAATGGAATCGGCCGGTTGGCCATTGATTCGGTCAACCGCGGCGACCAGCCCGTCATTATCGGGGCGATGCTTTTGGCCTCACTGTTTGTGGTCATTGCGAGCATTTTGGTTGACCTCGCATATGCGATTCTTGATTCACGAGTCAGAGTTAGATAGGAGGGGCTCACATGCTGAGCGAGAAAGTGCGCCAACTGGCACAGGGAGCGAACTTTGCGTCGTTCACGACACTCAGAGCGGATGGCCAGCCCTGCGCACAGGTCATGTGGGTTGATTGCGACGACGAGCACATCATTATTAACACCGAGGTGCACCGCGCAAAGTTTAAGAACGTGCAGCGGGATCCCCGCGTCGTGGTTCTCATTATTAACAAGGACAACGGTTACGACTATGCGGAGGTTCGCGGGACCGTCGTCGAGATTGTGCGCGGAGAGACTCCGCGCGCCCATGCGGACACTCTCGCCTGGCGGTATTTTAACCGCCCGTATGCGCCGGAGCAGATCGAATCTGAGCGCGTCATCCTCATGATCAAACCGCTGTAGGACGGCCCCGAAAGTTGTCGAAGATCCCGTGCACGCAGGAGGCTCACGCGTTCATCTGGGATCGACGTCAGCGTCAGGATATAAGGAGAAATGATGAACCCCACAACGCAGGAATTTTCTGAGACCCTTGGATCCATTCCCCAGCATTGGCGCAATGTGGGGCCATCCCGGGGTGGCCGCGTCGTGGCAGTTTCCGGTGACCTGAGGGACTACCGACGCTTCTGGATGGGCGCGTGTTCGGGTGGCGTATGGCGAACCGACGACGCGGGTCAACACTGGATACCTGTCTCTGACGGCCAGTTGGCGACCGCATCTATCGGCGCCATTGCCGTGAGCGAATCCGACTCCAACGTTGTCTGGGTTGGCACGGGTGAGTCTTTCGCGCGGAACAACGTCGTACCCGGTGACGGTGTTTACCGCACCGTCGATGGTGGCCGCACATGGAATCACTTGGGGCTGGAGGCAACGAAGCACATCGCAAAAGTGCGCGTGAGCCCGACGGATTCCGATGTTGCTTTTGTTGCCGCGACAGGTGACATCTTCGGACCCAGCGCAGAGCGTGGCGTCTATCGGACCACCAACGGTGGGCGCGACTGGGAACTTGTGCTTCACGTCTCCGACAAGGCCGGGGCGGCAGACCTCGTCATCGATGCCCACAACCCGCGCATCCTCTTCGCGTCAATATGGGAAGCCGTGCGTCACCCGTGGAACATTATTTCTGGCGGCGAAGACTCTGGCCTCTGGCGCTCCGTCGATTCCGGTGACAGTTGGGAGAAAGTATCGGCAAACCCCGGGTTTGCTTCCGGCCTATTAGGACGCATAGGGGTGGTGACCAGCCCTGCCAAAGAAGGCCGTGTGTGGGCGCTCGTCGAAGCTCGCGACGAAAAGGGCGGAATTTATCGATCTGATGACTACGGCCTCAGCTGGGAGCACATCTCAACTGAGCGCTCCGTACAGGGACGCCCCTGGTACTACAGTCACCTCATCGCGCACCCCAGCGAAGCCGACACCTTGTGGAGCATGAACACTTGGGCATGGCGATCACGAGACGGAGGTCGCACTTTCCAGCAGGTACAGACTCCTCACGGAGACAATCACGACCTATGGATCGATCCGAACGATGTAAACAGGATGATCAACGGTAATGACGGAGGCGCGTGCGTCACGTTCAATGCCGGCATGACCTGGTCAACCATCTACAACCAGGCGACGGCGCAGCTGTACCGCTTTGACGTCGATCATCGGTTTCCGTTCGACCTGTACGCCACCCAACAGGACAACTCGGGCATCCGGGTGCCGTCTCGATCGTGGAAGGGTGCCATACGATGGCCGGACTGCTTAGAGCTCGGCGAGGCTGAAGCGGGCGACGTCGCCCTTGACCACTCAGACCCCCGATTCGTTATGCTCGGTGGCGCCGGGTTTGGTCATCCCGGTCCGCTGCTGCGATTCGATCAGGTGACACAACAGGCCAGAGATGTCGCCGTCTGGCCGGAATACTTTATGGGCGTGGGTGCGTCGGATGCTCGGCATCGGTTCGGATGGACTTTTCCGATTGAATTCTCAACGCACAACCCCGGTGTGCTTTACGTCGCGGGCGAGTGTGTATTCCGCTCACCCAATGGAGGGATCGATTGGCAGGCGATCAGCCCGGACCTCACTCGCAACGATCAAAGTAAGCAATTGCCTACCGGTGGCCCGATCTCGGGCGACAGCACGGGTGCCGAGGTCTACTGCACGATCTATTCGTTCGCTGAATCGCCCTTGACCGCCGACGAGTTGTGGGTAGGCACCGATGATGGGCTCATCCATCTCTCGCGCGACGCTGGGGAGACGTGGACCGAGGTCACCCCGTCGGGCCTTCCAGAGTGGGCGACAATAGCGCGAATCGAAGTATCCCGGCACTCGGCAGGAACCGCATACGCTGCCGCCCATGCCTACCGGGTTCAAAATCCCAACCCGTTCCTCTTCCGTACGACGGACTACGGGCAGACTTGGGAGCCAATCGTCAGCGAGTTGCCGGAAGGTGAGTGGATTCGGACTGTTCGAGAAGACCCGAAGGTTGCCTCCCTCCTCTTCATCGGAACGGAACGACGTGTGTGGTTCTCGACCGACAGCGGCACGTCGTGGGCACAGCTTCGTGGCAACATGCCTTCCGTTCCGATCTATGACCTCAAGATTAGAGACCACGAACTGATTGCGGCCACCCACGGACGTGGGTTCTGGATCCTCGATGACCTGGCTCCCTTCCGGGAATCCGCACGCATTGACGATGCTGACGCTCTCGTTCTGTGCGAGCCCCCACTGACCTACCGTTACCCGACCCCCGACGGGTTCGACATGCCGGGTGAGGGTAGCTGGATGGGGGGGTTCCCCGGAGTGCCGCTGGGTGGCGCCACCTTCACGCGCCAACGTCAGCCGGACGGACGAGTGGTATCGGTTTGGCTCGACGGGGGCACTAATCCGCCCAACGGCGCACAACTGCACTACTTTGTGCCGCGCAGGGTCAGCGTGAACTCATCGGTAGAACTTACCCTCACGGTGCGCAATGATCAGGGCGAGATTCTGCGCACATTTAGCTCGACGATGGAGGCGGGGCGCAAGCTTCCCGTCGAGGAAGTCCTCACAGTTTCACCAGGAATCAACTCATTTCTCTGGGACCTGCGCATCGCACCCGCACTCGGTCTCAAGAACGATGACGGCACTCGCAGTCCGTATTCACCGGGGCCGCGTGTGGCGCCAGGCAATTACACGGTTGAGCTCTCCGATGGAACCACAACCGTGACGCAGACGATTATCGTTGTGCGCGATCCCCGAGGCGAAACCACGGACTCTCAGCTGGTTCAACAGTACGAACTTCTGGTTCGCATCAGAGACATTCTTCAGCGCATCACGAAGGGCATTATCGGCTCGCGATCAGTGCGAGAGCAGTTGAGCACCATTCGAGCGCGAGTCACCGGATCAGACGAGTTGACAGAGTCGCTGGATTCACTCATCGCGGAGCTGGATCGTATCGAAAGAACCCTGACCAACCCAGACCTGCAGAATCACAATGATGCACTTAAAATGGCGGCAGGTCTTGATGAGAAGATCAAGCTGCTGCCAGAAATTGTCATCGAACTGTCGGATACCGCCCCGACCCCGAGCACCTACGACGTGTTCGATGGCCTTGAAAACCAAGCGATAAAGGTTCTTACTGAATTGGATTCCATATTTGATCACCGGATACCCGGCCTCGAGAAGGCACTGCGAGCGAGCGAAACTGTGCCTCTCATTGTCGTGGCGGACCGTTGACGAGCGCGGGACGGCTGCGGGGGTTGAAGCCCACAATCGTTCTGATTGCGGCAGTACTAGCGCTCACCGGGTGTGGTGTCGCAAACGGCAGTTCACCGGCGGGCGTGCCTCATGTCTCGGCGTCTCTCGTCGTGTATGTCGGGCGCAACGAGGAACATGTGAGGCCAATCATCGAAGCCTTTGAAGCCGAGACCGGGGTAACCGTAGACGCGCTATATGGCAGCACAGGGGAGCTCGCGACAACCATTCTGCAGGAGGGTGAAGCCTCCCCCGCCGATGTCTTTTTCGCGCAGGACCCGGTATATATCGGGGCCTTAGTTGACGTCGGACTTCTCGCGTCGCTGCCCAACGACATTATTACGCGTGTTCCCGAAGGAATCTCCGGACCGAACAACGAGTGGGTCGGGGTAACCGCCCGCCGACGAGTTATGGTTTATAACCCGAACAGAATGTCCGAAACCAATCTTCCGCAGTCCATATACGAGCTAACGGGGCCGGCGTGGAATGGTCGGGTGGGTATAGCACCCACGCACAGTTCTTTTGTTTCCTTCGTAGCGTCGATGATCGCGACGGAAGGGGAGAGCAGCACACGCGACTGGTTAACGTCGATCGCGGCAAACAGCCCCGTTCTATTTGATGGAAATCATGAAATTGTCGAAGCAGTCGCAGCGGGAGATCTAGACGTCGGGCTGGTCAACCACTACTACGCACTTCAGATGGCTGCCGAGCGTGGCTCCATCGACGTATCCAACCACTCGTTTCAGCCCGGTGACCCCGGTGATGTCTTGATGCCGACGACAATAGGAATGTTGGAATCTAGCGCGCACCAGGGAGTCGCACTAGATTTTATTCGATTTGTGCTTCGCGACAGCTCACAAAAGCACTTTCTCGAAAATGTGAAGGAATATCCACTCGTTCAAGGAGTTGGCACTCCGCAGGGTGAACGTCCACTAGATGTGGAGCTGATTCGCAATATGAGACTGACCGAAGTAGGCAACAACCTGACTTTGGCCACTTCCCTTATTGCTCAGGCCGGCTTGATCTAAACGTGACTGACCATCGCAGGAGCTTCTCATCACGCGTTCGAAAACAGCTCCGACCACCACCTTTGGTCGCAATCTTTGCAGGAATCATCGCTATCGCGCTGTGCCTCCCCCCGCTCGTTGTTTTGGTGGCCGAATCGGCGACAGCCGGTATCACTACTGACATCCCACCGGCACGACTCGTCGAACTGCTCGGCGGCACTCTGCAGTTGATCATCATCGTCACCGCGAGCACGGTTTTGCTCGGCACAACTACGGCACTCTTAGTGACACGCACCGATATGCCGGGGCGGCGGGTGCTGTCTCTTCTCGTGATGATACCTCTTGCGCTGCCAGCGTACGTGCTCGCGATCGCGTTGGTTGGAATGGGCGGTGGTGGTGGCCTAGTGACCCAATTCACCACTGCGATCGGCTTTGGACCAGCACCCGTGGCGCAGGGATTGTGGGCTGCCGTTGTGTGCCTAACCCTGTCCAATCTGCCCATCGTGCACGCGCTGGTCGTCACCGCGCTCAACCGCCTCGATCCAGCCCTCGAGGAGAGTGCACGCCTTCTCGGTGATTCGCCCACTCGGGTGTTTTTTCGAGTTATTGTGCCCCAGCTCCGCACACCCCTGGCAACGGCTGCCTGCATCGTCTCGCTCTACACACTTTCTGACTTTGGTGCCGTTTCCGTGCTCCGTTACGACTCGTTCACGCGCGCGGTCTACTCGCAGTTTCGCGGAGGTGTCGACTTAGCCCCGGCATTCGCGCTCTCTGGTGTGCTTATCTCGATGGCTATGGCACTCATTGTGCTGCAAGCTGTTCTTCGTGGTCGACCGATGCCGGTGGCGTCGATCGCAAGACCACCTCTCACCCTCCGCCTGTCGGTCACCGGTCGGGTCGCTGCGGGCGCAGTTCTGTGGGCCGTCGTCCTCACCAGCTTGGTCGCACCAATAGCCACCCTGGCGACGTGGTCCGTGCGCGGTATTGTGTCCGGTGTGCAACCAGGACCGATTCTTGCTGAAACAGCCACCACTCTGCAATTTGCGTTAGCGGCAGCAGCAGTGACCACGCTCCTGGCCATCCCGATCGCACTCAGCTCGTATCGTGGAACGTCTCGAATCGGATGCTTCGCTGAAACACTCCCGTGGATTACCCACTCGTTACCGCATCTCGCAATCGGGCTTGGATACCTTGTCGTCAGCATCGCGTTGCCCTCGGTCTTTTATCAGTCCAGCGGGATGCTTATCCTGGTCTATGCCGCGATTTTCTTACCGGTGGCTGTCGGCGCCCAACAACTAGCCCTCAGGCAGATCGACCCACGGCTCCTCGAAGTCTCCCGCACTCTGGGGCACGGGGTGTGGTCGACAAGCCTCCGAGTTGGGGTCGCCTTGGTGTGGCGTGCGGCAATGACGGGGGCCCTGCTGGTGGCGGTATTGGTTTCGCAGGAACTACCGGCCACACTATTGTTGCGTCCGACCGGAACTGAAACGCTCGCCATTCGCGTGTGGGGTGCGATTCCTGAGGGGCAGCTCACCACGGGAAGCATTGCAGCCATTCTGCTTGTGGCCCTCGCAGTCCCGCTAGTCGCTGCGCACCATCGGGCGACCCTGCAGGTGAGGCCAACATGACACAGCAGCAGGATTCCCCAGCGCTAGTCGCCCGCGGTCTGGTCCGCCGGTTCGGTGACAGACTTGCCGTCGATGACGTCGACGTGACAGTGCATACGGGAACGCTAACCGCAATCTTGGGCCCATCCGGATGCGGAAAGTCAACTGTGCTGCGAATCGTTGCCGGGCTAGATCAGCCAGATGAGGGGACCGTCTCACTTTCGGGAACCACAGTGCAGGCACCCGGTCTCCACATACCACCGGAACGGCGCGGTGTCGGACTCGTGTTTCAAGACAATGTGCTGTTCCCCCACCTCACCATTGCCCAGAATATTGGATACGGCGTTCACCGAGACCGACGCAAAACAGCGACATCAGAACTGCTCGACATGGTCGGCCTAACTGACGTGAGTGGTCAAATGCCGCATGAGGTATCAGGCGGACAACAGCAGCGCACGGCGCTCGCTCGTACGTTGGCTACCAATCCCCGAATAATCCTGCTGGATGAACCGTTCTCTCAGTTGGATGCGCACCTACGAGAGCGAGTACGCGGTGACATGGTTGATGCGATCAGGCGCACCGACACGACGGCGCTCCTCGTCACCCACGACCAGCACGAGGCATTTGATCTTGCCGACGAAGTCATCGTCATGTCTGAGGGCCGCATACACCAGGTGGGAACCCCACAGCAAATTTATCAGCAGCCTGCCGATCGCTTCGTCGCCGAGTTTGTGGGTGATGCGACCCTGGTGCCCGCGCGTCGCGTTGCAGACCAGTTCGTTGAGACCTGCGTCGGACAGTTGAGAGTATCTGGGGAGATCCACGAATCCAGTTCCTTCGCAGTGCTGAGACCAGAATCGGTAATGGTCGATTCTACAGAGAATGCCGAATACGATTCGTATCGAGCACGCATCGTACGCATCCGATTCCTGGGCATGAACCAACTCGTCGATCTCGAGTCAGAGAACGGAATACGCCTAAGCGCGCACGTTTCTGGGCTTGCCCCAGTATCAATCGGTGACCCCGTTTCTTTTCGAATTCGCGGACCTGTCGCCACGGTATGAACGATCGAAGGTAGCCCCGTGCCACAACTGCATCCACTTCCACTGTGGGCTGGGCGAACTGTCGCGCTCATCGGCATCCTACTGGTTGCCCTTAACTTGCGGACGGCGGTGTCAGCAATCTCACCGATCGCCCGAGATATTGCTGTCGACATCCCCCTCGACAACTTTGCTCTCGGACTTCTCGGCATGATCCCTCCGATGGCTTTCGCTATCTCTGCCATCGTCACGGCCAGCATCGCACGCAAGCTGGGCCTCGAGCTTTTCCTAGTCATAGCAATCGGGCTCATGGTTGTCGGACACCTCGTTCGTGCCGCTGCGAGCGGTTATGGGATGCTCCTCACGGGCAGCGTATTCGCTCTGGTGGGAATGGGCATCGGTAACGTCTTGCTTCCCCCCATGGTCAAGCGCTATTTTCCCGATCGCATTGGGCTCATGACCACGCTCTATGCGACGCTCGGTTCTCTGAGTGCTGCGGTACCGGCGCTCCTCGCCGTGCCCATTGCACACGCAACGGATTGGCGGACGTCACTCGGAATCTGGTCGATTCTCGCGTTCGCGAGTTTGATCCCGTGGCTGACCCTGCTCGCTCGGCAGTCCAGAGAACGAGTGAGTAGAAGCACCAATGGTGTCGCCGAGCTGCCACAACCGCTCCCGCTCCGTGCAAAACCCATCTGGCACTCGACCGTTGCGTGGACAATTGCCGTCGTCTTCGCAATGTCATCGTTCAATGTATACGGCATGGTGGCGTGGTTGCCCGACATTCTGGCCCAGACAACTGAAACCACCGCAGTCCAATCTGGTGCACTATTGGCACTGTACGCCGCCATGGGACTCCCCTCGGCTTTGCTCATCCCGGTACTTACTGCGCGGGTCAAGAATGTGGGTCCGCTGGTGCAGGTGGGGGTCTTGTTCTTCATCGCTGGAGATCTCGGCCTGCTTCTCGCTCCCGGATTCGCAACAGTGTTGTGGGTCACCATGATGGGATTAGGGACCCTCCTGTTCCCGGTTTGCCTAGTTCTGATTAACTTGCGTTCGCGCACCATGCACGGCGCGGTCGCGCTGAGCGGATTTGTTCAGGGTGTCGGCTTCGCGATCGCGTCACTTGGGCCACTGTTTGTTGGCGTGCTGCGGGAAACAACCGGCGGATGGCTTGCCGTGTTCATCATGTTGCTTGCTTCCGCGATAGTCGCCTCCGTTGGCGGAGTGCTGCTGCGTAAGCCTGTCTACATCGAAGACCAACTTAGCTTGAGCTCAGACCATCGCGTATCCGACGGTAAAGAGCACGAGTGACGAGCAGGGTTCGGGGGATTGAGTGGGCTATGAAACCCCGCGACCTCAGTTGACCCCGTCATGGTGGTGGGGCTGAAAGCTGGCAACGCCGCAGAAGCCAGCAGCAGCTCTTGTTACCCGTAGGGCAATGCCGATCCCTACGTACAAGAATGACCCTTCAGGAAATGCCGTCGAAGCCGCAATGATCGGGCCGATGAAGATGGCATTGAGGCAGAGCATCACACCACGGCTGCCTGAGGCTCAGTTCGCCGAAGGGGCACGCCCTAAGGAATGTTGGCAGGCATTGACCTACCTCACCTGCGACTCGCGTTCGGTGCTCACGCTGCCGACGGAAGTACCGCTCAGAGGTTGACGGGATCGGTTACCGCTATGGGGGAGTCGTCGATGATAACCAGTAACCGCTTGAGCTCGTCGCACTAAAATTCGCCCGCGAATCTATCGTTGCACTACAGGCAGCGACTGAACGTGGCGGCGAACTTGAGTAGGTGTGGCAATTAAACCGCGCAAAGTAATGGAACGGCATGTCCTTGACGTGAGTGCTAGCCCAACCAACGTTCGGCGGCATGGGCAGAGAGTTTACCTGAGGCGCAGAGCCAGCTGATCGACTCAGCGACTGCATCAGCCGACGAATAGTGAGGGCGGTAACCGAGTTCCCGCTTCGCACGTTCGATACTCATTACGTGGCTTCGAGAAATGTGCTCGAATGACGTTGCTGCGTGCTGCAACGATAACCGCTCGCGGAAGGTCTCGAACGGCACGAAGTCGAACTTCGCCTGATTACCAAACCGTGTCGAGATCGACTCCGCCAAACCGCGAAGATTGCTGGCCTGCGGCGAGACGGCGTTGAATACGTCGAAAGCAGGACCGACTTCGCGTTCGATTACCAGCTGAAAAGCCTGAGCAACGTCACTGGCGTGAACGTGGTGCAGAGTCTCCATTCCGAAGTTCGGCAACGTCAGAGGTTTTCCCGCAGCAAGCGTCTCCCACACGTCCAGTCCACGATGGCCTTGTGGGTTGACTGCGGTCCACCCCGGTC
>JBDSUT010000107.1:0-3167 GCA_039927595.1 Terrimesophilobacter sp.
GCAGCATCAAAGAGTTGCGTGATACGAATGTGCAGCGTGAGCTTCTCACCGATCGCGTCGAGACAATGATTGCCAATATCGGCGCTCGCCTGCGCGGGGCAGAGAAGATGTCTCCAGAGGATGCCGCAGAGCTCTTCAACTCGCAGCAAGACGAACTGATCGAGGCCGCGCGCGCCCACGGCGAACTCCTGCAGTGGGAGGCGTTCACGCGCGCGTGCGAGAGAATCGACGACGAAGGAACGCGGCAGGTAGTCGAGTGGCTGCACGACGTGTTTGGGCTTGGTCTGATCGAGAAGCACCTCTCCTGGTACCTCATCCATGGTCGACTTTCGCCGCAGCGCGCGCAGGCGATCACCGCGTACATTGACCGGCTGCTGGCACGGTTGCGCCCGCACGCACAGGACCTCGTGGATGCTTTTGGTTACGAACAAGAGCACCTGCGGGCACCCATCTCCTCCGGCATCGAGAAGGAGCGGCAGGATGAAGCGCGCGAGTACTACCGCGATCTTGCGGCATCCGGCAACGCGCCAGTCGACGAGAAGACGCTGAAGGCGAAGAAGAAAAAGAAGTAGCTCAGTTGCTCGCACAGCCTGCACCCGAGCCGATGAGACTAACGCCACATAGGCTGGGGCAATGACCACAGTTGCGCCCTACGGCTCTTGGAGTTCACCTATCGCTGCAGCCTCGCTGGTGGCGAGCGGGCACTCCACGAGCGATGCAACCTTCGTCGGCACCGACCCGTGGTGGCTAGAGGCGCGCCCGGCAGAGGGCGGTCGGCTCGCCGTGCGCAGGCATGATGCTGATGGCGAAGTCGTCGATGTTTTGCCGGCGCCATGGAACGCGCGCACGCGAGTGCACGAATACGGTGGAGGGGCGTGGGCGGTCGCGGATGACGGCGGTCTCGTGTTCGCAGAGTTCAGCGACCAGCGGTTGTACCGGTTCGACCAGGGGGCCAGCGAGCCCACCGCGCTGACCCCCGCCGATGCGGGGATGAGATTCGCGGACCTGCAGATTGTCGACGGTGCCGTGCTCGCCATCCGCGAGACGCATCACGATGGCGACCTCACTCGCGATATCGTGAGCGTTCCCCTCGACGGATCGGCCGCGATGGGTGGGGTACCGGCGCACGCCGGCGGCATCCGTTCGCTCGTGTCCAGTTCGAGGTTTCTTGCGAACCCCCGCGTCTCGCCCGACGGCTCGCAGCTCGCGTGGATCTCGTGGGACCACCCGCAGATGCCGTGGGATGGCACCGAGCTTCGCGTGGGCGCGCTCGTGAACGGCGTAGTGGAGAAATTCAGCACGCTCATGGGCGGCACGACCGAGTCGGTGCTTCAGCCGGAATGGATCAACGACGAAAGTCTGTACGCGATCAGTGACCGCAGCGGGTGGTGGAACCTCTACCGCGTCAGTCTCGACGGCACTGCAGGGATTGACGGCAGCGCGACCGCGCTCGACCCCGTGAGTGCTGACGTGGGCGGGCCGCTGTGGCAACTGGGCGCCCGCTGGTATGTGGTGCTTGAGGATGGCCGCATCCTGCACACCAGAACCCGCGGCACCGACGTGCTGGCAACCCTCGACCCCGCCACCGGTGACGTTGAGGTGCTTGACCTGCCGCTCGACGGGATGAACCTGAACGCAGTGCAGGGCAACCGCGTTCTCCTCAACGGTCGCGGTGCGCAGGTCGCCTCCGGGGTGCGCGAACTGAACCTCGACACGCGTGAGCTCACCGAGGTGCGCCTCGATGTGGACGAGTTGCCCCCGGACGAATACCTCCCGCGGGCCGAAGCGATGACCTTCACGGGCAAGCGCGATGTGCATGCCTTCGTGTATCGCCCGCGCAACCCAGACTTCACCCCACCAGACGGCGAACTGCCCCCCTTCATCGCGGTGGTGCACGGCGGCCCGACCTCCCACAGTCCGCTCGCCATGCGCCTCAACTACGCGTACTTCACCTCGCGCGGCATCGGCGTGATCGACGTCAACTACGGCGGATCCACTGGCTACGGCCGCTAGTACCGGCAACGGTTGAACGGCCAGTGGGGCATCGTCGACGTTGAGGACACCATCGCGGCCATCAGCGGGCTTGCGGATGCTGGCATCGCCGACCCGGCCAGGCTCGCCATCCGGGGTGGCTCAGCTGGCGGCTGGACCGTGCTCGCCGCGCTCGTCTCCAGCGACGTGTTCGCGTGCGGCGCTTCGTACTACGGGGTCGCAGACCTCCGTGCGCTCGCGGAAGACACCCACGATTTCGAATCACGCTACCTCGACGGGCTCGTCGGCCCGCTGCCCGAAGCCGCGCAGATTTACCACGACCGCGCTCCCATCAACCGCGTTGACGGCCTCTCGTGTCCCGTACTTTTGCTGCAGGGCTTGGATGACCCCATCGTGCCGCCCGCGCAGTCCGAGGCGTTTAGGGATGCGCTCGTGAGCAAGGGCATCCGTCACGCGTATCTGCCGTACGAGGGGGAGTCGCACGGGTTCCGCAAGGCCGAGACGATCATCCACTCGATCCAGTCGGAGCTCTCGTTCTACGGGCAGGTGATGGGGTTCGAGACGCCAGGAACTCCCGACCTCGAACTGTGGAATCCGTAACTCGCAGTCTCAGTGGTGCCCGTTAGCCTTGAACACATGACTCCCGCTGTTGCCGCCCTGCACCGCGTCTTCGGCTATGACGCGTTTCGTGGCGACCAGGCCGAGATCATCGAACACGTAATTGGTGGCGGCGATGCGCTTGTGCTCATGCCCACCGGCGGCGGTAAGTCGCTGTGTTACCAGATCCCCGCGCTCGTGCGCGATGGGACCGGCATCGTTATCTCACCGCTCATCGCACTCATGCAAGATCAGGTGGATGCGCTGGCGGCACTCGGCGTTCGCGCCGCATTTCTGAACTCAACTCAGGGCGCAGAGGAGCGTGCGCGCGTTGAGCGAGCCTACGTCGCGGGTGAACTCGATCTGCTCTATCTCGCGCCGGAGCGCCTCACCGTGCCCGCTACCGCCGACCTGCTCGACCGGGGCACGATTGCGTTGTTCGCCATTGACGAGGCCCACTGTGTTTCGCAGTGGGGGCACGACTTTAGGCCCGACTACCTTGCGCTGTCCATGCTGCACGAGCGCTGGCCCGCGGTGCCGCGCATCGCCCTCACCGCGACCGCAACAGAGCAGACGCA
>JBDSUT010000108.1:0-2139 GCA_039927595.1 Terrimesophilobacter sp.
ATGGAGTCGATCATGGTTCCCACGTTCCCCGCCGCATCCCGCACGAGCTTTGCCGGGGGAGAGTTGAGTTGCTCGCTGTAGATCGGCCACTCGGTGTTGTAGAGGTTGAAGACGGGCAGTGCCGAAATGAGATCCATCTGTGCGTCGTAGAAGGATTCGATCGTCCCCACGTCTCTCCAGTAGAACCGGTCACGATCCGTGGCGCCCGGAACCTCGTTTCGGATCAAGTCGTACACCGCAGCATCGCCCCTGGCAACAAAGTCAGGAATGATGTCCCCACCCATATCGTGATGGGAATCCGCCAGCTCTCCGTCCCTGAGAACAGCGTCCACGAGACGGTCAGTGTCGAAGACGTAGTTTCCCATCGACGCGAGAACCTCCCCGGGAGAGTCTGAGAGAGGAACAGGATTCGGGGGCTTCTCGTGGAATACCTTTATTCGCGTGGGATCGTCAGGAGTTGTCTCGATGATTCCAAACTGGTGTGCAAGCTCGATCGGCTGGCGAATAGCCGCAACAGTTGCCCCTGCACCCGACTCGATGTGCGCATCAATCATCTGCCGAAAGTCCATGCGATACACGTGGTCTGCACCTACGACTACGATGATGTCCGGTTTCTCGTCGCGAACGAGGTTCAAGCTTTGCATGATCGCATCCGCCGAACCGGCAAACCAACGCTTACCCAGTCGTTGTTGTGCCGGGACCGAAGCCACATAAGAGTTGGTCAGGCTTGACAGGCGCCAGGTCTGAGACACGTGACGGTCGAGACTGTGAGATTTGTACTGGGTGAGAACGACGATCTGAAGGAGCCCAGAATTGATCAGGTTTGACAGCGCGAAGTCCACCAGACGGTAGTTTCCGGCGAAGGGAACCGCCGGTTTTGCGCGGTCAGCCGTCAACGGCATCAGCCGTTTTCCTTCTCCACCAGCAAGAACTATGCCGAAGACTTTTCTTGGCGCCATGCCTCCAGAGTAGATGAGGGTGTCGGACTGTACTAGCGTCGCAGGAATGAGAGTTGATTTACTCACCCGCGAATATCCTCCCGAAGTCTACGGAGGCGCAGGGGTTCACGTTGGCGAACTTGTCGCGGCACTCCGAACCGAGCTTGATGTGGTCGTTCGTTGTTTTGGCGGTCCGCGAACCGAGCCTGGTGTCTACCCATATTTGGTTCCGCCGGAACTCGTCAATGCCAACCCCGCTATCGCCGCCCTTGCCGTTGATCTCCGGATGGCTCAAGACGTCTCCGGCGCCGACCTCGTTCACTCGCACACCTGGTATACCAACGCGGCCGGGCGGCTCGCTCAACTTTTACACGGCATACCCCACGTCATGACGGCGCATAGCCTCGAGCCCCTCCGGCCTTGGAAGGCAGAGCAGCTCGGTGGCGGCTACCGAGTTTCCAGCGCGATCGAAGAGTCAGGAATGAGAACAGCGGATGCCGTGATTGCGGTGAGCCAGGGAATGCGGAGGGACATCCTCAACAGCTACGCGGGCCTTGACGAGTCAAAGGTTCACGTCGTTCATAACGGAATCGACCTCGATCGCTGGCACGCACTCCCTGATGCTGAACACGCTAGAAGTTTAGGAATTGACCCAGACCGGCCAGCCGTTGTCTTTGTCGGCCGAATCACCCGTCAGAAAGGGCTGTCTTATCTTTTGCGCGCCGCACGGGAGCTCCCCACAGAAGTGCAACTGGTGTTGTGCGCGGGGTCACCCGATACTCCCGAAATGCTCAGCGAAGTTCACACGTTGGTGGCAGAGCTGCGCGAAATGCGCTCGGGTGTGATCTGGTTAGATCGGCTGCTCTCGCACGAAGAAATGTTGACCGTCTTGTCTGCCGGCACACTTTTCGCTTGCCCCTCTGTCTATGAACCACTGGGAATCGTCAACCTCGAAGCGATGGCCTGTGGCCTACCTGTGGTTGGCTCTGCGACGGGGGGGATACCGGAGGTGGTCCAGGATGGCGTCACGGGACGACTTGTTCCCCTCGCACACCTCGACAGCGCAACGGGCGCGCCCACGAAGCCACAGGCATTCATTGGAGAGTTCGCCGCCGCGATGAATGACATCTTGAGCGATCCAGCGCGAGCGAAAGAGATGGGCGAAGCGGGCAGGGTGCGAGCGCAGAAGGAATTCGGCTGG
>JBDSUT010000109.1:0-3221 GCA_039927595.1 Terrimesophilobacter sp.
AGCACGAACCCGCCCTTCGCCGAGCCGTCGAGCTTCGTGAGCACAAGACCGGTGACGCCGGCGTGCTCAATGAACGCTTCCGCCTGCGAGAGACCGTTTTGCCCGGTCGTGGCATCCAACACGAGCAGCACTTCGGCGATCTCGGCCTGCTTCTCTAGCACGCGGCGCACCTTCGCCAACTCGTCCATGAGCCCGCTCTTGGTTTGCAGTCGCCCCGCCGTGTCGATGAGCACAATGTCGATACCCTCGCGCTGAGCTTTCTCCACCGTCTGGAAGGCAACGGATGCCGGATCTTGCCCCTGCTGCTGAGGTTTCACAATCTGCGCGCCACCGCGCTCTGCCCACGTAGCCAACTGTTCCACCGCGGCCGCGCGGAAGGTGTCTGCGGCACCCACGACGACGCTGCGCCCGTGGCTGGCCAGAAACTTTGCGAACTTGCCGATCGTGGTGGTCTTGCCGACACCGTTCACGCCGACAACAAGCACAACCGCGGGTCGAGCGGAGAGGTGGAGGGTGGGGTCGAGGCGGGCGAGGCGCTCTTCGAGGGTTTCGCGCAGCATCCGCTTCAGGTCTGCGGGGTCTGTCGTGCGAAAGCGGTCAACGCTCGCACGCAGCTCAGCGATGACCGAGTCGGTGATGTCTGGCCCGAAATCCGCGGCGATAAGGGCATCTTCGAGGTCATCCCAGGTTTCGTCGTCGATCGTTTTCTTCGCGAAAAGTCCGCGGAGGGAACCACCCAAAGACCATGTGGGTGTGCGCTCAACCATGACAGCGATCTTAGTTGGCCAACGGGGGTGCAGCTCTCACTTGCACGAACGACCACACCGTGACCACGCCAACCAGCAGCAGGGTGGCGACACCGAGACCCGAGTATCCGATCAGTGCGAGCACCGGACCAGCAAGAGCACCGAAGACCGCGGCAGTCGAGTTCATCAACAGGTCCGAGACACCCTGCAAGCCTGCGCGGTCGTCCACGGGAGCAGATTCGGCAACGAGCGTCGCCCCGGCGATCGTGGAGGCAGACCAGCCAAGGCCCAAAAGAATCACACTGATAATGACGAGAGTCTGGGACTCGGCACCCACCCAGGCCAACAGCAGCGAAACGACGAGGATGCCCTGGCCGAGCAGGATGGTGGGGAT
The DNA here is from genome assembly GCA_039927595.1 of Terrimesophilobacter sp. GTDB lineage: Bacteria > Actinomycetota > Actinomycetes > Actinomycetales > Microbacteriaceae > Terrimesophilobacter. Next base: position 1,141 of record JBDSUT010000109.1, read on the forward strand.
GCGCCCCCAACGGTCGGCAACCCATCCGAACAGTGGTGAGAACGCAAACATCCCAGCAATATGAAGGCTGAGCGCGAAGCCGACGATCACGAGCGTGGCCCCGTGACCGTAGAGGTGCACGGGGGTCATGGACATCATGGCGACCATGGTGGCGTGGCTGAAAGCGACCGCGACCACCGCGTACCTGGCAAGGGAGTTGACCCGAAGTGTTGCCATCCCGTGGCGGGGTGGTGCCGACCCCTCAACCCGCGGCGAATTCTTTAGGGCGGTGAGCAGAGGGTCAGGGTAAAGCCCGAAATAGTAGACGAGCATCGCGCCGACTTGGGCCACGACGGTGAAAACGAAGGGGCCAGTGAGGTGAGGGAGGCCGATTTGCGCACCAATAAGTTCGCCAACCTCAATGAGATTTGGTCCGAGAACGGCACCGATCGTTGTCGACCACACCACGACGGAGAGTTGCCGCGCACGATGCTGCGGAAGTGCGAGGTCGGTGGCCGCGAACCGCGCCTGAAGGTTCGTGGCGGAGCCGGCACCCGCCATCGCAAGGCCGACAAGCAGCAGAGGGAACGACAGTAATCCTGCTGCGAGGGCCGCAATGATCGCACCGAGCGCGCATACTGCAGACCCAAAAGCGAGCGAAACACGTCGGCCACGGGCTTGAGCTGCACGGGCGAGTGGCACAGCAATAAGAGCAGCACCCAGCGTGCTCATGGTCGTCGCCATGCCCGACCAGGCATCCGATCCACTCACTTGTGCCGCGAGCAATGCCCCCACAGAAACAACGGCGCCGATGCCTATCCCACTGAGAATCTGGGCGGTGACGAGAACGCGAATGGTGCGCTTTTGAATGCGCTCGGTATCTGTCGCTTCCGTCAGTGTCACGGCGTAATTCTACGGGGCATTCGGCGTCAATGGGCGCGGTCTTCGGCGGCCACGCGCTGGCCAACCACGGCACTCACTCCGTCTTGGCGCATCGAGACGCCGTAAAGGGCATCCGCAATTTCCATGGTGCGTTTTTGGTGCGTAATGACGATGAGCTGCGAGCCTTCGCGAAGTTCCTCGAGCACGGTGAGCAGGCGGCCAAGGTTTGCGTCATCGAGCGCCGCCTCCACCTCGTCGAGGATGTAGAAGGGGCTCGGCCGTGCCTTGAAGATGGCGATGAGAAGGGCGATCGCCGCGAGGGAGCGCTCACCGCCACTCAGCAGCGACAGGCGCTCGATCTTCTTGCCGGCCGGGCGCACCGTGACTTCGATGCCGGTCGCGAGCATGTCTTCCGGGTCGGTCAGGTGAATGCTGCCGGTGCCGCCGGGGAACAGCACAGGGAACACCTCGTTGAAGGCGGCCTTGGTGTCCTCGAACGCAGCGGAGAAAATCTCCTGCATGCGCCCGTCGATGTCGTCAATGATCGTGAGGAGGTCTTTGCGCGTGTTCGTGAGGTCGGTGAGTTGCTCGGTGAGGAACTTGTGGCGCTGCTCGAGCGCCTCGAACTCCTCCAGCGCGAGGGGGTTCACGCGGCCAAGCTGGGCGAGCTTGCGCTCCGCCTTCGCGAGGCGCTGCTCTTGCTGTGCGCGCACATATGGCCTGCCCTGCGTGCCAAATGAAGGAGATTCATCATCGTCCAGGACAGAAATTGCGGCATGTGCTGCACCGTCGCCCTGAATCTCCTTCATTTGGGACGACGACGGGTCGGCATTGGTGTCGGCATTGGTGTCGGCATTGGTGTGGTCGGCGCGCGTGTCGGCGGCAGCGTCGACGTCGAGCGCACCCTCAGTCGGGTCATCCGGCACGAGCACGTCGGGGCCGTACTCCGCGACAAGCACGTCCTCAACGAGCCCGAGCTCTTCGCCCGCACGCTCCAGCAGGCTGGAGAGGTGCAGTTTCTTCTCGTAGATCTGCATTTCGAGGCCGTGCACGCTCTCGCTCACCGTCGCGAGGCGTTCGCGGAGTGCTGCTTCATCGCGTCGCAGTCCGGAGAGCTCTTCATTCTGTTTCGCGCGGTCTGCTTCGCGGGATGCAAGCTCGAGCCGCGCTTGCGAGACGGAGCGGTCAACGGAATCCATCACCGCGGGAAGCGCCTCGAT
>JBDSUT010000110.1:0-3059 GCA_039927595.1 Terrimesophilobacter sp.
AACTCCGGTCGCACCTACCTCGACTTCTCCAGCCAGCTCGTGAACGTGAACATCGGCCACCAGCATCCGTCGGTCATTTCTGCTATTCAGGAGCAGGCAGCGACCCTCGCCACGATCGCTCCGGCAACCGTCAACCGCCAACGCGGCGAAGCAGCCAAACGCATCGTGGACCGAGCACCCGACGGTTTCAACAAGGTGTTCTTCACCAACGGTGGCGCGGACGCGAACGAGAACGCCATCCGCATGGCCCGGTTGCACACCGGCCGTGACAAGATTCTTTCCACCTACCGCTCGTACCACGGCAACACGGGTGCAGCGATCGTCTCCACGGGAGACTGGCGTCGCGTCGCCAACGAGTACGCTCGCGGGCACGCCCACTTCTTTGGGCCATACGCCTACCGCAGCGAGTTTTGGTCCACCAGCACGGAGCAGGAGGGTGAGCGCGCCCTGCACCACCTTGAGCGCGTCATCCAGAGCGAGGGGCCTGCCGGTATCGCCGGAGTTCTGCTCGAGACAATCCCTGGCACCGCGGGTGTGCTCATGCCACCACCCGGTTACCTCGAAGGCGTGCGCGCACTCTGCGACAAGTACGAGCTCGTCATGATTCTCGATGAGGTCATGGCCGGGTTTGGTCGCACCGGAAACTGGTTCGCGTTCGACGCTTACGACGTTGTGCCAGACCTCATCACCTTCGCGAAGGGCGTGAACTCCGGTTACGTGCCCGTCGGTGGTGTGCTGATGTCGGATGCCATCGCACGCAACTTCGACGACGTTGTGTTCCCCGGTGGGCTGACCTACAGCGGCCACCCGCTCGCCATGGCCTCCATTGTTGCTGCCCTCGATGCCATGGAATCTGAGGGCATCGTGGCGAACGCGGCGCGCATCGGCCGGGACGTCATCGCGCCAGCACTCGAGAAGCTCAAAGCGAATCACCCCATCGTGGGCGACGTGCGAGGCACGGGAGTGTTCTGGGCCGTCGAACTCGTCACCGACCGCGAAACGCGCACCCCGGTGAGCGCCGCGGTGATGGGCAAAATCAAGTCGGAGTTGGTGGCGCGCAACCTCCTGCCCTTCCTCTCCGAGAACCGCATCCACGTTGTGCCCCCGTGCGTCGTCACCGACGCTGAGGTCGCCGAAGCCATGGCGATTTACGACGAGGTGCTCTCTCTCGACCTGCTGCCCTGATGCAGTTACTCACACCACACACTACGAATCGATAAAGACATGACTGAAACACTCGTCCACTACATCAACGGCACCGCGAACAAGGGAACCTCCACACGCACCTCACCGGTGTTCAACCCCGCCACAGGTGCGGTCGCCAAAAACGTGGCGCTTGCCAGCGTCGGCGACGTTGACACCGCGGTAGCGGCAGCCACCGCCGCCTACCCGGCGTGGCGTGACACATCGCAGGCGAACCGCCAAGCGATCATGTACAAGTACCGTGAGCTTCTGAACGCCAGGCGCAACGACCTCGCCGACATCCTCACGGCCGAGCACGGCAAAGTTACCTCAGACGCGCGCGGCGAGGTTGCCCGCGGCATCGAGGTTGTGGAGTTTGCTCTCGGCATGCCGAGCCTGCTCAAGGGCGACTACTCCGAGAACGTCTCGACCGGTGTTGACGTGTACACGATTCGCCAGCCGCTGGGCGCTGTGGCGATCATCAGCCCGTTCAACTTTCCCGCCATGGTTCCGATGTGGTTCTTCGCGATTGCTATTGCCGCCGGAAACACCGTGGTGCTGAAGCCCTCAGAGAAAGACCCCTCCGCGGCGAACTGGATGGCCGAACTCTTCACAGAGGCTGGCCTGCCCGACGGCGTCTTCAACGTCGTGCACGGAGACAAGGAATCAGTGGACGCACTCCTGGAGCACAAGGACATCAAAGCGATCTCCTTCGTCGGCTCAACGCCCATCGCCAAGTACATCTACGAGACCGCGTCGAAGCACGGCAAGCGCGTGCAGGCACTCGGTGGGGCCAAGAACCACATGCTCGTGTTGCCGGATGCCGACCTCGACCTGACCGCTGACGAGGCAGTGAACGCCGGCTTTGGCTCCGCGGGCGAGCGCTGCATGGCCATCAGCGTCATTGTCGCTGTCGAACCGGTGGCCGACGACCTCATCGCCAAGATCACCGAGCGCATGAAGGGTCTCAAGGTCGGCGACGGCATGCGCAACTGCGACATGGGACCGCTCATTACCGAAGCGCACCGCGACAAGGTGGCCTCCTACATCGACCTCGCCCACAAAGATGGGGCAACCGTTGTTGTGGATGGTCGTGGCATTGAGGTGGATGGCGAGACCGCCGGATTCTGGCTCGGCCCAACCCTGCTCGACGGGGTGAGCACAGACTCCGCTGTGTACAAGGACGAGATCTTCGGACCGATCCTGGCCATCATCCGCGTGCCCTCGTACGAAGAGGGCCTCGCGCTCATCAATCGCAGCCCGTACGGCAACGGCACCGCGATCTTCACCAACGACGGTGGCGCAGCGCGCCGCTACCAGCACGAGGTCGAGGCCGGAATGGTCGGAATCAACGTGCCCATTCCTGTACCCGTCGCCTACCACTCGTTCGGTGGCTGGAAGGACTCAGCGTTCGGTGATGCGAAAGCTTATGGGCCTGCTGGTGTGGCGTTCTACACGCGCGAGAAGGCTGTGACCAGCCGCTGGCTCGACCCAAGCCACGGCGGAATCAACCTGGGCTTTCCGCAGAACAACTAGCGAGAATCGCCATCAAAGTTTCGTCAAGCAGTGCGGCGACCAGCGGGTAAAGTAGTGACTTGACCCCCTCACCGGATGTGGTGTGGTGTGCGTGCCCAGATCTGGGCTGCTGGTCGCCTGCACCGAACGAATCGTTCGGATCCATAGACGACGTTCGAACACATCCGGAGACCCACGTGCCACGCACCCCGCTAAAAACTTTCTCAATTTCTGCTGCCCGCGCAACGGTATTTATCGTCGGGCTGGCCTTGATTGCCGCTGGCGGGCTCACAGGGTGCGCCAACGGGCAGGGACTGCCCGCTACGCCGAGATCTTCACCTTCCGAACCCGCGCCTGGCGGC
>JBDSUT010000111.1:0-5396 GCA_039927595.1 Terrimesophilobacter sp.
GCGGCATCCTCTGGAGACATCTTCTCTGCCCCGCGCAGGCGAGCGCCGATATTGGCAATCATTGTCTCGACGCGATCGGTGAGAAGCTCACGCTGCACATTCGTATCACGCAACTCTTTGATGCTGCGCGCGGTAGAACCGAAGTCACGAATCGTCTGAGTCACGGTGCGGAGGCCCGTTCCGTGGAAGGCAGCATCCGCGGCCTGGGCGACGACATACGAGGCCATTGCACCAATGTCGGCGTCCTTGAACTTGGCACTGTAATCGGTGAGCAATCGCTTGGCAACGAGTTGCAGTAGTACGTTGTTGTCGCCCTCAAAAGTCACATAAACATCGAGATCGGCACGTAACCCCACAAGACGGTTAGCCGCCATGAATCCCGCGCCACCGCAGGCTTCGCGGGCCTCCTGCAGGGTGTCGAGCGCGTGCCACGTCGACAGCGGCTTCAGCGCCGCAGCGAGCGTTTCGAGGTCCTGGCGGTCCTCATCAGTGTCGCCCTTGCCGCTAAACACGGAGTCAAATTTTTGCAGCAACTCGTCGTGCGCGAACGTCTGCGCATACGTCGTCGCGAGTCTCGTGATTAGCCTGCGCTGGTGACGCTGATAGTCGAGCAGCACCTGCTCGCCGTCACCACCGGCCTTGAACTGGCGGCGCTCATTCCCATAGCGGATGGCGATGGCGAGACCCACCGCGCTGGCCGCGGTCGCGGCGCCATCCAGAGACACACGCCCCTGAACCAGAGTGCCCAGCATCGTGAAGAAGCGCCGACCAGGGCTGTCGATCGGTGACGAGTAAGTGCCGTCCTCGGCGACATCCCCGTACTTGTTCAGCAGGTTCTCGCGCGGCACCCGCACGTGGTCGAACGCGAGCGTACCGTTGTCGATGCCGTTCAGACCGCCCTTCCAGCCGTCATCGTTTCCGTCGACTCCGGGAAGAAATCCGTTGTCATCGCGGATGGGCACGTACAACGCGTGCACGCCGTGATTCACCCCCTTCGTGATGAGCTGCGCGAACACCGTTGCCGCTTTGCCGTGCTGGCCGGCGTTGCCGAGGTACTCCTTCCAGGCCGCGCGGAAGGGCGTGGTGATAACGAACTCGTGGGTCTTCTCGTCGTACGTGGCCGTAGTAGCGATGCTCGCGACATCCGAACCATGACCGATCTCGGTCATCGCGAATGCGCCGGGCAACGTGAGATCCATGACGGCGGGCAGAAGGTGGTGGTGGCGCTCCGTGCCGAGCTGCACGATGGCCGAACCAAAGAGGCCCCACTGCACGCCGCCCTTGATTTGCAGCGAAGGGTCGGCGGTGACCAGCTCCTCGAACGCGGTGATATTGCCGCCATTGTCTTCCAGGCCGCCCACCTGAAGAGGGAACGCGCGGTGCACCGAACCGTGCTTCACAAGCAGATGCAACTGGGTGAGAACACGCTCGCGCTGCTGCTCCAAGGTGAGGCCATCGACGCGATGCAGGTCAGGGTTCTTCACGAACTCCCGAGCCTCACGTCGCACCTCACTCCACGTTCCCATGAGGATGTCGTTCAACGCCATCATATTGACGGCGGGTGACGCACCGTGTGCTTCTGAGGCTGAATCAATGTGGTGGTCCACTTCTGCGGACATCGACCGCGAAAAGTCCGGACTCTCGTCGCTCGCGCCTACAACTTTGTTGGACATGGTCTCCTCTTTCCACCAACCCCTCAACGCTAGACATCCTCACACACAGAGGTGAATGCAGAGTGGGCAACCAACAAACGATCAACGCACACGCAGCCTCCCCGTTGTCGAGACGGCCAAAACTGGTCGCGCGCGCCACGTACAGTTGAACCACACGCCCCGATTGGTTTTCATGTTCACAGTTCTTGTTGGTCTCACGAGTGCGCTCGTTTTCGGCTCCGCTGACTTCGTTGGCGGGCTCGCTTCCAAACGCATCAGTCCCATCCGGGTGACCGCAATCGGTGCCGCCTCCGGGCTCATTGCCCTCCTCGCGGCGGAAGCTCTCGTCGGTGGCCGCTGGTCGTGGGAGGCAATGCTCTACGGGGGCCTCTCGGGAGTCACCGGGGCGCTCGCCATCACCCTGCTCTACGGTTGCCTTGCCATCGGGCCAATGAGCATTCTCTCGCCAACCACCGCACTCGTCGCCGCCTTCGTTCCCCTGACGGCGGGGATGCTGCGGGGCGAAAGGCTACCCTTCTTCGGCTACATCGCGATCGGAATCGCACTCATTGCTGTCGTGCTCGTGGGCTTCGTGAAAGAACAAGGGGCCGTGCGCCCCAGCCTCAAGGCACTGCTCATGGCGGTCGGGTCTGGCTCCATGATCGGCGTGTTCCTCATCCTCATCGATTTAACCCCGGATGACGCAGGCCTCGTTCCGCTCATCGCCAATCGGGCCGTTAACGGCATCGTCATGTTCGCGGTCATCGGTGTGATCGCTCTCATCATGCTCAAACGCCCCGCCGTGGATGCCGAACCAGGCGCGCCCGTCGGCATGCTGAGCCGCGGCTGGAAGGCCGGGTTCTGGCTCGCCGCCGTCGCCGGCGTCGTGGACGCTGCCGCCAACTCCATTCTGCTCGTCGGGCTTCGCCTTGGTGACCTGTCGGTGATGGCCGTGCTTGCCGCACTCTATCCGGCGGGCACGATCATTCTCGCCGCCATCGTGCTTCGTGAACGCATCGCCCCCGTGCAAGTCGTGGGGCTCGTGCTTGCGCTCGTCGCGGCCGGGATGCTCGCGCTGGCTTAAGGCAGCGCGCTCGCCGCCCATTCGTTGCGAACGAAACGATCGGCCGTTGGCCCTAGTTCGTAACGTAACCGATCAAAGAGACCGACGCTGTCAAACCCGGGCCAGCCGTTAGGCAGCACCGAAGGCTGTAAGCCAGGGTCAAGGTACGGAATTCGCCGCCAACTATCCAGCATCATCACATAGCGGGCAAATGCTTCACGGGGATCGGCGATGGGCCCCCACGTCGAACACTTATCAATGAATCGTTGGTGCAGTGCGATGATGACGTCAAGATCCCACCACTCCCGCACGGCGAGAGAGAGCGAGCCTGCCGGGTGCGGTGTGTCCGTGATGAATACGGTCGCCCAGTGACGCACATCAAGGTCGATGAGAATTTCCTCCACCTCGTCGGTGAGGAACGCCGGGCAAATCCAGAGGCCCGTAGCAACCGTGCCGCACCCGATCCATGCGAGTCGTTTTCGAAGCTGGTGCCGCGCAGCGCGCTCCGTCTCTGGCAATGAAAACGAAAGCAGACACCACGGGCCCCCGTCGCGCTGCTGTCGAAAGGTGAAAATGCGGCGGTCCCCGCGTTCCAGCATCGACACGGCATCGGGATGCAGTCGGTAGCCCTGGTGCCCCTCTCGCTTCTCCGCGAGGAGGAGACCCTTGTTTTTTATGCGAAGTACCGCGGTGCGCGCGTGAGAGTCTGAAATGCCCACGGCATCCATGAGGCGCACCATCTCCGCAACGGACATCCACCCGCCTAGCCCGCGAATATACGAACCGATGATCGTGCGCAGCAGTGAAGTTGCACTCCCCTCTCTGGCATCGACGTCATCGACGATCATGGCTATCCAGCAACAACCGAGTCAGAAGAGTCGAGGGGACGTGGGCACCGCGCGCTCATGAGAGGTATGCCTTGACGCTTGTCGGTGAAATGAGGTGTGCGCTGGCAATCCAGTCAGCGGGAACGTCACGCTGATCACCCGTGATGAGACTGAGGTACTTGCCAAAATGACCCTTTTTCACCGGTCGAGCAATCGCGTCGACAAGAGCGTTCAGGTCAAGGCCGGCATGCTCGAGGGCGACCAATTCGCGATGGTTGATTCCGAGCGGAATCGGCCCGTTCCCCATGTCGGTACCGTAGTGGATGCGACCCCCGGCTGCGTGAAACCTGCGCACGTTATCGTTCGCGACAGCAAAGTCCGCGGTAAAGTTCCCCCAACCGTGGATGTCGAGGGTGCTGACCCAGCTCATGGCGCCAACCATTTCAGCAATGAGTTCCTCGGAGAGACGCTCACTCCACGGCGCGTGGGCGAGGCGGTCAACACCTGCCTCAAGGGCACGCTGCGCCTGCCCAACACCTTGCGCGTGTGCGGCGACGTACAATTTTTTGCCGTGAGCATACGTGACGATGGCTTTCAACGTCTCGTCATCGAATACCGGGCCAACATCAGAGTTCAGCGCGACTTTGATGAAACCAGCGCCCGCATCTAGCTGCGTATCTACAGCAGCCGCAACCTCGTCGGGACCGGCGATCTCGAACGCCGCCTCGTGTGGCGCCCACCCACTCTCGGTCGGGTACCCTCCTGGTGCGGTGAGCAGTTGCCCCGCGATGGTGACTTCTGGCAGGGCATCATCGACGAGCCATGCTCGTGCACTCTTCAGGTCCCACCCGAAGTCGTGCACAGCGGCGATCCCAGCGTCACGAAGCTGTGCGCCATCCGCCAGCCCGAGATGCACGTGGGAATCACGGAAACCGGGCAGCACAGTGCCCTGCACAGTCCCTTTCGGATAAGGGTCACTACCCGTGGCCAGCCGAAAACCGTTGTCGTCAACTGCGATCCTCGTCTGCTCGCGCCAACCACCCAGCCAGCAGTGTTCCGCAATGAAGACCACCGTTGCGCCCACGCTCATCCGATCTCGGTCCGCACTGCGAACAGTTCGGGGAAGAACGTGAGGTCGAGTGCTTTCTGTAAGAAGCTCACGCCACTCGAGCCACCGGTGCCGCGCTTCATGCCGATAATGCGCATGACGGTCTTAACGTGCCGGAACCGCCACAGTTGGAAGTTGTCTTCGAGGTCCACAAACTCTTCACAGGTCTCGTACTCAAGCCAGTTTTGTTCGGGGTTCTCATAGATGAGGCGGAATGTGTCGATGAGTTCCTCGTTCATCGAGTAACCCTTGGTCACGTCACGCTCGAGCACTTCCACGGGAATGTGGTGACCATGGCGGGCGAGGTAGCGCAGGAACTCGTCGTACACGCTCGGTTCGTGAAGGATCCCTTCAAGCAAGTCGTGGGCTTCCGGGTTCGATTCAAACACCGTGAGCATCCCGGCATTCTTGTTTCCGAGCAAAAACTCAACGGCCCGGTACTGGTACGACTGGAATCCGGAGGCATTGCCCAGGAACCCGCGGAACTCCGAATACTCGGAGGGTGTGAGCGTGGCCAGCACCGACCACTGCTCGGTGATCTGCCTCTGAATGTGCTTCACGCGCGCGATGCGCTTGAGCGCCACCTGGAGGTTGTCGTTGGCGATGAGATCGCGCGCGGAAAGCAGTTCATGCCGCATGAGCTTGAGCCACAGCTCACTGGTCTGATGCTGAATAATGAACAGCATCTCGTCGTGGTGCACGGGGCTGCTCACCGGCACCTGTGCGCCAAGGAGGCTGTCCAGCTG
>JBDSUT010000112.1:0-15959 GCA_039927595.1 Terrimesophilobacter sp.
GAGCAGCAAGAACTCCAGCATCCCAGCCGAGCTGGACGAACTCGTCTTGTGGGCTACAGCTCGCGATCCCGAGCAACGACCGCGCGACGCCAAAGCAATGCTTGAGCAAGTGCAAGAAACTCGTCGCCTCATGAGCGAAGTAAATGGTCGGACACCAAACCTGCCACTACAGACCGTGGTGATGCCGAACGCTCCACTCGCATCTGCCGCAGCAGAGACGCAGGTTCTTGCCTCCCGCGTACGACAGCGAACCGGCCCTGTCGCATTCGATAACACCACTACGCTCGCGAAACGGGCTGATCAGCGGCGCGCACGCGGACGATGGTTCTTCGCGCTCGTCGCAATTCTCGCGATCCTCGCGGGCACAACGGGATGGTACTTCGGGTCAGGACCAGGATCGAAAGTTGTTATCCCGGAAGTCTCCGGAACCAACATTGCCGAGGGGACATCCACACTTCAGAAGGCAGATCTCGTTGTCGCGGAAACCGTGCGGGAGGAATTCAGCATCACTATTCCCGACGGAAAGATTGTCGGCACAAATCCTGGCGCAGGGCAGAGTGTTGCCCATGGTGGCACGGTGACACTTATTGTGTCGAAAGGGCCACAGCCCTTGACCATGCCGGTACTTGTCGGCTTGACCGAAGAGGCCGCGCGAACAGCACTTAACGGGCAGTTTGATCTTCAAGAGTCGACCTATCTCTTCAACCAGGATGTTGCCGCCGGGATCGTGCTCTCCGCGTTCGGCGTAGGCCGCGACGGTAGCGCTCTTGATTTGGCGACCGTGACCGAGTATTGGGAGGGGCAACCCGTTACTCTTACCGTCTCACTCGGCCCTATCCCGAACGTCAAGGGGATGTCTGTGGACGACGCGAAGCAAGCTCTAGCCGACAAGGAATTAGTCGGATCCACCACTGAAGACTTGCACGACTGGAGTGATGACGTTCCCAAGGGCAGCGTCATTGGAGTTCAGGTTCCGGAAGGCACGGCAGTTACCAAGGGGACAGTACTTCAAATTATTGTCTCTGACGGCGTCGAACAGGTCACCGTTCCCTCTGTCACGGGCAAGACCTGGACCGAAGCGAGAGCGCTGCTCAAAGCAGCAGGGTTCATTATTGTTTTCCGCGATCCCCTAAGCCAGGCTCTCTCCGGCTTCCCCGACAACGCCGTGGTGCGCGACATCAATCCAACTGACGGTACGTCGGTAGACAAAGGCTCAACAGTCAACGTGAAGTTGAAGACAAAAGACTAGTCCGCCACCCCACAGCCTTTCCCACTCGCGAGGCGCCCTCGCCCGCGCTCAGCGTACGCCGAGCTCTTCCGCCACCAAAAACGCGAGTTCGAGCGACTGCATGTGGTTGAGCCGGGGGTCGCAGAGTGACTCGTAGCGCGTAGCCAGAGCTGACTCATCAATTTGTTCTGAGCCACCCAAACACTCCGTCACATCATCACCCGTGAGCTCAATGTGAATTCCTCCTGGGTAGGTGCCTTCCGCGCGGTGGGCTTCGAAGAAACCCTTAACCTCGTCCACGACGTCATCAAACCGTCGAGTTTTGTACCCGGTTGGAGTAGTCAGTCCGTTACCGTGCATGGGGTCGCTCACCCACAAAGGTAATGCGCCGCTGTCGGAAACCGCTCGAAGTAGCGGAGGGAGCACGTCCCGAATCTTGTCGGCACCCATGCGAGTAATGAAAGTCAATCGCCCGGGTTCGCGGTCAGGATCCAGAGTATCGATGAGCGCAAGAACGTCTGACTGAGCCGTCGAGGGCCCGAGCTTGACACCGATCGGGTTTCGCACCCTCGACATGAAGTCGATATGAGCGCCACCCAGTTGACGTGTACGCTCACCGATCCAAAGAAAGTGGGCTGACGTGTCGTACGGTGTTCCCGTGCGGGAGTCGATGCGTGTCATCGGGCGCTCATAATCCATAAGCAACGCCTCGTGCGAGGTGTAGAACTCGGTGCGCTTCAGCGCCTCGAAGTCTGCTCCACACGCCATCATGAACTTAATTGCCCGATCGATCTCTCTCGCCATGTGTTCGTAGCGCACGTTCGCGGGGTTACGAGCAAAGCCCTGATTCCAACTGTGCACCTGACGCAAGTCAGCAAACCCACCCTGAGTGAATGCGCGAATGAGGTTGAGTGTGCTCGCCGCCGTGTGGTAGCCGCGGATCAGCCGGGAAGGGTCTGCGGTGCGCGACTCTGGCGTGAAATCGTATCCGTTTACAGTGTCTCCACGGTACGCCGGCAGGGTTACGTCGCCGCGGGTCTCGGAGTCGCTCGAGCGCGGCTTCGCGAATTGACCCGCCATCCGACCCATTTTGATGACCGGCATCGAAGCACCATAGGTAAGAACGACAGCCATCTGAAGAATTGTTTTGACGCGATCGCGAATTTGGTTCGCCGTTGCCGCGGCGAAGGTCTCGGCACAATCGCCACCCTGCAGCAGGAAGGCCTCACCGCGGGCAGCAGCCGCCAGGCGAGTGCGCAGAATGTCAACTTCACCCGCAAAGACGAGCGGCGGCATTGTCGCGAGCTCTGTCGACGCCTCGATAACTGCCTTCTCGGATGGCCACTGTGGCTGCTGCGCAATCGGTAACGTGCGCCAGTGGTCGAGCCCGTCAATCACTGCCGGTTCGGCGAGCACAACGGGTTCGGATGGGTCGACCACAAAGACTCCTTGGGTGGGTCGTCGATGCACTTGCCTTAGCGCACGAGTCGGACGGATGACGTGCTGCGACGGTGCAGCCAGCTCGGGTTTCATCCCGGGGTTTCCAGCTTATCCGTCATGACCGCGCCTTGTCGCGGCGCCCAGGTGCCGCACAGGGCAGACAGAATCTATCTGCTCGCACTTCCTGTGGCTTCTTTTACCGTGCTCGCGTAGACGTCAAGATATTCTTGATCACTGAGGTGACTGATCTCATACATGATCTCATCGGTGATGGAACGAAGGATGAAACGATCGCTTTCCATGCCCTCAAACCTCGAGAAGTCGAGCGGTTCACCAATAATGATGCCAATTCTTCGCACCTTCGGCAGCCGCTTGCCGATAGGCATGACTTTCTCCGTGTCGATCATGGCTACAGGAACGACCCGAACACCACCCTCAAGCACCATGCGGGCAACACCCGTGCGACCACGGTAGAGCTTGCCATCGGGGCTTCTGGTGCCTTCCGGATAGATACCGAGAACCTCCCCGCGCTTGATCACGCTGAGACCCGTGCGGAGGCTCGCCTCCGAAGCCTTGCCGCCAGATCTGTCAATCGGAAGCATGCCTGCTGCCTTCAGAAAGGTTTTGATCGCCCACCCTCTGATTCCGCGAGTGGTGTAGTAGTCGCTCTTTGCAAGAAAGGTTACCCGGCGCTCAATGACGAGAGGCAAGAAGACGGAGTCGATAAACGAGAGGTGGTTGCTCGCTAAAATAACGGCACCTTTGCGCGGAATATTCTCTTCACCGGTCACCCACGGCCGAAAAGCGGTGCGAAGGATGGGACCGGCGATCAGGTTCTTCATGAACCAATAAAACATCCGAAGCCTTCCTTCCAGAGGTTGCCGACAAGATTGCGACCTTTTAACCCTAGTAGGCGTTGGCACTTCCATAAAGCGACGAGAGAACGTCAAGTGTGAGGCGATAGAGTGAACCCAATGAATTGACCGGTATCAAAGGAGTTGCCGTGGACCACTACGACATGCCCGCCATCGTTCCCGCTGATCCTGAAGCGAACGCGACTGATCTGCTCATGGATCGGGTGAATGCGACACCTGACTTAGCGCTTTTCTCGCTCCCGACCCACGATGGTGGGTGGTCTGACATCACGGCGAAAGAGTTCTACAACCAGGTTGTCGCTCTCGCAAAAGGGTTTGTCGCCGCAGGTATCAAACCGGGTGACAAAATCGGCCTGATGTGCAAGACCCGATATGAGTGGACTTTGGTCGACTTTGGAATCTGGTTTGCCGGTGCCGTGATGGTTCCGATCTACGAGACCTCTTCCCCATCACAACTCCAGTGGAACCTCAGCGATTCTGGAACCGTAGCCATGATTACGGAGACAGCAGATCACTTTTCCCGGTTTGATGAAGCGCATGGCGACCTCCCCCTTATCAAAAATGTGTGGAAGATCGACACGGGAGACCTCGACAAGATTGCCGCAAGTGGTACTGGGGTTTCGGATGAAGAAATCGAAAGACTGCGAAGCATCGCCAAGGGTAAAGACCTCGCGACGCTCATTTACACAGCAGGGACGACGGGCAAGCCCAAGGGCTGCATGCTCACGCACTCGAACTTTGTCGAGCTGACACGTAACGCTCGCGAAGCCATCCCTGAGGTCGTCAATACCGAGTCGAGCACGCTGCTGTTCATCACGCTCGCTCATATTTTTGCGCGATTCATTTCCGTGCTCGCCATCGTAGGCGGGGTGAAGGTTGGACACCAGCCCGATACCAAACAGCTTCTCCCGGCGATGGGATCGTTCAAGCCCACCTTCCTGCTCGCCGTTCCACGCGTGTTCGAGAAGGTCTACAACTCTTCGGCCCAGAAGGCAGAGAGCGGCGGAAAGGGCAAGATCTTCCGCAAGGCAGCTTCCGTTGCCGTTGCGCACTCCAAGGCAGTGGATGCTGGCAAGGTGCCTCTTGGGCTCGAAATCCAGTTCCGGCTCTTCGACAAGCTCGTGCTCAGCAAGATCCGCGCAGCACTCGGTGGCCGCGTCAAGTACGCAGTGTCGGGTTCGGCGCCACTTGGTTTGTTCCTTGGCCACTTCTACCGAAGCCTCGGTCTCACGATTCTGGAAGGCTATGGTCTGACCGAGACGACAGCACCTATTACGGTGAACATTCCCTCGAACTTCAAGATCGGCAAAGTTGGACCTCCTCTGCCCGGCTGCGCTGTTCGGGTTGGGGTCGACGGTGAGATCGAGGCCAAGGGTGTCAACATCTTCGACGGCTACTGGAACAATGAGCAGGCGACCAAAGACTCGTTCGATGGTGAATGGTTCAAGACCGGCGACATCGGCACCATCGATGACGATGGCTACGTGGAGATCACGGGCCGCAAAAAAGAGATCATTGTCACCGCGGGTGGTAAGAATGTTGCCCCGGCAACACTTGAAGACCCAGTGCGCTCAAACCCCATCATTGGGCAGATCGTGGTGGTCGGAGACAAGCGCCCCTTCATCGGAGCACTTATCGCCCTTGATGAAGAGATGCTTCCAGTCTGGCTCAACAACAATGGTGAAGACGGAAGCATGTCTGTGGAACAGGCTGCCAAGAACCCCAAGGTTCTCGCTGAAATCCAAAGCGCCATCGATCGTGCGAACTCAAAGGTGTCGCGGGCGGAGTCGATTAGAAAGTTCGTCATCCTGCCGCACGACCTGACAGAAGCAAGCGGTCACCTCACGCCGAAGCTCAGCATCAAGCGCAACGTGATCCTCAAAGACTTCGCCGACACGATCGATGGACTTTACGAGGCTGCACCATCGACCCAGGGGCACTCGGTCATCGGCTAGCTGAACTGAAGTTCCGAAAGCGGAGGGTCCGGCTGGTCACCATCAGCCGGACCCTCCCCCAGTTAAACCCCAGCGAGGCGGGCTAAAACCAATCGGACTCGCGAATCAATCGCATTGCTTCGCGCTTGCGTTCTTTGTCGAGACCCTCGATAAAGAGTGTGCCTTCGAGGTGATCCACTTCGTGCTGTAGTGCTTGGGCGAGAAGGCCTTCGCCGGCGAGCTCGAGGGGGTTTCCGTCGATATCGATACCGGTGACGCGCGCCCACGGATGACGCATCCGCTGAAAATAGAAGCCCGGCACAGAAAGGCAGCCTTCATCGACCAGGCTCGGCTCACCCGACACCTCGACGAGAATCGGATTCAGAATGTAGCCAATTTTGCCGTCAATGTTGTAGCTGAACGCGCGCTGGCCCACTCCAATCTGTGGCGCTGCGACGCCCGCGCGGCCCGGCAGTTTCACCGTATCGACGAGATCGTCAACAAGCGAGGCGAGCATGGGGTCGCCGAGAGCTACGGGTGCGGAGACAGTGCGGAGCACCGGGTCGCCGAAGACCCGAATGTGACGTGCGGTCATTGTTGTGAAAACTTCCGATCGTGTGTCTATTCGCGCGTTGACGGCAACCCGTCGGCGACAAGGGCGGCCAGACGCCGAGCGCTCGCGCGCGTGAACGGCTGGAGAAGTGAGTAGTCAATAACTGAACCCGCTGCCAGAACTGGGTCGTACGGTATCTGCACAATATCGCGCACACGCGAGCGGAAGTGGGCTTCGATCTCATCAATCTTCACAATATTGGTTCCGTGGGTGCCCGTGTTCAGCGCGACGATTGCATTGCGCACGAGCGATTCGTAACCGTTTGCTTCCATCCAGGTCAGTGTTTCTGAAGCGAGTTGCGCCTCATCGACACTCCCTCCCGAAACAATCACGACAGAGTCTGCACGCTGGAGAGTCGCGGTCATGACCGAGTGCACAATTCCTGTTCCACAGTCAGTAAGGACAATCGAATAGAACCGGGCACTCACGTCAGCCACGGTGTTGTAGTCGTCTTCGTCGAAAGCTTCAGAGAGCAGCGGGTCTGTGTCGGAAGCAAGGATGTCGAGTCGTGTCTCATCGCGTGCCACCATCGTGGTGAAGTCGCTGAAAGAGTTGATGGAGTGCGCCTTGGTGACGACATCTCGCACCGTGAAGTTGGACCGCTTGCTGACTCGTTCTGCAAGAGTTCCACGGTCTGGGTTCGCATCTATTGCAATTACTCGGTCTTCACGCACGTCTGCCATCGCCATGCCGAGAAGAGTGGTGATCGTGGTCTTCCCCACGCCACCCTTCCTCGTGAGCACGGGAACAAACCTCGCCCCACCATCGAGCTGCTTAGCGATTCGTGCATCAACTGCTTTGCGGGCTCTTGCCTTTGCGGAATCACCAAGATTGACCACATGAAAAGTGAGAGTGTAGACGAGTTCCTGCCAGAAACCTTCCGGCCGTGGACGCTTGCGGCTGCGGTACTCGAGGAGTCGGTCGGCGGTCAACATCGAGGCTGTCTCTGGCTCATCAGTGATGGCGTCCCGGAGGCGATCCTTGCGCATTTGCTCTTCCGCTTCTTGCTCTGACGTGTCTGGCATAACCGGAATAAGGTTGATCGACGTCGTGTTTGAACGGGGATCGATGAACTCTTCTCCCGCTCGCACAGCTTCGTCGTCGAGGGAAACAGCACGCTCATCCTCTGGTGCGAAATGCACTTGTTCCGGAAGCGTCAGATCAATTGTCATGCTTACCGGAAGGTCAGTTCCGGTGGAAGTATCAACAGTTGCATCGTGACCAAATTGCACATCGTGTTCGTTCTTTTTGACTACCACAGCGAATGGGCCTCTCCTATTCGGACCCTCTAGCTTACAACGAGTCAGCGCAGACCGACTGAATGTCGGCTCAGCGTTACTCCACGACCATAAGGAGGTCTCCGGCATCCACCTGCTGAGTTTCAGGGATGGCAACCCTCGCAACCCGGCCGGATGCTGAGCAGGTAATCGCGGCCTCCATCTTCATGGCCTCGATCGATGCCACGACTTGGCCCGCCTCCACCGAATCCCCCAACGACACCTTCAGTGAAACAACGCCGGAGAACGGCGCAGCCACTTGTCCAGGCATAGCTGTGTTTGCTTTCTCTGCAGCCTTCGACTCGACGGTGATGGAATTGTCGCGAACGAAGACGGGGCGAATTTGGCCATTGATCATGGCCATTACGGTTCTCATACCCTTGCTGTCGGCCTTGCCGATTGCTTCAAGACTGATGATGAGGTTGACACCAGTTTCGATCTCCACGATGTGCTCGACGCCCGACCGCAAGCCGTACAAGTAGTCCACCGTGTCAATCACCGAAAGGTCTCCAAATCGGTCTCGCACCTCTTCGTAGATCTTTGTTGGAGCGGGAAAGAGCAGTCTGTTCAAGGTAGCCCGACGTTCTTCCGAGCCAGCATCGAGCGCAGCACTGTCTTCCGAGCTCACATCCGCTACCTCGATCGAAACAGTCCGACCCTTCAGAACCTTGCTGCGGAACGGCTCTGGCCATCCGCCCGGCAGGTCACCGAGCTCGCCGGCCATAAATGATATGACCGAATCGGGGATGTCAAAACTCGCCGGATTTTCTTCAAACTCTGCCGGGTCAGCATTCGCTGCGGCCATCGCGAGGGCCAAATCACCGACGACTTTCGACGATGGAGTAACTTTCGGCGGTCGGCCAAGAATACGGTTCGCTTGCGCGTACCAGTCCTCAATTTTCTCGAACTGATCCGAGAGCCCCAGGGCGACTGCCTGTGTGCGGAGGTTTGAGAGCTGACCACCTGGAATCTCGTGGTGATAGACACGACCCGTCGGGCCGGAGAGTCCCGACTCGAATGGCTTGTAAGCGTGTCGCACTGCCTCCCAGTACGGTTCCAAATCTGAGACGGCCTGCAAAGAAAGTCCCGTGTCACGCTCGGTATTTGCGAGAGCGGCAACCAGGGCGGAGAACGGTGGCTGGCTGGTCGTGCCCGCCATTGGCGCACTGGCAACATCAACGGCATCTGCGCCAGCACGGCTAGCCGCTAGGAGGGTCGCCAGTTGACCGCCAGCAGTGTCATGAGTGTGAACGTGCACGGGAAGATCAAAATGCGCTCTGAGGGCCTCGACAAGCTTCTCAGCCGCGCTCGCACGCAGAAGACCCGCCATATCTTTGACCGCAAGAATGTGAGCGCCGCTCTCGACGATTTCTTCAGCGAGGTGCAAATAGTAGTCGAGAGTGTAAAGCTCCTCCCGAGGGTCTAGCATATCCGCTGTGTAACACAGTGCGACCTCAGCGACGGTGCTACCCGTCGCCAAAACGGCGTCAATCGCAGGACGCATGCGGTTGACATCGTTCAACGCATCAAAGACTCGGAAAATGTCGACACCCGTTGCCGCAGCCTCCTCAACAAACGCATCCGTCACTTTTGTCGGATACGGCGTGTACCCAACAGTGTTGCGGCCGCGAAGCAGCATTTGAATGGCGATGTTGGGTAACGTTTCACGCAACGCAGCCAGGCGGTCCCACGGATCCTCACCAAGGAACCGAAGCGCAACATCGTAGGTCGCCCCTCCCCATGCCTCGACGGAAAACAATCCGGGCGTCATCCTCGCCACGTAGGGTGCAACCGCGACCAGATCTGTTGTGCGCACCCGGGTCGCCAGCAGCGACTGATGGGCGTCTCGGAAGGTTGTTTCGGTAACGGCAAGAGCGGCTTGAGCGCGCAGGCTTGCCGCGAATTTGGCGGGTCCAACTTCCAGGAGTCGCTGGCGTGAGCCATGGGGCGCAGCTGCATCAAGATCGATGTTGGGTAGCTTCAGCGACGGACTGATGATTCCCGCCCCGCTACCGTGTGGCTGGTTGACCGTGACGTCTGCCAGCCAGTTGAGGATCTTGGTCCCCCTATCCTTCGACGGACGCGCGTTAACGAGCTCCGGTCGCTCGTCGATGAATGCGGTGCTGATATCTCCCGCTTCGAAGGACGGGTCTTCAAGCACCGCTTGCAAGAACGGGATGTTTGTGGAGACCCCTCGGATGCGGAACTCCGCCAAGCCTCGTCGTGCATGGCCTACGGCCGCAGCGAAATCACGCCCCCTGCACGTCATTTTGACGAGCATGGAGTCAAAGTGTGGACTGATCTGGGTTCCGGGGTCGATCGTGCCGCCATCGAGGCGAATACCAACCCCACCCGGTGAACGGTACGTTGTGATCTTCCCAGTGTCAGGCCGAAAACCTTCCGCCGGATCTTCCGTGGTAATTCGGCACTGGAGCGCCGCACCGCGCAGAGTCAACTTGTCTTGCGTCAGGCCGAGTTCAGCAAGCGACTGGCCGTAGGCAATGCGCATTTGTGCCTGAACGAGGTCGACATCCGTCACCTCCTCCGTCACCGTGTGTTCAACCTGAATACGCGGGTTCATCTCGATGAAAACGTGTTTTCCCGCGCGCGCGCCCACCGTGTCGAGCAGAAACTCGACCGTTCCAGCATTGACGTAGTTAATCGAGCGCGCGAATGCGATGGCATCACGATAGAGCGCATCTCGAACCTCGGTATCGAGATTTGGAGCCGGGGCTATCTCAATAACCTTCTGATTGCGACGTTGAACACTACAGTCGCGTTCGAAGAGGTGGACCGTCTCGCCCGACGAATCCGCAAGAATCTGAACTTCAATGTGACGCGGTCGAAGCACCGCCTGCTCAATAAACATGGTGGGGTCCCCGAAAGCGCTGTCTGCTTCACGCATCGACTCTTCCAACGCCTGCTTGAGGTCTTCCGCACGATCGACCCGGCGCATACCTCGACCGCCACCACCTGCGACCGCTTTAGCGAAAACAGGAAACCCAATATCCGCCGCGCCGGCAATTAGCTCATCGATATTTTGAGAAGCCGGAGTTGATGCCAACACGGGAACTCCGGCCGAGATCGCGTGTTCTTTCGCGGTGACCTTGTTTCCCGCCATCTCCAACACACTTTGACTTGGCCCGATAAAAGTGATTCCTGCGGCAGCGGACTGCTCCGCAAGCTCCGGGTTCTCCGAGAGGAACCCGTATCCCGGATAAATCGCGTCTGCGCCGCACTCTTTAGCGACCCTGATGATTTCTGAGACGTCGAGATATGCCCTGACCGGATGCCCCTCGGTACCGATGAGGTACGCTTCGTCAGCTTTGAGCCGGTGCAAGGAGTTTCGATCCTCCCACGGGAACACCGCAACTGTTTTGGCTCCGAGCTCAAATGCTGCGCGAAAAGCGCGGATAGCAATTTCGCCTCGATTGGCAACGAGAATCTTGCGGAACATTGGTGTCCTCTCTGGCAATCGTTCAAGAATATTCTTGAATCAGGCCCGCAAAGGCGTTGATGTGGCAATAAAATGCCGCAAAATTTAGGTTCTTTCAGACTAGTGAAGGTATCGTCGTTACTCGTGCACGTACTCAGCATTAGCTCCCTCAAAGGTGGCGTCGGCAAAACCACCGTCACCTTGGGCCTAACCTCTGCCGCATTCGCTCGCGGGTTGCGCACCCTTGTCGTCGATCTGGACCCCCAATCGGATGTCTCCACCGGCATGGACATTACCGTGCAGGGCCACCTCAATATTGCGGATGTTCTCGCCTCCCCGAAAGAGAAAGTCGTGCGAGCGGCAATCTCCCCCAGCGGTTGGACACGCGGCAGGCCCGGCAAAATCGATGTCTTAATCGGAAGTCCTTCCGCCATAAATTTCGATGGACCGCACCCGAGCATCCGCGACATTTGGAAACTCGAGGAAGCACTCGCTCACCTCGAATCTGACTACGATCTGGTGCTGATCGACTCTGCACCATCGCTCAATGCCCTCACCAGAACCGCGTGGGCAGCAAGTGATCGGGTGGCGATCGTCACGGAGCCGGGATTGTTCTCGGTTGCCGCTGCTGACCGCGCGCTGCGTGCCATCGAAGAAATTCGTCGTGGCCTCTCTCCCCGGCTACAGCCGCTCGGAATTATCGTCAACCGTGCGAAAATTCAATCCCTAGAGCACCAGTTCCGCATTAAGGAGCTTCGTGACATGTTCGGCCCACTCGTCCTGAGCCCACAATTGCCCGAACGCACCTCGTTACAACAAGCCCAGGGTGCAGCAAAACCACTTCATGTGTGGCCGGGCGAAAGCGCCGAAGAAATGGCGCACTATTTCGACCAGCTACTGGATCGCGTCATCCGCGCAGGCCGCATCCCCGTGGGTGGCGTTCCCTTTGAACAGGGGACACATGCTTTTGACGAGCAAGAGTCACCACCATCGGTGCAGCAGGAACCTCAACCTGATCTCTGGCCGCAGACGGTGCCAGAACAGCCACAGCAGGCCCCACAGCCCCTGTTACCCCCGCCGTCGTTCTCAGAACCACAGGCCCCTCAGCATCAGTCTCGACGAGAGGCGCGCCAGTCTGCGCAGGAACAACAGTCTGCGCAAGAGCACCAGCGGCAGTTTCCCACCGAGCGCCAACCGATGCAGCAAGCGCCACAGCAGCCTGTCACCGACTCAATCGACGACCTCTTTTCGTTCCTCGTCAATCCGAGCAACGACGGACGTGCCGGCTAAGACGCTTTAGTCGCCCTGCGCGCAGCGAGCTCATCCGAAGGATCTGCTGCTTTGACCGAGTCGAGCTCAATCAAGCTAGATTCCACTTCACGCAAAACCTTGCC
Organism: Terrimesophilobacter sp.; assembly: GCA_039927595.1. Classification (GTDB taxonomy): domain Bacteria; phylum Actinomycetota; class Actinomycetes; order Actinomycetales; family Microbacteriaceae; genus Terrimesophilobacter. Next base: position 12,198 of record JBDSUT010000112.1, read on the forward strand.
TACAGCGATACCAAAAACACCTTGGCCACGGCTCACAAGGTCAATAACTTCATCATTGTTTGTGCAGAGGTACACGCTCGCTCCGTCACTCATGAGAGTCGTTTGGGCGAGATCGTGAACCCCGGCCTCGCGAAGTTGGTTCACCGCGGTACGGATCTGTTGCAGAGATATTCCGGTATCCAGAAGCCTTTTGACCAGTTTCAGTACCAAGATGTCGCGGAAGCCATAAAGTCGTTGTGAACCGGAGCCAGCCGCCCCGCGAACCGTTGGCTCCACCAGTTCGGTGCGAGCCCAATAGTCGAGCTGACGGTAGCTGATGCCCGCGGCTTTTGCAGCGATCGCACCCCGGTAGCCCGCGGAATCATCCAGATCCGGAAGCCCATCGGTAAAAAGCAAACCGAGGTCGTACCGCGAATCCTCATTGGCACTGCGGGGTTCACTCATTGGGCTGCCTTCCATGCGAGCTTGCGACGCTTAACGTTCGCAGCCTCCACGGTACCCACGGTGCCGGTCAGAGGCAATGACATTCGATCGAACGGCCTCGGCGTGTCGAAATCGCCAACCTGAAGCATACCGCGGAACAGAAGCTGACGGTCGCTGTCCGCGGGCAAAAATTGCCGACCGTCGTGACGTGTGAAGCGACTAGTCCAAACGCGACAGGGCCGAGCGGATGAGGCTGCTTCGCACCACTTCGAGCTGGCCAGCAATATCACGCGCAAGTTCGCTGGCTTTCGCGCGGCTTGAGGCATCTTTGCGGCGAGAAATCGGTATAAGTGCACTCTCGATCAGCCCAAGTTCTCGCTCAGCTGACGCGCGAAAACCGCGTAAATGCCTCGGCTCAATCCCCGAACGTTGCAACTCGACGAGTGCCTTCAAGACGGCGAGCGACGGTTCACCATGAACATCAGAAGGCACGATTAACGATGCGGATACCGCGTCGTTGAGGAGTTGAGGAGTTGCGTTGGCTTCGCGAACCAGTTCCTCGCGGCGATACTTGCGCTCGGTGGGAAGGATCGTGGGAATAGGTCCTGTTACCGCGCCGGGTAGGTCTGGTTTGAGGCCCGCATCCAACTCGTCGAGATAACCCCGGATCACCTTGAGCGGCAAGTAATGCTCGCGCTGCATGGTGAGCACGAACCTCAATCGATCCATGTCGTTGGTGGAGAATTTTCGGTACCCAGACTCAGTCCTTGCTGGGCTAACCAATTGGCGCTCTTCTAAAAATCGCAACTTTGATGGTGTGAGGTCCGGAAACTCAGGGCGAAGTCTCGCCAACACTTGACCAATACTGAGCAGTCCTGATGAGCCAGGCCTGCGCGCATGCGCCGAACTTGCATTCATCTATTTGTTGCCCGTCGGAGCGATGTCGGCACGGGAGGAGTAGAACGTGAGACGGAACTTACCGATCTGCACTTCCGCACCGTCGGTAAGCAAAGCGTTCTCGATACGAACACCATCGAAGTAGGTGCCGTTCAACGAGCCCAAATCCTTCAACTCGAACGCACTTCCGTGGCGAAGAAAGTCGGTGTGGCGACGAGAAACGGTCACGTCGTCAAGAAAAATGTCGGCATCCGGATGGCGACCGGCCGTCGTCGAATCTGAATCAAGCAGAAAACGAGCACCGATGTTGGGGCCTCGGCGCACAATCAGAAGTGCAGAACCGCTGGGCAGAGCAGCAATCGCATCCTGCTCTTCAGCGCTAAGGTCACCGTCCATTGCGGCCAGCTGGGCCGCGAAGTCCTCGCCGAAATGCGCTGTCGTATCCTCGCCCCGAGCGCCCTCGGCGGCTGGTGTGACATCGTCATCTGGCATGCTCATGATCTTCCTCCCCTAGCCACCTAGAGTAACTGATCCGAGGGGTTGCGCGGTCATGGGAATTTTGATTACCCGCAGAGTTTCGACAGTGTAAATGAATCCGGCCCACCAATAGAGGAACGCACCCCAGAGGGCGAAACCCCAGCCGATCGGGGCAGTAAAGACCTCTGATGCCGGAAACGCGTGACCGATCATCAGGATCGGAAGCGCATAAAAAAGGCAGAAAGTAGCAATCTTTCCCAGATGATGCACGGGCAGAGGACCGTACCCGAAGTTGGCGAGAGTGATCCCCATCACCAGAAGCACCGCATCCCGACCAACAAGGATGGCAACGAGCCACCACGGAACTATTCCACGTACAGCCAGTCCGATGAGTGCTGCAAAAATGAAAAGTCGATCGGCCGCGGGATCAAGAAGTTGGCCGAGACGTGAAACCTGGTTGAGTCTGCGCGCGAGAATGCCATCAAGAAAGTCGGTCAGACTTGAAAAGACCAGCACCGCGAGGGCCATCAAATCGTTCCCCAGGATAATGAGGACGAGGAAAACAGGAACCAGCAGCAGGCGAAGGAAACTCAGGACATTGGGCACGGTAAAAATCCGCGAACTCACCTGGTCTCTCGCTATTGCGCCCACAGCGCCTCAGTCTAGCGAGCGAAACGACACTCCGGATGTGCCCCGACGGTGGCTCCCCACCGGATGTGCGTCGACCATTCCGATCGCCTCCATGAGCGCGTACATCGTCGTTGGTCCGACAAACGAGAATCCGCGATTCTTTAACTCACGGGACATTGCTTTCGACTCCGAAGACTGGGTCTCGATGGGGTCACCCACGTGAGGAACCAGCGAGGCGTCGGGCATGAACGACCAGATGAAGTCAACAAGGCCACCCTCGTCCCGCAGAGCGATCACCGCCCCCGCGTTCACAATTGTTGCGCGAATTTTGGCTCGGTTTCTGATGATGCCCGCGTCGCCAAGCAAACGCTCCACATCTGCTTCGGTGAAAGCCGCGACGGCATCTGGCTCGAACTCGGAGAAGGCACGCCGGAAGGCCTGCCGCTTTCGCAGAATGATCGCCCACGACAACCCGGATTGAAACGCCTCGAGGCTGAGCCGCTCAAACAGGCCGCGTTCATCGCGCACCGGCATGCCCCACTCCGTGTCGTAGTACTCACGAAGCAACGGGTCTGACGCGGCCCACGGCGGACGACCGAGGCCATCCTCGCACCTCACCACTTCGATCACGCGAGTGCCTCCCGTGCGAGCAACTCCCGCTTCGCATCTAACCCGCCAAGGTAGCCACCAAGTGTGCCGTCGGACCGCAGCACCCGATGGCACGGCACGATGACGGGGAGTGGATTTGTTGCACACGCGGATCCCACGGCGCGCATGGCTTTCGGGTGACCCGTAGCAGCAGCAACTTCCGTGTAACTCTCTGTTGTGCCGTACCCAATGTGAACCAAATGCTTCAGCACGCTCAAGCGAAACCCGTGAGCGAGACGGAAGTCAAGAGGGAGCTCAAACGCCCTACGGCTCCCCTCGAAGTACTCGTCCAGCTGGTGAGCCGCAGCGTCGACGCGCGAGCTTGACGAAAGCACACGAGGACTCACACGATCCGCGAGATCTGCCAGAACCCTGTCATGGCCCTCACTCTCGAATGCCACCCGCACGACGCCCCGAGCGGTCGCGGCAAGCAACAGGAGGCCGACTGGGGTGTCTAGCGTGCGGAAGGTGATATCCAGCACACCCTCGCGTTCCGCAGTGCTGGCTAGGCCCGCGTGCAGCCTCTCAAGGTGCGCGGGGTCCACGTACGTGAGAGTCTCGAGACCATCAGTCATGGAGGGATCCTTTCTGAAGCGAGGTTGGGGTCGTGACGGCGAATATCCGCCGCAGCTCCGCAATGCCGTCAGAGGATGCTCGCCGCACCGATTCTGGGGTTCCCCCAATGAG
>JBDSUT010000113.1:0-2830 GCA_039927595.1 Terrimesophilobacter sp.
GGTAGGAATCAACAACTCGTTCACCTGCGAAGACATTCATCAGGCCGTCGCTCGCTTCGAGCACATCCCGAACGCGCCCGAGCTCCTGGCTAGATTCCTTGATATATCTCACGTTCTCGAAAGCGCGGGCAAGGCGGGCGACGAGCTTCGCGCTCATATCGACGTTTGAGGTGACCGGATTGTTATAGAGCATGATCGGGATTTGAACGGCTTCGCTGATTGCCTGATAGTGCCGGAAGATCTCGTCGTCGGTCGGGGTGTAGTAGAACGGAGGCAGGATCATCAGACCGTCAGCCCCGAGTTTCTCGGCTTGGGTGCTGCGACGCACCGCCTCTTTTGTGCTGACGGCCATAGCGCCTACTAGCACGGGAATGCGGCCGTTGATGTGCCTGACAGTCTCCTCGACGAGTTCCTGGCGCTCATCGTCCGATACCGCGACGAACTCGCCCGTCGTGCCGAGCATGATAATGCCCGGCACATCTTCGGCGAGCTGCCAATCGAGGAATGTCGTGAGGGCGTGAACGTCAATTGCGGAGCCGTCGGCAGTAAAGGGGGTAACTGCGACCGTATAGCTGCCTCGGAATTCGACGACCATTTCTTCCTCTCTGCGCACGTTTGTGCGACTAATGAACATGTACATCATAGGGGAGCAATTGTGCGTATGGCGCGGATTCGACCAAAAGTCCACAGTGCGGGTATTGCGGTCGCACCTGGCGCGCCGTCTTCCCTAGTAGACGATGTGCTAGCTTTCTTGTCGAGCAGAATTCAGATGAGGACGACAACGTGAGCGAAACAGAGGGTCCCGCAAACGGGACCGTTGATTTTGTGCAATCCCTCGATCGCGGACTCCGAGTTATCCGCGCTTTCAGCGACAGACATGATCGCTTGTCCATGGCTGACGTCGCCCGAGCTACCAACCAGAGCCGTGCTGCGACCCGTCGCTTCCTGCTCACCTTAGAGGCACTCGGATATCTCGGTGTCGAAGACAAGAGGTATTTCCTTCGCCCTCGAGTGCTCGAGCTTGGGTATGCCTACCTTTCTTCGTCAACGGATGTTGAGATAACCCAGCACTATCTCGAGGAGCTCAGTAAGGAACTCCGGGAATCCTGCTCTGCGTGCGCCTACGATCGCGGCGAGATCGTCTATGTGGCGCGAGCGGCTGCCGACCGAATTATGTCTGTTAACATCGGAGTCGGCCGCAGGCTCCCCGCGTTCGCGACCTCCACAGGGCGACTGCTGCTCTCCACTCTCAACCCGGCGCAGCTTGACGATTTTTTCGCCACCTACCCGCGCCCCGCGCTCACAAATAAGACGATCACTGATCAGGGTGAGCTACGTGCGCTTATTGCGACTGCCGGTCAGCAGGGTTGGATTATTAATGACGAGGAGTTCGAACACGGCGTGCGCGCCGTTGCTGCTCCGATCTACGATGCAGCCGGAGCGATGTGGGCCGCTGTCAATATCTCCGTACCCGCATCTCGGGCATCCATGAAGGAGCTGGAGTCAGACTTTCTCCCTCGATTGCTCGAGGTCACCCAAGCGATTACGCGCGACATCAAGCGATAGCATCCGCAACGAAACACCGACATCCGCCGGGAAACTCGGCGCCACGAGAGCGTCCTCGGGCGCACGGGGGGCCTGCCGAACTACAGCTCCCCGACGGGCTCGGGTTCGACTGCAGAAGACCTATTTGACGTGACTCCCTACTCGACTGAGGACTCGTCGACTGTGAGCGCGATGTACTTCGGTTCGAGGAAGTCGTCGAGCCCGTCGTGCCCACCCTCGCGACCGAGACCCGAAGACTTTATGCCGCCGAATGGTGCAGATGGCTCCGCCATGATGCCCCGGTTGATTCCCACCATGCCGAACTCAAGGCGCTCCGCGAAAGTAATTGCACGCGAGATGTCACGCGTAAAAAGGTAGGCGGCGAGTCCGTAGTGAGTGTCGTTGGCGAACTTGAGGGCCTCCGAGGCCGAGTCAACGGAGTAAAGTGCCGCGACCGGCGCGAAGATCTCCTCGTTGCAGAAGTCATGTTTCTTGACGGGGAAGCTCAGCACTGTGGGCTCGAAGAAGAACCCGTCACCATCGATTGACTTTCCGCCAAGCAGGAGCGTAGCGCCGGCTACTTTCTGGAAGTCTTCCACTAGGCGCGCGACTCGCTCGCGCTGCCGACCGTTGATCATGGGGCCGACAACGACCTTTTCATCGAACCCGTCACCCACGGGAAGCTCCCGTGCTGCCGCAAGAAACTTCTCGGTGAACTCCGCAGCGATATCGCGATGCAGGATGATGCGGTTTGCTGCAACGCAGGCTTGGCCAGCGTTGCGGAACTTGCAGTTGATCGCCTCGCGCACTGCGAGATCGACATCTGCGTCATCGAGCACAACGAAGGGACCATCACCGCCGAGTTCCATAGATGCGTTGACGATGTTTCGGGCAGACTGTGCGAGCAAGACGCTTCCCACCCCCGTCGAACCAGTGAAGCTCACCTTTCGCAACCTCTGGTCGGCGAGTAGCGGCGCGGAGATAGCAGCGGAGTCGCTGGTGTGAATGAGGTTGACGACACCGGGCGGGAATCCTGCCTCTTCGAGAGTCGCTACGAATAGGGCAGCTGTCAGTGGCGTCTCGCGCGCGGATTTCAACACGATTGTGCATCCGGCAGCGAGGGCCGCTCCTCCCTTTCGCGCATTCATGAGCAGAGGAAAGTTCCAGGGGGTAATGAGTAGCGCGGGCCCTACGGGCTGTTTCGCGGTCATAACGCGGAACCCGCCCGTTGAGGAGGTCGCATAGCTGCCATGAATATGGGCGATCTGCTCCGCATACCATTGGA
>JBDSUT010000114.1:0-18054 GCA_039927595.1 Terrimesophilobacter sp.
GCCGCAGTCGACTTCGCCGGGTCCAGGCCGTTGTCGCGCAGCGCCGCGAGAGCAATGTGCACGACGCCTTCAGACGTAGAAGTTGCCCGCCCCAGCGACCCGCCAATGCTGATGGGCTTACCGGTGACGACGCCGGGAATTGAGTAGCCCTTATTCATAGAGTAGGTATCCATGATCCACGCCATGGTCTGCTCATTTGTGCCGATATCAGGCGCGGGGATGTCGGTCTCCGGGCCAATGATCGGCATGATTTCGCTCGTGTAGCGCCGCGTAACACGCTCGAGCTCACGCTGGGAGTATTGCCGAGGGTCAATCGTGACGCCACCCTTGGCACCGCCATAGGGCACATCGAGCAGTGCGCACTTCCAGGTCATCCACATGGCGAGCGCGCGCACCTCATCGATGTTCACGTGTGGGCTGTAGCGAAGCCCACCCTTGCCTGGCCCGCGTGCGATGCTGTGCTGCACGCGGTATCCGGTGAGCACCTCGATGGACTCGTCGTCCCTGCGCAGCGGGATGCTCACGGTCAACTCGCGCGTCGCGCGGGAGAGTATCTCGTACATCCCCTGGTCACAGCCAAGCAGGTCGATCGCGTCCTTTAAACGCGAGCGAGCATCATCGAGGGGTGTGGAGATTGGGTCAGCCACAGCGACTCCTTTGTCATTAATTTCGACGGCACTGGTCAGAGCATTCCCGACCCTCACTAGCGTGCCACGAAAGTAACGCACTTTCAGCGAGTTGAGGCTGTGTTTAACGTCGTTTTGGGGTTCGCGGCCGCAGTATTCCTGATCCCGACCGCGGAAACCACCCCTCCGGCGATAAGAAGGCCAGCTGCCACGAGAAGGGCACGGTGCATCCCGGCGACATCGAGAGTCGAAGCGACGATGATTCCCAGCATGGCCACGGTGATCAGCCCTGCCACGCGCGCGATCGCATTATTGATGGCGGAACCGATTCCGGATTGCGATTCGCTGATGGAACCGAGGATGGCTGAGGTGAGCGGGGCCACCGTAATAGCAAGCCCGAGACCGACGAGCAGGATGCCGGGCAGCAATTGCCACCAGTAATTGATGTCGCTTGTCACTGCGAGCATCGCGAGGTGACCGACACCGGCGACGATGGGACCCACCGCCATGAAAAGGTGCGGTCCATACTTGCCAGAGAGTCCGCCAAACAGTGAGGAAAGCAACATCAGGATGATGGTGACGGGGAGCACAGCGATTCCGGCGAGCGTCGCAGACCAGTGCCCAGTTTGCTGAAGAAACACGACAATGATGAGGGTCGAGAACCCGAGGGCGCCGTAAACGAAAAAAGTCGCCACATTGCCGACCGCAAAATTGCGCACCCGAAAAAGTGAAAGAGGCATCATCGGTTGGGAGATGGTGGCTTGACGCCACAGAAACGAGCCAAAGGAGAGCAGTCCAACGAGGAGGGTGCCCCAGATCATGGGTGAACCCCATCCGAAATTGCTCTGTTCAATGAGCGCGAAGACCGGAGCACCAATACCCACGACGCACAGCACCGCCCCAAGTACATCAATCTTTGTGGAGCGATCCCGCTCCCCCCTCGCCTCAACTTTTGCGAGCAGAACTAGCGTGGTTGCAAGAGGAAGAATGTTGATGGCAAAAACAAACCTCCATGACACCAAGTCAACCAGGCTTCCACCGATGATCGGGCCTGCTATAAATGCCGCACTCGTCCACGAAGTCCAATATCCAATCGCCTTTGCCTGGAGTGCTCCGCGAAACACGGACATGATCAACGCGAGCGAACTCGGCACGATAAGGGCGCCTGCGACACCTTGAAATGCCCTGCTGACCACGAGAACTTCCACCGTGGGGGCGAGTGAGCACGCGAGTGAGGCAAGCCCGAAACCCCACAAGCCGATGCGGATCACAAGAACACGACCGAAGACATCCGAGAGGGAGCCCGCGACCAGAATGAGCGCACCCAGAGTGATGAGGTAGGCGTCAACCACCCACTGCTGCGTGGAGAGACCACCGCCGAGCTCTTTGCTGATGGCCGGGAGAGCAACGTTCACCACAGAACCGTCAAGGAACGCGACGAAGGACGCCAGGATTGCAATGGCCAGTGCGAGTCTCTGTTGACGCGTCATAATTTCAGTAAACACCCAACACTGCGAATTTCATTCCCAGTTCGACGCGAATTTGTCTCCCGTGCAGCGTGGATCGCCGGACACCAGAAATTGCTTGGTTTTGTACCTGCTAGGAAGCAGGCCGATGGACGCTCCCTCTGGCATGTGCCGCAATCTCTTGAGCAACAGAAACCGGGTCAGTAAACATCACAACGTGAGGGCCACGCACTTCGGTGAAGGAGCCGAGCTCGGCTAGCGCGGCCACAGCCTTTGCCCAGTCGCGGGGCACAATCACGTCCTCATCACCACGCATGACGAGCACTCGAGCACGAATGTCAGGCACACGCTGCTCTATGCGATCCTCGAGAAGAAACGGCACCTGCTTGAGGAAATAAGGCAAGCCGCAGCGAAACAGATAGTCAGTGCCCACGATGACCTTGACCCGCCACGGTTCACGCCAAATATCCCGGAGAAGCTTGCGGGCCGCGATACCGATCGAACGATAGTCGGGATACATCGTCGGCGCCATGAGAACGATGCAGTCGCTCAACTCCGGGGAATCGACGGCGAGCTGTGAGACCACCTGACTGCCCATTGAGTGCCCCACGAGCACCGGGTTCATGAGCCCCGCCTCGTGAATGACCTCAGCAAGCACGCGAGCGTGGTCGCGAATAGCGACGGGCCGCTTGGGGTTGGGCGCCGAGCCGTATCCGGGTAAGTCCACGAGGTACACCTCCCCCGTGCGGGCCAACTCTGCCGCCGCCGGCTGAAAGTACTTACTCGATACACCTATGCCGTGCACGAGAACGAACGTGGCGCCCGTCGTATCACTCGACGGGTACCGTCTCACCACGGCATCCAACCCATCGTGCTGTTGGCGACTCGTCAGGTAGCGCGCTGTTCCCGTGCGGCGTTCGCGATAACGCGACTCGCCGAGGGCGCCTCGTCGCGAACGGAAGCCGCGCATCTTCACAACGCACCAACACGTGTGACGCGGATGACGGCAACACCCTGCTGCGCTGATTCACGGAGGTCGACTACGGCGCTCATCCCCCAATCGTGGTCTCCCGCCGGATCAGCAAAGATCTGGCGCACGTGCCACTGCTCAGGCTGCTTCTCGATCATCAGCAAGTCGGATCCGCGGGCGTGGGCGTCGGTACCCATATGGTCATGCACCGCGTAATAGTCGTCGAGCGCCTCGCCCCAGCGCGCGGCGTCGAAGCCCGCCTCGGCATCCAGCTCGCCCAAGGCGTCAGCATCATCAAGCGCGGCAAGCTGCACTCTGCGAAACAGTTCATTGCGCACGAGCACACGGAATGCTCTCTCATTGGTCACGACTGAGGGAGGCGGTGGCGGCACGATCGGTTCATCACGGTGCGACGCAGTTGGGTGACTCAGCTCTTCCCACTCTTCGATCAGACTCGAATCAACCTGGCGAACGAGCTCCCCCAACCATTCGATGAGGTCACGAATCTCGTCACTTTTTGCCGACTCTGGCACGGTGTGACGCACCGCACGGAAGGCATCCGAAAGGTAGCGCAACAGCAATCCTTCAGACCTGCCGAGCGAATAAAACCCGACATACTCGTTGAAGGTCATAGCGCGCTAGTACATGTCGCGCACGACCGCCTTCGGTCGCAGTTCGAAGTCGGCCGCCCACGGTTGCGATCGACGGTACGTCTCGAACGCCGCCTCCAGCAGTTCCTCCAGCGGTTTTGGATAGGTAATCGACTCCAAGAGCTCCATGCGCTGGTCGTACTCGATGCCCTCAGACTTCATGGCAGCGACTGCCTCACCACGCGCTAAGTGCTCTTGCCCCGACAAGACTGGTCGGGGGTTATCCAGGGTTGACTCGATGACAGAAATCACATCGAGTGCATATCCAGGCGCCTCCGGGTCGAGAAGATCGATCACGGCGAGTGCGAACGGTGACAGCGGTTGATTGAGCGCAAAGTTTGGCTGCAGGTCGATCGTAAGGCGAATGCTGTCGTCGCGCTCTTCAACAATCCCCGCTGTGCGAAGGGTGCGATAGATAGAAAGTGCCCGGCGCGCAAGCTCCCGTTGCCGGTGACGTGGCTCGTGATTATCTTCAATGAGTGCACGAACCTCCGCAAAAGCATCGGCGCCACGACCAATCACATTCAAAATCATCGCGTGACTCACGGTCATGCTGGAGGTGAGCTTTTCTGGCTCTGCGGCAACGAGGCGCTGAAAGCTCGGCTCCCCCCACGAGACAAACCCCTCCGGTGGCTTTTTGCGCACCACACGTTTGAGCTTCTTCTCGTCCCCGCCGGCCTTCGCCACGAGTCGCGCATTCTCAACCTCGTGCTCTGGTGCTTGCACGACCACTGTTCCTGCTGTGTCAAAACCTGCGCGACCAGCGCGACCAGCAATCTGGTGAAACTCGCGCGCACTCAGTTGCCTCATGCGGGTGCCGTCAAACTTTGTGAGCGCCGTGAGCACGACCGTCCGGATGGGCACGTTGATGCCAACGCCGAGAGTGTCCGTGCCACAAATGACACGCAAGAGACCACGTTGGGCGAGCTGCTCAACGAGTCTGCGATATTTGGGCAGCATGCCGGCGTGATGCACGCCGATGCCGGAACGGATGAGGCGCGACAGTGTCTGACCAAACTTGGTCGTGAACCGAAAGTCACCAATCAAGTCAGCAATTGCGTCACGCTGTTCACGGTCAATCACTTTGACACTCGTGAGTGCTTGGGCTCGCTCCAATGCGGCAGCCTGTGAAAAGTGAACCACGTAAATGGGAGCCTGGCCGGTCTTCAGCAACTCTTCCACCGTTTCATGGATGGGCGTCAGCGCGTAGTAAAAATGCAGCGGCACCGGGCGCTCCACTCCCGTGACCGTCGCTGTTGGCCTTCCAGTGCGCTGAGTGAGATCCTCGGCAAGCCATTCGATCTCTCCGAGGGTTGCCGAAAGGAGCAGAAACTGGCTGTGCGGCAGGCGTAGGAGAGGGACCTGCCAGGCCCAACCACGCTCTGGGTCAGCGTAAAAGTGAAACTCGTCCATAATGACGAGCTCTGCAGGGGTGTCGTCTCCGTGACGCAAAGACAGGTTCGCAAGAATCTCCTGCGTGCAACAAATGATCGGTGCCCCAGAGTTCACGCTCGAGTCGCCCGTGACCATGCCCACATTCTCTGCACCGAAAATGTCCACGAGCGCGAAAAACTTTTCGGAAACGAGGGCCTTGATGGGCGCGGTGTAGTAACTGCGTTTACCTGCCGACAGTGCCGCAAAGTGTGCGCCAACTGCCACGAGAGACTTTCCACTGCCCGTCGGTGTGCTCAGGATGACATTCGAACCGGTGACCAGTTCCACGACAGCTTCGTCTTGCGCTGGGTACAAAATGAAACCCTCTGCGGTCGCCCACTCAACGAATGCGGTGTACACGGCATCCGGATCTGCGGCTGCGGAGTCTGCGAGCACAGGAATTTGCACGTGTTAACCGTTGCACACTCCGCACGCCGCTCCCCTCCGAAAAACTCCTCTCAGCGCGAAAAGTAGAGACAGTTTTATGCTGGAGGATGCCAAAACTGGTCGCAGAAGCGAAACCGCCCGAAACATCCGCAGCGCGAGGTCACTCGCGGTGGCGTTCAGCGTGGGCAGGAATTGCGTCGGCGAGCGCAGGAGTGGGCATCGCCGAAGTCGTTGCCGCTCTCGTCTCTCCGCGCTCCAGCCCACTCGCTTCTACTGGTGCGCTCGTGATCGATCTCGCACCCTCGTGGCTCAAAGAGGCCGTCATTTCGCTGTTTGGCACGGCAGACAAAATCGTCATCATCGTCGCGGTCTCGCTCGCCGTCGCGATGCTCGCGGGTCTCGCCGGAATTGTCGAAACGAAGAAGTCTCCTTGGGGTCGCGTGATCATGGCGGCAGTCGGAGGGATAAGTTTTTTTGCCGCCATTACGCGCGCAGATTCATCCTTCCTTTCCGGGGTGCCCGCTATCATCGCCATCGTTATCGCGGTTCTGCTTCTTGGGCAGCTTTCTCGGCGATCACGAGCGATAGACATTGCCACCAGCGAGCGAGCTCGAAGTGACGAGCGGCGTTGGTTTCTCATCTCTTCGGGTATTGCCGCCGGTTTCGGTGTGATTGCGGCCCTGGGTGGAAGTATCGCCGCTGCCAGCATCCAGGCGGTCACCGTCGCTCGACGCACCTTCCTGCTTCCCGATCCGGCCGTAAACGCGGTGCCGATTCCGGCCGGTGCCTCACTCGATATTCCCGGAATTGCGCCTCTCGTCACGCCGAACAACGACTTCTACCGCATCGACACCGCACTGATCGTTCCGACAATCGACCCAGACCAATGGTCGCTGACTATCACGGGTATGGTCGAACGTGAGGTGTCCATTACCTTTGAGGAACTTCTGGCGCTCCCTCTCGAAGAAAGCTACGTCACGCTCGCGTGCGTCTCCAACTACGTTGGGGGTGGGCTCATCGGCAATGCTCTGTGGCTCGGCTACCCGATCCGAAAGCTGCTCGCACAGGCTGGCCCGACGGCTGGCGCCGACATGGTGCTTTCCCGCAGCGTTGACGGGTTCAGTGCCAGCACACCGCTCTCTGCCTTGACCGATGACCGCAACGCGATTCTCGCAGTCGCCATGAACGGAGAACCGCTGCCCGCAGACCACGGCTTTCCGGTGCGCATGGTCGTCCCCGGGTTGTACGGATACGTCTCCGCAACAAAGTGGGTTACCCAACTCGCGGTCACTACCTTCGCCAAAGAAACGGCATACTGGACGAATCGTGGGTGGAGTGCCCGTGGTCCAGTCAAGCTCTCGTCCCGCATCGACACCCCTCGAAACAATGTGACCGTGCCCGGCGGCAGGGTCATGATCGCCGGAGTTGCCTGGTCGCAGCACATCGGCATCTCCCGCGTCGAAGTGCGAATCGACGATGGACCCTGGAACGAGGCAACTCTGGCAGAGGCGATCTCCGCTGACACGTGGCGTCAGTGGTCGTTCGCGTGGGAGGCGACGCGAGGAAGGCACACGCTCACAGTGCGCGCAACGGATGCCGAGGGCGCGGTGCAAACAGCGAAGTTCTCCGATGTTGTTCCCGACGGCGCCACCGGCCACCACACGATCGACGTGGGTGTGGACTAGCCACTAGCTTTTCGTGACAGCCACTCTCGCGTAACTCTCTAGCACGTAGTCCCAGAACCCGGCGACGTCGAGCTTTACCGGCACGAGTGCGTTGGGAATGCTCGACCTGAAGTCAGTGACAGTCATCCCGGCGGTCCACTCCCCCTGGGTCTCCACTTCGACCCGGGCGGTCACACTCGTGAACAGGTCTGGCCGCCGAAGGTAGGCGACGGCACACACGTCGTGAACTGCCTGACCTCCCCAGTCCGGGTCCTGCGGATCGTTCCAGAACGTGGCGAGCGGTACGACGAGGTCACGTCCGAGGGTACCGAGAGCAAGCATGCGAGCTTTGATCTCGTCGTTCACGAGTGCCTGAAGGGTGAGATCGAGACCGACCATCACGACCTGCCAACCAGCAGCGAACACTTCAGCGGCAGCCTCTGGGTCAGCGTAAATGTTGAACTCGGCAGCCGGGGTGGTGTTGCCGCGGGTGAAGGAGCCGCCCATAATCACAAAGGATGCCGCCCATTGGGCGATTCGAGGTTCCTTGCGCAACGCGAGCGCAACGTTTGTCATCGGCCCCGTCGCAACAAGGTGCACCTCGCCTCGCGCATCCCGCAAAGTTTCGATGATGACGTCCACAGCGTTACGCGCGTCGAGTGGCAGCGTCGCTGGTGGAAGAATCACATCCCCGAGGCCGCCAACACCGTGCACCTCAGCGGCGTTCTTTGTTTCACGCACGAGAGGGCCGGAGGCCCCTGCAGCGACTGGCACCTCCGAGAAGCCCAAATACTCGCGCAGTTGAAGCGCGTTTCGGGTCGTGTTCTCCAGCGCAACGTTCCCGCCTACCGTGGTGACGGCGACGAGCTCGAGCTCAGGGTCACCGTACGCGAGGAGTAGGGCGAGAGCGTCATCTAGCCCCGGGTCACAGTCGAGCAAAAGCTTAATCGTCTTCATCCATCAAGAATAGGTCGGTGCGCGTTCAGCAACAGACTGTCGAGAATATTACAGTGGGACCATGACACTCTTGGGCTGCTGATAACTCGTGAGTCTTGTCATTCTTCTTGCGCTGCTGTCGAGCGTGTTTTACGGTGCTTCCGATTTTTTGGGCGCGCTGAGTTCGCGCAAGATGCCCGTCATCACTGCGAGCGTGGCCATCTATTGCGCCGCGACGGTGACCTCGCTGGTCGCGTTTCTGTTTGTGCCCTCGGTCTGGAGCGTGACCGCAATCTGGTCGGGAACCATCGCCGCCGTGTTCGCGGTGGTCGGCATGGTCAGCTTTTATGCGGCACTCGCCATCGGGCCGATGAGCCTGCTCGCTCCCCTCATCGCCCTCATCCAAACGTCCGTGCCCGTGACCGTCGCCGCCCTCACCGGCAGAAACCTCAGCCTTGTGGGGTGGATTGCGGTCGGAATTGCTCTCACTGCCACGACGCTGATCTCCGTCTCCACGGGTGCAACCCTTCAACGAATTTCTCCGCGTGGAGCGGTGCTCGCGTTGATCTCCGGCGTCACGCTTGGCCTCACCGTCGTCTCGCTGGACTTCGCGCCGGCAAGCTCGGGGGTGATTCCTGCCTTTCTGGATATCACGGTCGGCTTGGTTCTCCTTCTCCCCCTCATCGCACTCCGCCGCTTTCGGCGCAGTGACGCCTGGATGATCTGGAACACTGATGCCGCCCTGACGCCCCTGCAGGTGAGTGCCCGCGCGTGGGGCTTGACCGCGTTGGGCGGAACACTTCTCGGTGTGGGCAACGTTCTGCTCGTTGTTGCTCTTCACTCCGGCAACCTCGCCGTTGTGGCGGTGCTGATGAGCCTCTACCCTCTCGCCACCGTGCTTTTGGCGTGGATCGTGCTCAAAGAACGCATCGGTCTCGTCCAATTCTTCGGCGTGCTTCTGGCCATTGCCGCCGCCATCATGCTCAGCCTCAACTGAGGGAGTTACGACGGCACCCTCACGTGAAGGCGACGCGCCGACCCCCGATAGAATCAGGCAGTGGCAATTGATCCTTCTGAACTCGACACCGTGCTTCGCGTACTCGCGGGCATGGATGAGCTCGACGAGGAGCACCCCGATTTCATCGCCGTGCGCCAAGCCACAGCGCGGATGTTCAAAGCTGTCAAGAAAAATCGTCGGCTTGAGAAGCGGGCCGAGATCGCCGAGGCCGACCGCGCTGTTGTCGCCGCTACCGCAACCGGTGCGCCAGATCGTATCGATGACGAGACGCGGGGCATTCCACTCGCCACCCGGGTTGCTGCTCCCCTTGCGGGCGAGCTGATCAAAGCCCGCGCGTGCTACATCTGCAAGCAGCAGTACACGCAGGTGGACTCCTTCTACCACCAACTCTGCCCGGAGTGCGCCGCCTTCAGCCATGAGAAACGCGATGCTCGCACCGATCTCACCGGCCGCCGAGCGCTTCTGACTGGTGGCCGCGCGAAAATCGGGATGCATATTGCACTGCGTCTGCTCCGAGATGGCGCACACACGACCATCACTACGCGTTTTCCACGCGACGCTGCTCGACGGTTTTCATCCCTCCCTGATTCGAGCGACTGGTTGCACCGACTTCGCATCGTCGGTATCGACCTTCGCGACCCTGCGCAGGTTCTCGGCCTCGCGGATGCGATGATCGAGGCAGGGCCGCTCGACATCCTCATCAACAATGCGGCGCAAACAGTGCGTCGATCCCCGGGCGCCTATGCACCGCTTGCGGCGGCAGAGCTTGAGCCTCTGCCAGATGGCCCGCTGCCCGACATGCTCACGTTCGGTCACACAAACGACGCGCATCCGCAAGCACTTGCTGCCTCAGTTGCCACTCATCCACTGCTTGCTCGCACTGCCGGAGTCAGTGCAGATGAGCTTGCGGAACTCGCTATGACGGCCGGCTCCTCCTCACTCGAACGGATGGCCGCGGGTACCGCCATCGATGCGGGCGTACTCGTTCCCGATGAGCTCCACATCAACAGTTGGACTCAGAACGTGCAGCACGTCGACCCCCTCGAAATGCTCGAGGTGCAGCTTGCAAATACCACAGCACCGTTTCTGTTGATCAGTAGGCTGCGCCCGGCGATGGCCGCATCGACCGCTCGCCGCAAATACGTCGTCAACGTCTCTGCGATGGAGGGTCAGTTCGCTCGCCGCTACAAAGGGCCAGGACACCCGCATACCAACATGGCGAAGGCCGCGCTGAACATGCTCACGCGAACGAGCGCTGGAGAAATGCTCGAGACCGATGGCATTCTGATGACTGCCGTCGATACCGGTTGGATTACCGACGAGCGGCCACACCACACGAAAGTTCGCCTCGCCGAAGAAGGTTTTCACGCGCCACTGGACCTCGTTGATGGCGCGGCCCGCGTGTACGATCCGATCGTTCGGGGCGAAGCGGGAGACGACATCCACGGAGTTTTTCTGAAGGACTACCGACCTGCCGCTTGGTGAACTGCTGAACCAGAGTTTCGCCACAACCGGTAGAATGGGGAACTGGTTGTGTCGGGAAGTCTGGTCGACGGATTCGTTGGCGACCCTGCCCTCGAGCCTTCATGCGTAGGAGCCTCATGACCGAATACCGAACACACCGCTCCAAAAGGGTGCGCGCTCACCGCTGGGTGACACTCGAGACCACCAGCGGAGGCTTGCTCGTTCTCGCGGCGGCGCTCGCGCTCGCGTGGGCGAACTCACCCTGGCGTTCTGGCTATAGCGCCCTTTCAGGGCTTCAGTTTGGCCCCTCGGGACTACACCTAGACCTTTCGCTGGCTGCGTGGGCCACGGATGGCTTGCTCGCAATCTTCTTCTTTGTCGTGGGTGCAGAACTCAAGACCGAGTTCGTCTCAGGGCACTTGCGCAACTTTCGTGAGGCCGCCGTGCCCATGCTCGCCGCTGTCGGGGGCATGGTGATCCCCGCACTCGTCTTCGTCGGTGTGATTGTGGTCTCGGGAGACACGGCCGCTCTCCACGGTTGGGCCATTCCTACCGCCACCGATATCGCTTTCGCCCTGGCGATACTTGCCATCTTTGGCCGCGGGTTGCCCGCCGCCCTCCGAACTTTTCTGCTCACCTTGGCGGTTGTCGACGACCTTCTCGCGATTATCATCATCGCCGTTTTCTACACCGCTAGCGTCAACCTCATCGCGTTCCTTCTCGCCCTGGTAGTGATCGCCGTGTTTGCCGTTGTCGCTCGACTCCGCTGGGCTCGCTGGTGGAATCTCGTGCCACTTGCCCTCCTCGCCTGGGCTCTCATGCACGAGTCAGGAATCCACGCGACCATCGCCGGAGTACTTCTCGGCCTTGTCGTTCCGGCACGTTATTTGCACGGCGAAGGATCAACTCGTGCACGCCGCTACGAATACGTTGTCAAGCCATGGTCGTCAGCGTTCGCGCTTCCCGTCTTTGCTTTCTTCTCGGCGGGGGTATCACTGGTGGATGGCGGGGGCGCGGCTTCGATGTTCCGCGAACCGGTGGTTCCGGCCATCGTCTTTGGGCTCGTAGTTGGCAAGATCGTGGGCGTTCTTGGTACCACTGCCCTCGTTACAAAACTCTCGCGACTGCGGCTTCCGCACGGGCTCTCACTGCGCGACCTTGTGCCGGTGGGTCTCTTGGCCGGAATCGGTTTCACCGTGTCGCTCCTCCTCGCGGAGCTGTCATTCCCGCACTCGGAGTACAGTGCGGCTGCAAAGCTCGCAGTTCTGACTGCGACGGCGATTGCCGCCATTTTGGCTGCTCTTACCCTTCGTTGGGATAGCCGAGAGCACCGAACCGAAGCAAAGGCGGAGCGCCAGCTACGCAAAAACCTGCGCGGCTAAAGAATCTGCTCTGCGTCGGGCTGTGCGTCTCGCGCGTCGGGCTGTGCGTCTCCCGCATCACCCGTGCCGACGGCAACGGCAGTTTCAGAATGGTGCTGCGCGGTGCGGCCACTCCACCAACGTGTTCTCCAACTTGCCGGCAACCGAGGTGGGCGTACCCGCACTTCGGACGGCAATATCCATCCGAACCGTCGAGCAAGAAGCGTCAGTGCCGCAGCGCTCAGTATGGCGACGATCGTTCCAAGCTCGGGATTACCAAAACTCGTCAACACCACCATCTCCACACTGGCTACGAAGGCGCTCGTCGCGTAAAGGGTGTTGCCACCAAACACGGTCGGAACTCTCATGAGAAAGAGGTCACGCACCATGCCACCGCCGATCGCCGTCACCATACCGAGCAGGATGGCCGGCAACCAGCCGAGGTCAGCGGCGAGCGCTTTCTGTGCACCGACAGCAGACCAGCATCCGACCGCAAGCACATCAAGTAGCAGCAGTGCCAGACGCGAAAATCGGCCGTGAAAGGGAATGAAGAATGCGATGACCGCTCCCACAATTGCCACACCCAAGTAGTACGGGTCTGTGAGCGCTACAGGTGGGGCTTGTTGCAAAAGCGTGTCGCGGATCATGCCACCACCGAGCCCCGCGAGGATCGCCAGGATCACAAAACCAACAATGTCGAGTTTGGCTGCTCGCGCAGCGATTCCCCCCAAGATGGCATTCGCAAGAACCCCGGCAAGGTCGACGATGCGGATTGCGTCACCGAACGTGACGGTGGTCAGAGTGGCGCTGTCAAAAAGTAGAGTGGCTGAGGTCATCGCGAATAACTCTAGCGGCGCACTCGCACCAGACAATGATGCGGTGCAGAACAGTCGCTCGAACAACTGTGAGAGCTAACCCTGTGACTCGGCACATCAGTGAACACGAGTTCACCCCGCCGGTGAACCTGTGTCTGCCACGCTGCCACCTCAACAATCAGCTGTCGCAAATCCTCGGCACCTACGACATCAACCCACACCGCAACTACTGGCCCAACAAAAACAAAAAGCCCGGCCGATGGCCGAGCAATTTGTGAACTATGTCGCGACTCATCTATCAACGATGTCCCGACTCAACACAGTGGTGGAGCTGAGGGTGTCTGGGTTCAGGACATAGGCGACTGGTGATGCGCGACAGGTGAGTCGCGACATAAGCGACACGCTGGAGGGATGTCGCATAAGCATCAGGTCGCCGTCCTTCAGATCCTCGCCGGTCAGCTCTCCGTGGCGGAAGCCGCCCGCCGACACGGCATCAACCGGCAACACCTCCACCGCCTCCTGGCCCGCTACAAAGAAGGTGGATTGGAGGCATTGGAACCCTCATCGAGGCGGCCGAAGTCGAACCCGAACGCTACCAGCGACGCGGTCCGGGATCGGATCCTTCAGCTGCGCCGAACCCTTACCGCGGCCGGACATGACGCAGGCCCGGTCACCATCGCCTGGCACCTTGAGCAGGAAGCCATCATGCCGCCATCAACATCAACAATCCGTCGCATCCTGCACACCGCTGGCCTCATCATCCCCGAACCGAGGAAACGTCCCAAGAACTCCTACGTCCGCTTCGAAGCCGCCCAACCCAATGGCACCTGGCAATCCGACTTCACCCACTGGAGACTCGCCGACGGCACCGACTGCGAAATCCTGAACTGGCTCGACGACCACTCCCGTTACCTGCTGGGCTGCACCGCGGTCGGCCGGGTCACCGGCCCCGACGTCATCAATGACTTCCTCCGCCTGATCGATGAATACGGGCCACCCGCCTCCACCCTGACCGACAACGGAGTCGTCTACACCGCACGGTTCGTCGGCGGAAAGAACGCTTTTGAGCTCGCACTACCACTACTGGGCATCACACAGAAGAACGGCCGCCCCGGCCATCCACAAACCCAAGGCAAAATTGAACGCTTCCACCAAACCCTCAAACGCTACCTCGCCGCCCAACCGCAGGCCAGCAGCCGTGCGCACCTGCAAACCCAACTCGACACCTTCCGCGAACACTACAACGAACACCGACCCCACCGAGCCCGCGAGCGCATCACCCCCGGTGACGCCTACCGCGCCACCCCGAAAGCCTTCCCCACCAACCGCACCGAGTCCGGCCACTACCGGCTGCGCTACGACCACGTCGCAGGCGACGGCAAAGTCTCCTTCCGCATGGCCGGCCGGATGCACCACCTCGGTATCGGCATCGAACACCGCGGCAAACGCATCCTCGCCATCGCCGACCAGTCCACAATCACCGTCGTCCACCTCGACACCGGCGAAATCATCGCCACTAACCAGATCGACACCACACGCAGCTACTGGCGCAACACAACGAAAGCCCCAGGCCGATGGCCAAGGACTCACGCATGACCGTCGCACATGACGCGACTCACATGTCGCCCATGTCCCGACTAATCACAGTGGTGGAGCTGAGGGGATTCGAACCCCTGACCCCCTGCATGCCATGCAGGTGCGCTACCAACTGCGCCACAGCCCCGCGATGCGCGATATCTCGCAAACAACCTTCTTAGATTACTACACCGGAAGGGAGCTCCGCGTACGAGTCAGAGGTAACCCATATTGTTGGATGCTTCGCGAGCGACGATGAGGAGCGGATCGATCCCGTCAGTGCCCGCTTGAACCTGAAGTTCGAAACCCGCCACCAAAACGTAAACAGTGCGGTACTCCCCCAACTCACTGTTGATCACCTCAAAGAAACACGCGTCCAGGAACGGTGGGCACTCGCTGAAACCAGCGGTGCGCCACAGGTTAACCTGCTCCTCGTCGGTGGCGGTTGCGCGTGGAGCGGCGTAGACAGTGATCGCTGCATCTGATTGCGGGATTCCCCACAAGCAGGTGAGCCCACCGCGGTCAATAAAACTCTGGGCGACGGGGCTACCAGGTGATGGCAAAACGATAGGCACAACATCCGAACCGAACTGCGCTTGCATGGCGCTGGTGCGCACGAGTGATTCACAACCAGCGGGTAGCGCCACGGCCGGTGCCGAAGGAGAGGGCGCGGCCGTCGGCGCGGCCGAATCGCTCGAACTCGAACTTGGAGTAGGGCTTGCTACAGGAGACGTGCCACCACCACACCCGGTGAGCGCGAGTGCCAATACTGCCGGAATGATTAGTGCGCGAACCTTCATCGGGAGCCCCCAGGATAAAATCTCGTCGGTAATCGTTGCCTTATTGTGGCACGCCAATTTGCACACGGGAAGGTGCATGACACGGTCTTAGTTAGCTCAACCTCTGTGCTGTCCAGGCTGCGCGCTAGCGGAACCCCATATTTGTCGCATCAACCTGCGCCACCGCATGCAATACTGCGAGGGAACCTGTGCTCGCTCGAATCTGAATCTCACCTCCGCCGACCAGCGTATTCACGGCAGAGATCGTGCCAACATCTGTGTCAAATTCCTCAGAGTAGCAGGCACCCAAAAGAGGCGAACAACCGAATTTTCACCTCGTGGCCTCCGCCTTACTACAATTCGTGGGTCAAGGTCACTCCTGGTGGCAGGTTCGGCGGATTCCAGCTAGTCTCGGCCGTCCACCACCATCAGCGTCTGCCTCAAATTTCGCATACCGTGAATCGCCGACCGAAGCTCTTGGGCTCTGTGGTGAGGCAGGAACAGTTGACTGTTCTCGCCAAGATCGCTTGCCGCTGCACTGACTGCCACAGTCTCGATGGAAAAACCGCACTCCGCTCCCAAAACTTCAATCGCCCCCGCGCCTTGGTAGGGAACGTAAATCGGAGTCGTGAGGATGAGAACCGAGCGGATGCCCTTGGCTCTGGCTGCCCAAAATCGGTAAGTGTCGACAGTATTTGCTCGGCGACGCTCCGGCTCAGAGGATGGCGCTGCAATCACCCGAAGAGTGCGCCCTCGCCAGATCCAACTATCCTCTCGCCAATCGGAAGGCTGGGGTTCGTTGCCGGTTGCAGAATTGAAACCATGCGTTGAAGGCGGCGCACCAAGTCCAAAGGCCTGCCTCATCCCGGCTGTCATGGCGTCGAACTCATTGTCGCCGTCGACACCGAGACGAGGTGCTAGCAGGGTTTCGTCACCCCCGAACTGCCGAAATCCGCCGAGGAAGATGCCCTCGTTCCACTGCAGACCCCGCTCGCTCAACTCCCGGAGATAGCGAGGCTTCACAATTCCTGCCCGCACCATCCCACCGGTCATGATGACGGCGTCATAGTGCTTCTGGCGCGGAGGCAGCGTTCCCATCAAACCCAGCTCTTCAGCGGCAGCCTCAAGGCCAGAACTTTGTGCCGTCGTGAAGCCAGGTGTGCGTGCCAGGTTTCGCTCGCGGCCGCCCCGAAAGTCCCAGTGGTCTGCGGCAAATTGGTCGAGAGCGTCAAACAACTCGGCACCGTGAAGCCCCGTCACCCTCCGCGCCACCGGTTCAGAAAATTCAGCTAAAACGGCACTGTCGCGCAGGCGAAGACCCCACTCATCCACCCGAGTGAGGCACCGAGCGGCATCTCCCGGCAGCGCGTCCCAGCGCGGAATTTCGATCACATTAGGCGCCGAGAGGCAGCACGGGGCAATCATTCCAAAGGCGTTCGAGGGAGTAAAACGCCCTTTCATCGGAGTGGAAAACGTGCACCACGATGTCACCGAAGTCCAAGAGTATCCAGCGACCTTCCGACCGCCCCTCACGACGAAGTGGCTTTGCGCCGCTTTCTGTCAATCGGTCTTCAACCTCGGACGCGATAGCAACCACTTGACGCTCATTACGACCGCTCGCCAACAAGAAAATATCTGTGAAAGGTAGCGGCTCAGAGATATCAAGCGCGACAAGGTCCTCCGCCTGCTTTTCCTCCGCGGCCGACACGGCAAGAGCGAGCAGCGATCGTGCGTGATCGGATGCGGTCATGAAAGTTCCACCAGTCCCAGTAAAGTGTGCGCCACGGTTTAGAAGATCTTGAATATCATTCCAACAACAAACAGCGCGACGACACCGATCATCATGACACCTGCCGTAATGGACAAGACCATGGGCAAGTTGTTGCCCTTCGGACGCTTCGAGTTGATGATCCCTTGAGAAGACGTGTACGTGCTGACGGCACGGACCGCCCGCACGGGTGCGGAGTCGGGGGCGGCATCCTCTCGATCGCCGGCATCGCTCATGTCATCGATGTCTGAACCGTCATAGCGGGCCGGGTGCACGCCGCGCGCGCCCATGCTTCGCGGAAGGCTGATCGATCCGGTCATCAGAATCTCACCGGTTCCGCTCACCGGGCCCGTCACTGGCATAGCAATCGGAAAATTGGGCAGGATGAGCGCACTCGTCGTGATCGCATCGCTAGCAGCGATATCCCTGGTGTGCGGCCGCCCGTTCGACTCCATCGCGTCGACCATTGTCGCCTGCGTAGACCAGTGGCCCTCGGGCGTTGCGTACACCTCGGGAGCTGTCACCACCTCGCGGAGCGGCTCAGCCAGCACACCCCCTGGTGCGCTCGGCGCGTACTGGGGAGCTGCAGTCGGTTGCGGTGCAGCGATCTGTTGCGGCGCCGCAGTCGGCTCAGGTGTTGCAGTCGGCTCAGGTGTTGCAGTCTGTGCCGGTGTTGCAGTCTGTGCCGGAGCAGCAGCCTGTGCTATCGGCTCGACCAGAACCGGAATCTGTTGCTCCCGTAACCGCTGAGCCTGAGCTTTCTTCTCGACCTCCGCCATTACCGCGGCAAGTTCGTCTACCGTGGTCGGCACCGGTGTGGCCGCAGGTGTTGTGCGCGCACCCGGTGTGGCCTCCGTTGGCGCACCGAGCGCAGTCTCCTGCTCGCCCGCAGCATTGCGGAGTTCGCGCAGCTCGCGGCGGGTCAACGTGTGTTCTCCAGGCTCGTTTACCGTGGCCGCGTCTCGTTCGGAAAAACGCAAAGGTGCAGCTTGTGACGTCGAGGGCGCGGCTTCTGGTGACACCAACATTGGGGGTGCAGAGACCGGCGCAGAAGAGTCCGTTGGTTCGGGTTTGAAGCCTCGTCCGGAGGTCTGGTAGCTGAGGTCTTCGCTGCCTGGCGCCGGAGGTGTCCAGGGGGCAG
>JBDSUT010000115.1:0-5524 GCA_039927595.1 Terrimesophilobacter sp.
GTTCAATCAATGGTTCTCCCAAATAGTCTTGAACTGGCGCACACGCAGCGGCGCCAACGTCATTCAACGCTAGCGCACTCACTTCGTGCGCTGAGCCGGCCCCAGCTGCTAAAGCAGCTCGAGACGCGCGAGCTCATTTGCCAAACCCGCGCCATCCGCAGCGCGGACCCAGGCCACCGCAACGTCCTCACTGAGTGGGTCGGGTTTGGAGCGCCCGCCAGCGAGCACTGCTTCGCCGCCCGAGAGTTGTCGGATGGCGATGGCGGCGACATGGTCGGGGTGCTGCGCAGCAAAATTGCGATAAAGGTCTTCATCATGTTGACCATCGTCACCGACGAGAATCCATTTCAAGTGGGGAAACTCGTCTCGCAGCCTGGTTAAGCTTTGCTCTTTGTGGTCGCGACCGCTGCGGAACCATCGATCGTGGGTGGGCCCCCAATCGGTAAGGAGGAGCGGCCCAGGGGGGTAAAGGTGACGCGACAAGAATCTGGTGAGGGTGGGCGCAACATTCCAGGCACCGGTCGAGAGGTAAATGACGGGTGATCCGGGATGGTCCCGAATGAGCTTCTCGTAGAGCACAGCCATCCCTGCCACGGGAGTTCGAGCGTGCTCGTCGAGCACAAAGGTGTTCCATGCTGCCAGCAGGGGCCGCGGTAGCAAGGTGACCATTACCGTGTCGTCGATGTCGGAGATAAGTCCGACAGTGGCTTTGGGGTCGACAATGAAAACGGGTTCTTCAGCAGGGGTTGAGTTTTCTGAGGCCAGCGTGACCGTGTGCCACCCTGGTGCCAGCGATACTTCTATTACCTCGTCGATAACACCGCCGCGGTCGGCGTTAATGCGGTATTCATGGCCGTCAATGGTGACGGTGACGATCGCATCGGCCACCGGAACGCTCGTGAAGCTGCGCCACCCACGAATTTTCTTATATCGGATCTCATCGATGGCGCCGGGCCTGGCGAGAAGTACACGTGCGAGCACGCGAATCCACGTGGTGGAGCCGTAGCCCGTGTATGCGATCACGACCGGTGTGAGGCCACGACGACGGGCGTGCTTTTCACGAAATCTATGAAAACGATCTTCAAGCCGGGCAGGGAGTCGCCTCACCGGAAGGTCCGACTCGCTGGGGTCGGACTGCTGCGGAGACCCAGTCATGAGACCAGTCTTTCATGGACGGTGGAGTCTTAGGTCCGGGCAGGCCGGTCAAGAAAGCTGAGAGTATCACCTATATATCGTGCAATTTCTGTAATATTCAGGGCCCCAGAGAGGGGGAGTACTAGTGTTTTTCTCAGTCCTCGCGCCACCTGTTTCACGCTGGGGATGTTGAAACTAATGATGGAGTCGGCAATGCCAGAATCAACTACGCTTCTCCGACACGAGCCCGTTCAAGCACGAAGTAATGCGCGACTTTCCGCACTCCTTGATGCGGCAGCGGCAACGATAGACCACGTCGGCTACGAACGACTGACGACGGCCATGGTCGCCGAACGGGCTGGCGCCTCGATTGGCACCGTCTATCGCTACTTTCCTGACCGCATCGCGGTTCTTCAGGGAGTGGCAGCTCGCGCTTCGGATCGATTTATCGACTACATCGACACGACGCTCTCCGCGAACTCCTCTGCACACTGGAGGGCGGCCGTGGAGGAAATCTTCGACGGTTTTGTTGCTGCCTTCGCAGAGCAAAGCGCCTTTGCGGCGCTTCGGTTTGGTGACGTTCTCGACCTCCGACCTCGCGAAAACGGCACTACCGGAATGGGGCTCATCAGCTCGCGCATAGCCCACCACCTTGGTGCGCGGCACGGAGCTCCCGTCAGCGCAGAATTGACCTTCCATCTCGAGGTTGCGTTTGCTCTCGTCGATACGCTGCTCGCTCGCGCTTTCTTTTTCGAACCGGAGGGTGACGCTGAGTACATCGATAAAGCACGCACGATTGCCCGCCAGTACTTTGTGACTATTTACGGGGAGCCATCCGCTCGCTGAATTTGCTGGGAATCTCACCAATCGGGAATATGTTTCGCTCCGAATAGTGTTTGACTGTGTGGTCTGAGTGCAAAGAATCGCGCTCGTAGCCAACCAACAGGATGACGTGAATCGACGGCCGACGAGGATTGGGCAGAGCTACCATGATCGAGTTCCGGAATGCTTCAAAGAGTTTTCTTGACGGAACTTCAGCGGTGCGAGATTTCAGTCTTGTCATCCCCTCACACAAAACCACCGTTCTTGTCGGCTCATCTGGCTGCGGCAAGACAACGCTTTTGCGCATGATCAACCGCATGGTGGACCCCACAAGCGGCACGATTGAAATCGACGGGGTCGATGTTGCTACCCTGCCGCCCGTGCAACTTCGCAGACGCATTGGTTATGTGATGCAAAACTCCGGGTTGCTTCCGCACCGCAAAGTCATCGACAACGTGGCGACGGTTCCGATGCTTGAAGGAGTCTCCAAGGCAGAAGCCCATGCTCAGGCATTGGAGCTTCTTGACACCGTCGGTCTTGATCGTTCCCTCGCGCATCGTTACCCCAACCAGTTGTCTGGTGGGCAGCAGCAGCGCGTGGGTGTGGCCAGGGGCCTCGCAGTTGACCCCAACATCCTTCTCATGGATGAGCCGTTCGGCGCAGTAGACCCCATCGTACGTTCTGACCTTCAACAGGAACTCATCCGATTGCAGCAAGAACTGGGCAAAACAGTAGTTTTTGTGACTCACGACATCGATGAGGCATTTCTTCTCGGTGACCAGGTAGTGATTCTTCAAGTTGGTGCTCAGATCGAACAGCAAGGTACTCCGAGTGAGATTCTGGCTAACCCAGCAAACGAATTTGTTGAGAACTTTGTCGGTTCCGGACGAGGCAAGCGCCGGCTGACGGTCGACTACAGCGTTAGTGCCTCGGGGAATGATCTCGTTCTTGTTGATAGCGCAGGCAACCCCGCAGGGGTCGTGTCTGCTCCTCAGGGAATGGTTTCTCGAGGCCACTCAAGCCCGCTTTCTCGCAGCGTCTCGAACAAAACGGATCAGGCGGGCGACGCCTAATGCGATGGCTATGGGAAAACCTTGACCTGGTACTCGGTCTGTCGCTTCAGCATGTGCGACTCAGCGCCGTTCCGATCATCGTTGGTTTCATAGCCTGTATACCTCTTGGATGGTTGGCGAACCGTTTTCGCGTGACGCGATCTATTCAGTTGACGCTTTTTGGGGTGCTCTTCACCATTCCGTCGTTAGCCCTTTTCGTGACACTGCCGTCCATTCTGGGTACGAAGATTCTCGATCCGATCAACGTCGTTGTCGCTCTTACGATTTATGCGATTGCAATCATGGTGCGAGGCGCGGCGGATGCTTTCGATTCAGTACCTCGCGACGTCATTCAGTCAGCTACGGCGGTGGGCTTCTCACCGATCTCACGGTTCTGGAAAGTCGAGTTTCCTCTTGCGGGCCCGGTGCTCCTCGCAAACTTGAGAGTCGTATCGGTTACCACAGTGAGCCTCTTGAGTGTGGGAGCACTCGTCGGCAACGGCGCGCTGGGTTATTTGTTTCTCAACGGCTACCAACGCAACTTTCCCACCGAAGTGATGATTGGAATTGTTTTCACGCTCATCATCGCTGTTGCCTTCGACCAGATTCTTGTCGGGATGGGAATGCTCCTGATGCCGTGGAGCAGAGGAGCGCAGCGATCTGTCGCGTCACCGGTAGGGAAGGTGCGAATCAATGCTCTTTCTTGACGCCATTGCGTTTATTTTTGACCCCGATAATCTTTACGGAGATAAGGGCATTCTGCCCCGACTTGTCGATCATCTTCTCTACACAGGCCTGAGCCTCGGCGCCGCATTGCTCATTGGCATACCCGTTGGTTTACTCATCGGGCATACCCAAAGGGGTAAAAACATTGTTGTTGCCCTCACCGGTTCATTCCGCGCAATCCCGACCTTCGGGCTTCTGCTCTTCATCATCTTGTTTACCGGTCTCGGGCTCTGGCCGCTCGTCTTCGTTCTTGCTGTTTTGGCGGTCCCGCCAATTATTGCGGGGGCGTACTCTGGCCTCGACGCAGTGAGCCGCGAGACGATCGACGCGGCGAGGGCAATCGGGATGACGGAATGGCAAATTCTCGGCAAAGTGGAACTTCCTCTTGCTCTTCCCCTGATTCTTGGCGGCATCCGCTCGGCAACGCTTCAGATCATTGCCACTGCGACCATCGCAGGTTACGTAGGGCTCACGGGGCTAGGGCGCTTCCTGATCGAAGGCTTGGCACTTCACAATTACACGGTTGCTTTTGCCGGTGCGATCTTGGTCGCTGCTTTAGCTCTCGCCGCCGATGGCGCGTTTGCACTCACTCAAAAACTCGTTGTTCCGCACGGGGTCTCCCGCGGCTCAGCAAGAACCAGCACTCAATCACGACGGCTTTTCTCGCCGTCACGTAAGAACCAATCACCCATCATGGAAGGATGAAAAGTATGAAATCACCAATCAGTCGGCGAATCATCGCCGGAATTGCCGCAATTGGACTCACCGCGAGCCTTGCCGCGTGCGGGGCAAACACCCCCTTCGGTGACGACGGCAAAGTGGTCCTCGGATCCATCACCGTCGGCTCGCAGGGGTTCGCTGAAAGCGACGTGCTAGCCCAGCTGTACGGCCAGGTACTGGCGGCTAACGGTTACACGGTTACCTATGCGCCTGGCATCGGATCTCGTGAAACCTTTATTCCCGCGTTGCAGGATGGCTCGATCGATATGATTCCGGACTACGTCGGAAACCTGCTGTACAGCGCCGACCCAAAGGCAACGGCCTCGTCAACAGCCGATGTCGTCTCTGCGTTGCCCGCGGTTCTCGAACCCATGGGGCTGGTTGTCGCTGATGCTGCCCTGGCACAGGACGCTGATGCGCTTGTCGTGACGAAAGAGTTTGCGGCGGAGCACTCGCTGGTAACGATCGCTGACCTGGCGCCTATCGCTTCCACCATCACGATTGGTGCCAACACCGAGTTCGAGGGTCGCCCGTATGGCCGCACAGGGCTTGAGTCGGTTTATGGCGTAACGGGGTGGGCGTTCAAGGCAATTGATGACTACGGCGGACCAGGCACGTTGAAGGACTTGCTGGATGGAAACATTCAAGTTGCCGACATCTACACCACGACACCGTCGATCAAGGCGAACGGACTGGTGGTCTTGAAGGACCCGAAGAACCTCATTGCCGCCCAGAACGTGGTGCCCCTCTTCAACAAGGACACCTACAGCATCGCGGTGGCTAATCTAGTAAACCGAGTTTCCAATCTGCTCACCACGGAAGAGCTGATGAAGTTGAACGAGATCAGCAACGGTGACTCTAAGCCGTCACCCGAAAAGGTCGCGAAAGAGTGGCTCATGAAGAACGGACTTATCGGCGGCTAGTTCTTGTTCTGATTTATGGAAGATCTTCCCGGGTGTTGGCATCGCCATCACCCGGGATTTCCATGTGGCGACGCTGATTCCGTACCACGAGCGTGCGCACGAGGAACACGAGGAGAAGGAACACGAGGATTATCCCGACGAAGACGA
>JBDSUT010000116.1:0-2235 GCA_039927595.1 Terrimesophilobacter sp.
GAAGCGCCCAACTTGCCCTGTTTGGTTTGCCGACACTTCGAACATCGCACCGAGCACCACACCATTTATTGCCAGAAGTACCAGTGACCATGCGGCGGGAACGATCATGCGAGCTGAAGCCCACCGAATCCGCGAGATCGCGGATGACCACTGCAGTTCTACGCGACCTGCGGCTTCGGCGGAGCGAATTGTGTCGGCGCTGTTGAGCACAAACGCTGCAATGAGCAGAGCGCTCATCATCATGAAGAGGCCAAACATTCCATCAAGAACCGTCTTGGATTGGCCAAGCATCAAGTCTGTTAGCGGGCTATTTTCCGAAAATATTCCGGCGACCGCCGAAGAAATCCCGCCAAAGAACACCGCAAACACGATGATGCCCATGGTCCAACCGATGAGAGACGCACGCTGCAACCGCATGGTCAACCCGAGTTGAGTGCGAAGGGCAGCGGATGCTCCCCGCGGCCCGACCCGCTCGGGAATGAGCCCCGAACCAAGGTCGCGATTTCGCTCAAGCGTGAGTGCGAGCCAACACAACAGTGCCGCTGCGCCAAGACACACCAGGAGCGGCCACCAGTTGTTCTCACCGTAGGAGTGCGTCTGCTGAGCCCAGCCGAAGGGGGAGAGCCACGTGAACCACGCCGAACTCTCGCCTGATGCCTGAAGATCGGCACCTGCACGAACGAGAAAACTCACGCCGAGCACGACAGCAACCAGAGAGTTGGCGCCGCTGCCGGTACTGGCCAGTTGGCCTGCGACGGCCGAGACTGCGAGGAACACGAGTGCAGTGGCCGAGAAAGCTGCCCCCATGAGAAACGCGCCCTCAACGGCCAAATCCTGGCTGATAGCCCCGCCAGCGCTCGCTAACCCGACAAGTATTGCGAACCCCGAAAAGACACTCCAACTGGCGAGCGAGTAAGCGTGATGGCCCAGAACCCCGGCGCGAAGGAGTTCTGTGCGTCCCGCTTCTTCCTCCGCACGTCCGTTGCGGGTCACCATAAAGCTGACGGCGAACGAGAGCGCGACGGCGATCGTCATCCAGATTTTGATATTCAGGATGCCCCCCAGTGTTGACGCCGCGTACGGCAATCCGGTGAGTGCTGCGACGGCGGGCGAGTTGGCGATCTGGGCGTAGGCTTCCCGGGCTTCCGCGGTCGGGAAGGCTACCCGCTGGGAGTCGATGACCATCACGATCATTCCAGCGAGGGCCACGAGCCAGACGAGCATTCGGAGCCAGTTTCGGCCCAGGATGAACTGCACCATGTTCCAGTACCCGGTCGTGGCATTCCGCAGCGACGCTGTCCGCACGGTTTTTGGCACCCGAACGCTGGTGGCGTTAGCCGCGCTCATCACCGCACCGTCGTGTTCATTGCCGAGCCACTGGTTTCTGCATCATCGATTGGAGTGTGCACACCGTAGTGACGCAGAAAGAGCTCTTCCAGCGACGGTGGAGTGGAGACAAGGTCTCTCGCGCCCAAGGAGGCGAGTGCTGCGAGTACATTCGGCAAAGCTGCACTTTCTACAGTAAAGGTCGTGTGCCCTCCATCCGCCACCAGATCGTGCACTCCCTCGATGGATTGGAGTGTGCTGGGGTTACCGTCGAGCGTGACGGTGATGGTGGAACGCTT
Source organism: Terrimesophilobacter sp. (assembly GCA_039927595.1). GTDB lineage: Bacteria > Actinomycetota > Actinomycetes > Actinomycetales > Microbacteriaceae > Terrimesophilobacter. The sequence continues at coordinate 1,626 of JBDSUT010000116.1, forward strand.
AAGGTGACGGAGCTCGGCCAAGGTTCCCGACTCGACGGTGCGACCGTCCCGGATGATCGTGACGGTGTCGCAGAGCCTTTCGACCTCAGCAAAGATGTGACTGGAGAGCAGCACGGAGCGGCCCTCAGCCTTTGCCTCGCTTACGCACTCGGTAAAAATTCCCTCCATTAGGGGGTCGAGACCACTCGTCGGTTCGTCAAGGATGAGAAGTTCAGCACGGCTCGCAAATGCCGAAACTAGCCCCACCTTTTGTCGATTCCCCTTGGAATAGCTGCGTGCCTTCTTGGTCGGATCGAGGTCAAAGCGCTGTAAGAACGTTTCGACCCTCGCGTGGTCGAGGTCTCCGCGTAGCGAGCCCATGATGTCGATGGCTTGACCACCGGTGAGGCTTGGCCACAGGGTCACATCCCCCGCGACATAAGCAATCCTGCGGTGGAGTGCAACGGCATCATTCCACGGGTCCCCACCCAGGAGAGTGGCGCGCCCTCCGTTTGCCCGATGGAGGCCGAGCAGGATGCGAATGGTTGTTGTTTTGCCAGACCCGTTGGGACAGAGGAATCCGGCGACAGTGCCGGCCTCGACGTGAAGGCTGAGCCCATCGAGGGCTCTG
>JBDSUT010000117.1:0-4570 GCA_039927595.1 Terrimesophilobacter sp.
GAGCGAGAGCACCTCACGGCCACCCGGGGGCACGACAATGCCCTCGGTGCCGACCGCGTCGACGAGACCATTTTCGGAATAAATTGTGACCCTCACCGTGGCATTGACCTTGCTGGGGTTGTTGAGAGAGAGCAGTGTCGTGCGTCCGGTGATCGTGGAGCCACCCACAAGCCAGCTATCAGAACTCGGTTTAACACACTCGCTCGCCGCGAACCCAACCGTTTCTTGACCCTCCACTGACTGCGACTGACTTCCTGCCAGAACCCCCGGTTCCTCGCCCGCCAGTGGCGGGGCGAGCACGAGTCGCTGGGAGGGAGTATTTGTCGGATTCTCGGTGGGGTCCATGTTTTCGAGGGTCGGGGTTCCCGAAGTGGAGGCGCTGGTGACATCCGCCGTACCGATCGAAATAGCTGTCGTTGCCTCCAGCCCTGTCTCATCGCCCAGTTGCAGCACGGGTCCTGCACACAGTCGCTGCTGGCTTGCGGCAACCGGCGACACCACCATCGATGTCGGCCCGGTTCCGAGGGAAGGCAGAGGAATGAGGGTGGCGGCAACGATGCTCGCGCCCGCAAAGGCTACTCCGACGATGCCGAGCATGCCGCGGGCACCCACCATCGCTATTCCGCGCGCTCGCCCCTTGGGCGCTGGTGCAACGGCGCCCTGCGCACTTTGGTCTTTCTTAGTCATGCTCCTCCTCAACGAAGGTGCCCGCCGGCTCGTCTTCCGCCGGGGCCGCGCGCGGTTTTCGCGGCCGACCACCGATGGGAACCGCAAGCAGGATGGTGACACCAAAAACTACACCGAGCGCGAGCAGATACCAGAACGAGGTCGCCCGTTGCAGCGCTGTGGTCGGGAACTCTGGCGCGGTAACGGTGCTGTCAAATCGCCACAGCTGCCCCGTGCTCGTGACACCGACGGGAGTGAGTGCTTCGTTGCTGCTCAGTGACTGCACTGCGCTCACTCGGGTTTCGTCACCGTCAGCACTTTCTGGTACGAGGATGAACGAGATGCCCTGCGCGGCGAGTTCCGCGGCGTAATCAAACCCACTCTTCGTCGCCAGGTTTCCGGCGAGCACAGCAAGACGTTTATCACTCTCGGTGGGCGCAGGTTTCGTGCTCACCAGGGTCGACTGATCGTCAAGGCTTGCCCCGAGCCCTCGTTCTAGCCGAACGGCAACTCCCTTGTCACCCTCTGAGGTCAACACGAGGGTGCCCAGGAAGGGTGATCCGGCGGCTTGTGCGCCGACCAGAGCGGGCAAAATTCGTCCGTTCGACGGTTGCACGGCCGACGCCCCAAGAATGATCGCCCCCACCAAAGGTATCGCCAACGCGACCGCGGTGACGGCGGTGAGAACGGACAGTGGCCCCAAGGAGCGCCCCAAAGCCTCTAACGCGATGAGGCTGGCACCGATGAGCCCAAGCCACAGCAGACTGAGACCAGAACCCGCCCACACGGTGACAGGCGCTGAACCATCAGCGCCCACGTGCACCACCGAACTGAGTACTGCGGTCGCATAGCCGAGAAGGGCCACCACCAGCATGGGGATGGCTCGCCGCGCACCCGGCAAAAACAACGCAAGTAACGCGAGAATTCCCAGCGGCGCCAAGAGCACACTGACCAACAGAGGTGCCGTGAGACCGGGAGCTGACGCTCCTTGGCTCGACAGACTCGCGAGCACACTGGGCCAACCGTGCAGGGTTCCTGTCGCGTCACCGAGCGCGAGCTGCCATCCGGATGCCGTTGTGCCGGCAACCGGCACGCCAGGGTCCGCCAGCAAGCCGAGCGGGTTGGCGCGAAGAGTTTGTTGCACGATGAGTGGCGCAAAAAGTACGAGCGCGGGAATGGGGATGCCGACCACGCGGTGAATCTTTGTGGGCCGCGCCACGAGCAGCACCACAAAGAGCACCAACACTGCGGGCACGAGGGAGGGGGCGCTCGCTGCAACCGCGGCGAACAGCAGCGCTGCGGCACCTCCTGCGGCCCACGAGCGCGCAGCACCGAGCGCGGCAAAGACCAGCCAGGGCAGCAGCAGGTGCGCGATCAGCGCGCCAAGGTGACCCCCAGAGAGAGCGGTCAGCAGCGGCGGCGAGAATGCCCACAGAATGGCGGCCAGGGTTGGCATCCACGGGTTGCGGCTCAGCCTGCGGGCTGCAAACCACGCGCCAAGTGCGGCGAGCGGGAGCGCCAACAGGTACAGGAGCACGACGGAGAAGGAGGGGGACCACCAGGTGAGGGATCCGAGAACAGCCAGCACTGCGGCAAACGGGTCCGCGGCGCCAAAAGCCCCGGTGCCAACGTGACGCCAACCGATGCCCATGTTTGACCACAGCTCTGCCACCGTGTGCGTGATAGGGCGAAGCGCACCACCGGTGAGAGCCTCAGCGCCGATAAGAGAGCCGTAGGCAAGCAGGCTGACGAGCGCGGTGAGGAGCATGACCCACAAGCCGCCGTGGGCGATGAATCCGGCGCGCGCGTCGCTCTGCGCAAAGGCGCGAACGGAACCGGGATCCGCATCGATGATTGCGGCTTCGCGAGCTTGCATCCGGCGCTCGCGCACTTCAGAGGTGGGCATCCGCAGCGCGGCTATGGCCGCCCACCCGAGGCGTCGACCCTTTCGGAGGTTTCGCCTGGCAGCCCCGATGCCTCCCGAGAACGCGGCGGTGAACGCGGCGGTGATCTCGCCACCGATCGCGCCAGGACGTTTAGCAATGAGGTCACCAAGGGATCGCAGAATGGCGAGGGGCATGAGCGCCAGCCAATGAAACGCGAGTGCCCACGAGGGTGAGTACACCAACCGCCGATGCAATTGCGCTGTTCTGGTGAGCCGAAAAGTGCGCCCGCTCGACGATGACCCCCGGCCGAAGAGCTCCGGCCCGCCCGCGCGGGTGACGCTGGCCTCCGGAACGACGATGACCCGATATCCGTTCAGGCGCACGCGAAGAGAAAAATCAAGCCCAGCATCCACCGTCGGTAAACCAGGGTCGAAACCGCCGAGGGCACTCCACAGCCCACGCCGCACGAGCATGCCGGCTGCAGAAACTCCGAGCACATCGTCGCGAGTGTCGTACTGCCCCTGATCGAGTTCATCGTTCACGAGCGAGACGGTCGCACCGAAGCGGCTGATCGTCAGTCCCAGCTCGGAGATCAGCGTCGGATCACGTCGGTCCATCAGTTTTGGACCGGCGACTCCTACGGATGGCGCGATCTCCACCGCGCCGAGGAGCTTCTCCAGTGCGTCGGGTGCCGGGACGTTGTCCTCACCGAGCAGCCACAACCATTCGGACTCTGATTCGCTGGGGGGCGCAAACTTCATGGCGTGGGCAACTGCTTCACCGAAGGGTGTGCCGCCGGGCAAAGAGAGAACCTGAGTCGCACCCGCTGCGCTGAACGGTGACGCAGAATCTGCACCACGAATGCCCTCGGATAGCTCGATCGCGAGGAGAACATCGACGGGTCTCGTTTGGGAGGTGAGCGCCGCGAGAGCCCGGTCAAGACCCTCGGCCCCGGAGTGGGCAACGAAAATCGCGACGACTCTAGGCTGCATTCACAACAAACTACGCTTGCTTGCGCAACTTACGACGCTCTCTCTCGGAGAGTCCGCCCCAAATACCAAAGCGCTCATCGTTGTGGAGCGCATATTCGAGGCACTGCGCACGAACTTCACAGCTGGCGCAGATCTTCTTTGCGTCGCGGGTGGAGCCGCCCTTTTCGGGGAAGAAAGCCTCGGGGTCGGTCTGCGCGCACAGCGCATCCGATTGCCACGCCAGTGCGTTGTCGTCTTCGGACGACGGCTGGCGCACACCGGGAACTCCGAGAACTATCGGATCGATAAACCAGTTGTCGGGGACTCCGCCGCGATGATCTGAAATCGCCATAGCATAACCTCCCCATTTTTCTCGGCTGACTCGACGTGCGCGAGTTGCTCCTGCTAATTACACTCGTGTAGTTCGTCGAGGTCAAGTCGCAATTGGTAAACCTTCCATGTCAACTTGAAGGTTTACGGCGCGCCTCCCACAACAAAAACGCTCACGCTTACCACGAATCGACCACCGGACCCCGGCGACTGTGACCGGTTACGGTGTCGTGGCGACGAAGAGTTCGCCGGAACCTTTCACCGCCACGCTGCGTTCATCCGGGCTTATGAAAACGGCCTCTCCGCGAGAAAGCGACATCGACGAGTGCTCGCCGGAGAGCCCCATGGTGCCCGAAACGCAGAGAGCAATCGAGGGGCCCGTGAGCAGCAGTTCGGCATCACTCGTGACGTGCGCGAGAGTGAAGTCCTCGACATCCGGCCGATACCTGGTGACACCGAACGTGGTACTCTCACCGCGCAACCGAGGAGGCAACCCCGGCGTGAAGTCCAGTACCCGCAACAACTCGGCAAGATCCACGTGCTTGTGGGTGAGCCCACCTCGCAGCACGTTGTCCGACGCACTCATCACCTCAATGCCGACGCCCTCAAGATAGGCGTGGATGTTTCCCGCAGGCAAAAAGAGCGCCTCTCCTTTGCGCAGCGTCACCCGGTTCAGGAGCAGTGCGCAGATGATGCCCGGGTCGCCCGGATACACCG
>JBDSUT010000118.1:0-6062 GCA_039927595.1 Terrimesophilobacter sp.
AAGGTCGTCGAGCCAAACACTCACTCCCGCGCGGGAAAGGGTGGCGAGCGGGCTGCTGTTGTCTGTCATGGTCTTCTTCTCTCTTTCACTGCGGCCTGTGCGGCCAGTGATTCCTTTGCTGCGGCAACGAGGTGTTCGGTAGTGAGCCCGAACTCTCGGTAAAGCGTGTCGTAGTCAGCCGATGCTCCATAGTGTTCGATAGAGACGCTGCGACCACTATCGCCAACAATTCCGCGCCAGCCAAGCGCAATTCCCGCCTCCATCGAGACCCGTGCGGTGACCTGCGAGGGAAGTACGGACTCTTGATAGGCAGCATCTTGTTCGTGGAACCACTCAAGGCAGGGAACGGAAACAACGCGGGCGTTGATGCCGTCCGCCTTCAGGGCGTGGCGTGCTTCGAGCGCGAACTGAACCTCAGACCCTGTTGCGATGAGGATGACATCTGGTGTTCCACTCGGCGCCTCAGCGAGCACATACGCACCCTTTGCTGTGTGGGATGCCGATGCGAGTGTTTCGCCAGATGCATGACCAGTGCCCCGATCAAAGACGGGCAGGTTTTGGCGGCTGAGCGCGATACCTGCGGGTCCCTTTCGGCGTTGAAGCATTGTCAGCCACGCATACGCCGTCTCATTTGCATCGGCGGGTCGAATAACATCGAGGCCAGGAATTGCTCGCAGTGACGTGAGCTGTTCGATGGGCTGGTGGGTAGGACCGTCAGCCCCGAGTGCGACAGAGTCGTGAGTCCACACAAATATCGACGGGACCTGCATGAGCGCGGCAAGCCTCACTGCGGGACGCATGTAGTCGCTGAAGATCAGAAATGTTCCACCAAATGCGCGAGTCGGCCCGTGGAGAACGATGCCATTGATAATGGCCGCCATGGCGTGCTCGCGGATGCCGAAGTGGAGCACTCGACCGTAGCGGTCACCGGTCCACTCGTGAGTGGAATGTATCTGCGGAACGAAAGATTTTGCCGAATCGATGGTCGTGTTGTTCGACTCTGCAAGATCAGCCGAGCCACCCCACAGTTCTGGCATAACCTCAGCGAGAGCATTGATGACCTTGCCGGAAGCCGCGCGAGTCGAAACGTCTTTACCCGACTCGAACGAGGGCAGAGAAGCCTCGATTCCCTCAGGGAGAACGCCAGCTTCGAGACGGTCGAAAAGTGCTTTGCGTTCAGGGTTTGAGGCGGCCCACGCGTCAAAGCCCTTCTGCCACTCCGCATGCGCTTGCGCGCCGCGGTCGATGGCTTCGCGCGTGTGAGCGATGACGGCGGGCTCGACTGCAAAGTGATCGTCGGGGTCAAACTTCAGTACCTTCTTGACCGCGGCAAGTTCCTCCGACCCTAATGCGGAGCCGTGAATTTTGCCGGAGTTTTGTTTCGTGGGGGAGGGCCACCCAATGATCGTCTTGAGCACAATCAAAGACGGCCTGTCTGACTCGCCCTTCGCAGCATCGATTGCGTCAGCAAGAGCCTGCATATCTTCGACGTAGACGCCTGTCTTCTTCCAGTCAACGACCTGCACGTGCCAGTGGTACGCCTCGTAGCGGGCAGCGACGTCTTCGGTGAACGCGATGGCTGTATCGTCTTCAATCGAAATCTGGTTGTCGTCGTAAATGACGACAAGATTGCCAAGCTTTTGGTGCCCTGCGAGAGAGGATGCTTCGCTCGAGATTCCTTCTTCGAGGTCGCCATCGCTGGCAATGACGTAGATAAAGTGATAGAACGGGCTGGTGCCGGCAGCAGCATCCGGGTCAAAAAGCCCGCGTTCGTAGCGTGAGGCATAGGCGAACCCAACTGCAGAAGATATCCCCTGGCCCAGCGGGCCCGTCGTCATTTCGACGCCCTCCGTGTGCCTGTACTCCGGATGCCCCGGAGTCTTGGAGCCCCACGTGCGCAGCGCTTTTAGGTCATCGAGTTCGAGCCCGTAACCGCCGAGATACAACTGAACATACTGGGTGAGGGAGGAGTGACCACACGAAAGGATGAATCGATCGCGCCCAATCCACGCGCTGTTGCTTGGATCACTACGCATGACTTTCTGAAACAGTAAGTACGCCGCGGGAGCGAGACTCATCGCGGTACCGGGGTGACCGTTGCCAACTTTTTCAACGGCATCAGCCGCGAGAATTCGTGCGGTGTCGACCGCACGGTCGTCGATGGGATCCCATTCAAGTTTTGTCATGGAGTTTCGAGGACCTTTCCTACCGCTGTGTGCGACCGAATGTGGTCGCTGACCGTGGACGGGCCGCCCGGCCTAACGTCATCGACGAGGCCGAGGATGCCCGGCTGGCAAGCATTTCCCAGTATAGGCAACAGGCATGTGCGGTGTTTGAGTGTTCGCGCCCGCGTGAGCGCAGGGCACACGGGAAGATCGCTCTCGGCTTAGACTTGACGCACCGGTTGTTTGCGTATGACTTTCACTACACGGACAGTGAACGAGCGTTCTGGAGTTTTGTTGTTGATAGTTGAGGTGTGATGGACACGACTGTAGAGACGAATGCTGAGCCGCTGCACGGTGCCAAGAGGCAACCGAGTAGCAACAAGTTGACACGTAAAGCTCTCGCCTACCTTCAACTCACCAAGCCACGGATTATCGAGCTTCTACTCATCACTACCATTCCCGTGATGTTCCTTGCCGCGCGGGGAGTTCCGAATCTCTGGTTAGTCACCGCCACTCTGGTCGGTGGTGCGCTCAGTGCCGGGTCTGCTGGAGCATTCAATTGCTATATCGACCGTGACATCGATCGGGTTATGCGCCGTACTCGGGGACGACCGCTTGTCACGGGAGAGTTGTCTGACCGCGAAGCACTCGTGTTTGCGTGGGTGCTGGGTATCATCGCACCACTGTGGTTAGGAGTCTTCGTCAACTGGTTCGCTGCCGTGCTCTCCATTGTTGGCCATCTGGGCTACGTGCTGGGCTACTCACTGTGGCTGAAGCGTCGAACCTCCCAAAACATCATCTGGGGCGGAGCTGCCGGCTGTGTGCCCGTGCTTGTTGGCTGGGCGGCCGTGACGGGGAGCCTCGACTGGGCGCCGGTGATTCTTTTCGGCGTAGTCTTCCTGTGGACTCCACCGCACTACTGGCCTCTGTCCATGCGGTACCGAGGTGACTATCAGGCCGCGAACGTTCCCATGCTCGCCGTCGTGAGAGGGCGTGCACAGGTGGGCCTCCAAGTCATCCTGTTTGCGTGGGCGACCGTCGTATGCTCATTGCTTCTGATTCCAGTGGCGCAGATGGGCATGCTCTATGCGAGCGTTGCGGTGCTGTCGGGAGGATGGTTCATCGTTGAATCCCACCGGCTGTATTCGAAGGTCATCCGTCACATTGAAGGTTCACCGATGCGGGTATTCCACGCATCGATCACATACCTCACCTTGCTGTTCGTCGCCGTCGGTGTCGATCCGCTTCTGCCCTTCTAGTTTTCGAGCTCGATAGAGGCGAGGCTACGGCCTGCGATACTTCGTCGTTGAGAGGAAGACGAAGGTAGCAATGGCGAGAAGGATCACAGATAACACCATGTGCACACCGACCGATAGTGCTGGTAAACCGTTGCGGGCTTGATAAAGTCCCACCGCAATCTGTGCCAGTTCGGCGCCCAAGAGCCAGAGTGTCGCCGAGCGGGTCGCCGCGAAGCCTGCTCGCCACACCAGCACGAGTGCCAGCACGGTCACACCGAAGAGCGCGTAGGCAGGCCAGGCGTGCAAATGTTCCAAAAGGTCAATCGGCAAACCGTTGCGACCCGTGTCGCTGTCGCCTGCGTGCGGGCCGGCTCCCGTGGTAAGAATTCCAACGGTGACGGTGATGGCAGAAAGTGTGGCGATTATCCACGCGAGTGCATTCAACCATCTGGGCAGTGGCGGATGCTTCTCACCCGTGCGAAAAATGTGCCACACCAGTGCCGCCGCGAGAACCACCATGATGGCGGAGAGCACGAAGTGCAGTCCGACGATGTAGGACTCGAGATTGGAAAGCACCGTGATGCCACCGATGCCCGCTTGAACCAGAACTAAGATTCCGAGACAAAAACTCAACCAGAACAGCTCTGGTCGTGACTTACGCAACCGCATCAGGAAGAGAAAAGTGAACAGCGCAACTACGGCGACCACACCACTCATCAGTCGGTTCGAAAACTCCACGATGCCGTGAAAACCCAGTTCGGGGGTGGGAACGAGCGAACCAGGGGTGCACAGCGGCCACTGGGGGCATCCCATGCCAGATGCGGTGAGCCGTACCGCGCCGCCGGTGCCGACGATGATGATTTCTGTCACAAGTGATGCCCACGCAAATACTTTGGCTCGCCGCGTCACCACTAGCGGAGTCAACCACTCGGAGAATCGCTGCCATCCGTTCACTGTCACGCACTCCCACCGTAGATCTTGTGCCACGTGCGGCACGCTGCCCTAGCATTCCTGTCACTGGCCTGTAGAATCGAAGAATCAAGGGTGAGTGGCCGGAATTATTTCCCGCGCACGTGTGCCCGGCAAAGATGCCGGCGCCTTCGCCCAGTCTAAGCAAACGATTCCTGCGGCGTGGACTCAACGTGCGTGGCAAAGCAAAGTGTGTGAAATTAGAGTGAGCCTTTCGGGTTCCGCAAGGAATGACTGGTGGCTTCTGAGAGTTGAATGTGTAAGAAAATGCTGCTTTTGCAGAGAGGTGGAACATGTCAGACGTACTGATCAACCGACCTGAACTCGAAAACCTCGGTGTCTATGAATTCGGCTGGTCCGATTCTGATGCCGCGGGGGCGAGTGCCCGACGGGGGATCGATGAAGAGGTTGTCACCGACATCTCCCGCCTTAAGAACGAGCCGGAGTGGATGCTGAAAGCTCGACTCAAGGGTCTCAGCATGTTCTTCAAGAAACCCATGCCTGCATGGGGTGCAGACCTCTCGGGCATCGACTTCGACAACATTAAGTATTTTGTTCGTTCGACGGAAAAACAGGCTCAGACCTGGGAAGACCTGCCGGATGACATTAAAAAGACCTATGAGCGCATCGGCATCCCGGAGGCGGAACGTAATCGCCTCGTCGCTGGAGTTACCGCGCAGTACGAATCAGAGGTTGTGTACCACCAGATTCGTGAGGATCTGACGGCTCAGGGCGTCATATTCACCGACACCGACACTGCACTGCGCGAGCATCCTGAGTTCTTCGAAGAGTACTTCGGCACGATTATTCCAGCCGGTGACAACAAGTTCGCGGCGCTCAACACGGCGGCGTGGTCCGGAGGCTCGTTTGTGTACGTGCCACCGGGAGTGCACGTTGAGATCCCACTGCAGGCCTACTTCCGCATCAACACTGAGAACATGGGCCAATTTGAGCGCACCCTCATCATTGCCGATGAGGGCAGCTACGTGCACTACATCGAAGGATGCACCGCGCCCATTTACACGACAGATTCTTTGCACTCCGCTGTCGTCGAGATTGTCGTCAAGAAGAACGCTCGCGTTCGATACACGACCATCCAGAACTGGTCGAACAACGTGTATAACCTCGTCACTAAGCGCGCGATTGCACACGAGGGCGCCACGATGGAGTGGGTTGACGGCAACATCGGCTCGAAAGTCACCATGAAGTACCCTTCGATTTACCTCGTCGGCGAGCACGCCAAGGGCGAGACACTTTCGGTAGCTTTCGCTGGCCCTGGCCAGCATCAGGACGCCGGCGCGAAAATGATTCACCTCGCTCCGTACACACAGTCGTCGATCACCTCGAAGTCGATTGCCCGCGGGGGTGGCCGTTCCGGCTACCGAGGGGAAGTGCGCGTCGGTGAGGGTGCGCACCACTCCGCTAACTCGGTTATGTGTGACGCACTGTTGGTCGACACCATTTCGCGCTCCGACACCTACCCGACCGTGGACATCCGCGAAGATAACGTGCAGATGGCCCACGAGGCAACCGTGTCCCGAGTGAGTGCCGAGCAGTTGTTCTACCTCATGTCGAGAGGAATGACCGAGGTTGAGGCAATGGCCATGATCGTACGAGGATTCATCGAACAGATTGCACGCGAACTTCCCATGGAATACGCCATGGAGCTCAACAAGCTCATCGAGATGAG
>JBDSUT010000119.1:0-11990 GCA_039927595.1 Terrimesophilobacter sp.
TAATAGCTAGGCCCTGTAGCGCAGTTGGTTAGCGCGCCGCCCTGTCACGGCGGAGGTCGCCGGTTCAAGTCCGGTCAGGGTCGCAAGGCACGGCCACTCTCGCCAGTGGCTGTGCCTTACTCTGTACTTCTGGAATACTCTTCTAGAAAGTACGGCTCTGTAGCTCAGTTGGTAGAGCGTTCGACTGAAAATCGAAAGGTCACCGGATCGACGCCGGTCGGAGCCACTGAGACCCCGTCTAGCTTCTACAAGGCGGGGTTTCTTCATGTGCGCCGAGTTCAGCGCAAACCCCACCCACAGGCGTAGGTTCGGAGAATGACCGAGAAACAGCCCTACGACCTGGTGAGCCAATCCGGCGACATTGAGATCCGTCGGTACCCGGAGCACATGGTGGCCGAGACGAGGGTTTCTGCGTCGTTTGAGAGCGCCGGCAACCAGGCCTTCCGCTACCTGTTCGGGTACATCAGTGGCCAGAACACGACTGCGGAGTCGATCGCAATGACCTCCCCCGTTGTGCAGGAATCAACGGTCGCGCAGGAATCAACGGTCGCCACGTCGAAGAAGATCGCTATGACATCCCCGGTAATCCAAGAGGCAGTGGGTGACGAGTTCGTGATCGCGTTTGTGCTGCCCGCTCGTTTCACCGCGATGACGGCGCCGAAGCCTACGAACCCGCGCGTCGTCGTGCGCACGGTGCCCGCTCGGATGTCCGCCGCAATCCGGTTCACGGGTCGCTGGACCGCAGGCTCGTACAAGAAGCACCTCGATACGTTGCTCGAGCAAGTGGCCGCCACCGGAAAGACGACCAACGGCGAGCCGCGGTTCGCGCGCTTCGACCCTCCGATGACGCCGTGGTTCTTGCGCCACAACGAGATCTCCATCGATCTGGAAGAGTCGAACTGACCCTTTCCTGCGTAGCATTGTGCTGTTCGTGAAGGGGAGAAATCATGGTGACAGTACCGAGCGGGATCGTGCCACTGATTCTTCGCGCGACCCGCAGAAATAAGACTTACCTCTCGCACCGAGGTGCCCTCGAGCGCGTGAGTGAGCGAGCGTTGACTCCTCTGGCCTACGGGCCACCCAAAAGTCTCAGGCCCGATGTGAGCATTGACGTGCGGCATGAAAACGGGTGGCCGATCTACACGCTCGCCCCGTCGAACACCGCACCGGTCGGCAGCGTCGTCTATCTCCACGGTGGTGGGTGGGTGAACGAGATCGCGAAGCAGCAGTGGCACCTAGCCGCGCAGATCGCGGCGGAGTCTTCGACCGTCGTCACCGTGCCGATCTACCCGCTCATCCCGTTCGCAACGTCCGAGGATGTCGTGACCCGCACGATCGCCTTGGCAGAAGCAAACATCGCATCGTATGGCTCCGTCGCGCTCGCCGGCGACTCCGCGGGTGGCCAGATCGCTCTCTGTGCAGCGCTGGCACTGCGCGACAAAGGCATCACCTTGCCTGCCACGGTTCTCATCTCCCCCGCCGTCGACTTGACGTTCACCAATCCGCGCATCCCCGACGTGCAGCCGACAGACCCCTGGCTGGCCGTTCCGGGCGGTAGAGTTCTCGCCGGACTCTGGGCTGGCGAGCGAGACGTCGCCGATCCCGTGGTGAGCCCCCTGTTCGGCGACTTCACCGGGCTCGGGCCGCTCGCGGTGTACAGCGGCCAGCGCGACATCCTCAACCCGGATGCACGCCTGCTTGTTGATAAAGCAAAAGCCTCTGGTGTCGACGTGTATTACGCCGAGGTGGCGGGTCAAGTTCACGTCTACCCGCTGTTGCCGACCACCGTGGGTGCCGCGGCGCGTCGAGACATTGCCGCACGCATCGCAGCAGCGTTACAAGGCGGGACTGCGCGGGGCGAGACTGCGCGGGGCTAACGACTACGGCGTTGACCCTAAGGCAACTGGCCGTTCCGGCTGGTTCGACCAGGCCGACCACGAGCCAGCAAAGAGAGCTGGCCGAAAACCCGCGACCGTCAGCGCCAACACATCGTGGGCCGCGGTGATGCCAGAGCCGCAGTACACCCCCACCGCGCGATCAACACTCACGCCGAGCGCCTCGTACCGCGCACGCAAGGCTTCCGGGTTCAGAAAACGACCAGACTCATCCAGGTTGCCCGCCGTTGGCGCATTGACGGCACCCGGGATGTGCCCAGCACGCGGATCGAGAGGCTCAACTTCGCCCCGGTAGCGTTCGCCGGGGCGAGCATCCAGCAGCACACCGCTCACCGGGAGTGAGGCTGCGTCATCCGCGCTCAACACGGGTTCGTGCCCGGCACTCAACGTGATGGTGCCCGGGGTGATATTTGCCATATCCTCGTCACCGGTCACGAGAGCGTGCCCCGCAGCAGTCCACGCGGGCAGCGCGCCGTCGAGCACCCGCACCTCGGTCACGCCCATGTGGCGCAGCAGCCACCAAGCGCGGCCCGCAGCCTGACTGTTCCAGTCGTCGTACACGACAATCGCTTCACCGTCATGAAGCCCCCACCGACGCGCGGCGGCCTGAAAGTCTTCGACGGTGGGCAGGGGATGACGCCCTTCCTGCGGTTCGCCGCGGCGAGCGAGCTCGGTGTCAAGATCCACGTACAGGGCACCCGGAATATGGCCTGCCTCGTAGAGCGGGAACCCGGGAGGGCCACCCAAACTCCACCGCACATCGAGCACCCGCACGGGAGCTCCGCCGGTGGTGGCCTTCTCAAGCAGTTCGGCAAGTTCCGTCGCGGCGATAAGCGGGTCAGTCATTCATGGCTCCGATCGATGGGCTAACTCCATGATGGCATTTCACTCGCGCGGGAACGAAAGTGCCTGCGCTACCCGCCGCTGACCTCGCGCACGAAGGCGAGTGTCGCGTCGGCGATCTCCTGACGAGCCTTCTCATGGCTGACTGTCGGGGTTCCGTCGCCGGGTTGGGCACCGTAATCCGCAAAGAATGCGTGCACTGCTCCTGCGATCTGGGTGTAGGTCGCGCCCGCGGGCAACAGGGGTTTGGCTGCAGAGATGTCGGCCGGGGTAGCAAGGCCGTCGTTCGTCGCCGCGACGGAGAGCACCCGCGCCGTGAGCGCCGATGAGATGTCGCTCGCGGGGAAGGATGCGTAGAGCACAAGCCCGACCACCGGGGCTGAGGGGTCACTGTCGCCCTCCTCCGCCTGAATGGAAGCCACCACTCCTCCCAGCGAATGGCCACCCATAACCCACCGCTTCACGGCAGGATAGTCGGAGCGCACACCGGCGAAGTCGGCTATCGAGAGGAAGGCTACCGCGAGGGGCTGCTTGGCGATAACGACCGTGAAACCCGCCTCGGCCAGCGGGCGCAGGATGGCCACATACGCTCGGGCCTCCACCTTGGCCCCCGGCTCGAAGAAGACCGCCGTGGCACTCGGCGTCGCGGTCGGCATCAACTCGATGCGGGTCGGAGTCTCCAACACCGTGACAGTGGAACTTGATTCGATGGCGGCAAGCGCGGGTTGCTCCGCGCTGAAAGGGCGCAGCCAGCCAACAATTGCAATGCCCCCCAGAGCGAGAATGACCACCGCAGTGCGCAGCACGAGTCGCCAACCTGGGCGGGGCATCCGCGTCCGCAGCGAGCGCGTTATCGCCAGCACGCACAGCGTGACGGTCACAGCGAGCAGCACTGCGTACGCCGGATGCCCGTGCACGATAGCCCCCCAGCTGCTCAAGCACGCCCACGCAACCACCACGAGCCCCGCGGCGGCGACACTTCGCACCGTCCAGACCAACCAGGGGCGAGCTTTGGCGGTGGAGTGGGTTTTCATAATTTTGAGTTTAGGCTCCACAAGGGAATGCGGTTCGTTGTGAGGAACCTACACTTGGCACGTGCACAGAATGCGGCTGCTCGACACCGTTCTTGAGCATTTCACGGCGCCGTCGCCGTCACCCTCCTCCGCGGCGTCAGAAGGCCTGACTGATGACGCCTTCCTCCTTTCCCTTCGCGCGCTCGAACACTTCGTCGCTGGCGAATACGAGTTGATGACAGATCCGGTGGCCTCCGCGCTCAGGCTCGTCGCAACGGACGGTTCCGATCCGGATGCCCTCGCTCTCACCCGCGCTGTCGCCGCTTTCACCGTGGCCGGCTGGCCCAATGCTGCCACTGACCCCGAACTTTTCGACCCGATTACCGGTGGGGACCCGCTCGATGCTGCTGCTGCTGACGAGTCGGAGCTCTCTGTCGAATCACGCACCCCGGTGACGCATTTGCTCGCAGAAGCGGCACTTGCCTGCGCCAGAATCAGGCTTGCGGCACAATTTCTTGACCGTGCAGGGCCATTGCCCGCAACGCTTTTTGGGCGCGCGCACCCGTACCTCACCGTGATGCGCGTTCTTCACATTCGGGTGCGAGCTTTTGAGGGAGAAATCACTCTCGCGCGAGACCTCGTCGCAGCGACCCTAGACCGCGCAAACAGTCCAGTGGAGTTGATGTTTGCCCGGGCCGTCGCGTGCCTCGTCGACGGGAGCTTCGACTCCCGTTCCACCGCCAAGGACCTCGCTGATCTCATCGAATCCAGTGGAGTAGAGCCCGCAAGCGCCGTGGTGCGAGGCTGCTACCTTCTGGCCGCGTACGGGCTTGCCGCTCTCGGGCGGGAAGAACGAGCCGCAGCGTTCATCCTTGCCGCCGGCGCGGACCCCGGCCTCGCGCGATTCATGATCATTGATCGCGTGCTGGGCCTCGAACTGCTCGCCTCGGCGGCGATTGGTGCTTCTGACGTTGACTCGGCTGAGGTGTGGCTTGCTCAGGCCCTGCCCCTGCGCGAGCATCCGATCGCCGCGAGCACGGTTGCCCGCATCGAAAGCCGCGTCGCCCTTCTCAACGGTGATGCCGATCGCGCCGTGGAGAGAGCAGAGTTCGCCATCGAATATGCCCGCGGGCACGGTCGACTGATGGAGGCATCCGACGGAGAGATCGTGTTGGCACGCGCCCGCATCGCCGCCTCACAGCGCGGGGAGGCCGCCCAACGTTTACAGACCGTGGTGTCGGAGGCGACCGGGCACGGCTACCATTCGGTGCGACGCTCCGCTGCTCGCGAACTTCGCGGTGTTGGTCGACGCTTGCTGCCCGCAGCACTCAGCGGACTCGACGGGCTTTCTCCTCGCGAAGTGGAGGTCGCAGAAAAAATGGCGGCCGGTCTCTCTAATAGTCAGATTGCGCGCGAACTGTACCTCTCTGAACACACCGTGCGCGTTCACGTTTCTCGCGTGCTGTGCGCGTTCGGAGTGGCGACTCGCATCGGTGTCGCAAAGGAACTGTACGGAGCCACGGCGGCGGGCATCCCGGCACCCGCGCTCACGCCACGACAACGCGACATCGTGAACCTCATTGTCACAGAGGCGAGCAACGCTGACATCGCTCAGGCGCTCGGTATCGGCGTCAAAACTGTGGAGAGCCACGTGAGCGAGATCCTGCGCCGGTGGGGCGCAAGGTCGCGCGCCGGAATCGCGCGCATTGCTTTGGGCGAGACCCGCGATAACGGGCAACGCAGTGCACAGTGGCGCTAAGGAAGCGCATTTGGCACGGTCAACCCGGGTGGACGGAATATCTGCGCGCCCCGTAACGTTGAAAGCAGTCGAGAAACACGAACCAAACAAAGGATGGAAGTTGCCATGCCCACCGTGGACCTGACCGCTGAAGATTTTGAGAAGACCGTCACCTCTCCCGGAATAACTCTCGTCGATTTTTGGGCGACGTGGTGCGGGCCGTGCCAACAGTTTGGCCCCATTTACGACAAGGCGAGTGACGCGAACACCGACGTCACTTTTGCGAAGGTCGACACGGACGCGCAGCAGGCGCTTGCCGGCGCCATGGGCATCACTTCGATCCCGACACTCATGGCATTCCGTGATGGAGTGCGCGTGTTCTCCCAGCCCGGCGCCCTCCCCGCTCCCGCACTCGACGAGGTCATCACCGCGGTGCGCGGTCTCGACATGGAGGATATCCACCGTCAACTCGCCGAGCAGGAGGCCGCTCAGAGCGACAAGTAGGCTCGATCAGCCTCCTCGCAAGTGGTGCTCTACGGCTGCGTCACATCAAAGGTGTTGCACGCCGTTGGGCCGTTGTCGTAACCGGTCGTGAACCACGTCATACGCTGGTCGCTTGACCCATGCGTCCACGTTTCGGGATGCACCTGGCCGTTCGACATTTCTTGGATTCGATCGTCACCAATCGCTTGGGCCGCATTCAGTGCGTCACTAATCTGCTGCTTCGTGATCTTCTGAAGGAAGGGCACGCCATTGGAGTCGGCGACCGTTGACGCGTTCTTCACCCAGGCGCCGCCATAGCAGTCCGCCTGCAATTCGAGGCGCACCGAATCGGATGCTGCGCCCGTGTCTTGCAGGTTCAGGTTGTCCATCGTGCCGAGTACGTTCTGGATGTGGTGACCCCACTCGTGCGCGACCACATACATTTCGGCGAGCGGCCCACCGCTGGCCCCAAACTGGCTTCGCAGCTGGTCGAAGAACTCGGTGTCGAGATAGATGGTTTCGTCCGGTGGGCAGTAGAACGGGCCGGTCGCACTCGTCGCACTACCGCATCCGGTGCTGGTCGAGCCACTGAACAACACGAGGGTCGCCGGCGAACGGTAGGTGATACCTTCCGCGGCAAACGTTTGCGCCCAGTAGGTGTCGAGGGATGCCGCCGCACCCTTCATGCGGCATCCGACGTCTGCGTTCGCGTCGGCACCCGTCTTGCATTCATCAAGGTTGTCGACGGGGCCAGCCTGCTGCGACGTGCCGGGGTCGCCAAACATTCCGGCCAGCGGGGTGAGGTCAACGCCGAGCAGCGGGGAAACGAGGGCGAGGATCACCACGAGGATGCCACCACCGCCAACCGCCATGCCGGTGTTGCGGCCGCGGCGACTCACATTTCCTGAACCAATATTGGAATCGGGGTTGAACGTCATGGATTGACGTTACTACGGGTGCCAGCGGCGTGCAGTGCCCGCCGTGATCAATTCGAGCAGTGCGCGGCGCAATGCGTTCGTATCGGTGATGGTGGGAAAGATGTCTCGCTCAAGATTTCGGGCGGAATCCCAGGCGGCTGCGCCGGAGGAAGTGCGCGTCACAATGTGCCGACGACGGTCACGCGGATCGCGTTCACGCAGCACGTAGCCCTCGCGCTCCAAGCGATCCAGCGTTCGTGACATTGTCTGGTTTTCTACCCGGGCACGCTCGGCCAGATCTGTCTGGTTCGTGGGCTCTTCGCCGAGAAGATGCAGGGCAATGAGGCCCGCATGCGACAGTCCACGCTCATCGAGTGCCTCAAGCCACGCGTGTTCGACAAGTCTCGATGCCGTCGACAGCAGTCGCCCGGTAGGCCATTCCCCCATGGGCCCGTGGTCGGCCTCGCTGGGGGTTCGGTCAGCATCCATATTCACAGGATATCCCCCTTTTGATGGATAGTCAGCCTGCTGATCAATTGCTAAGCTGGCTTACGAATTGATACCGATCAGCCGAATCAACAGAGAAGCGAACGTCATGAAGTCTTCACGCGCCAAGTGGCTTGGGCTGGTCGTCATCAGCCTGGCCGTCTCACTCATCATCGTGGACTCCACCATTGTGAACGTGGCCATCCCCTCCATCGTCGACGAACTCAAGATCACCTCCACGCAAGTGCAGTGGGTGCAGGAAAGCTACACCCTCGTGTTCGCTGCCCTTCTTCTCGTCTTCGGTACGCTCGCGGACCGCATCGGGCGCCGAAAGCTCATGGTCATCGGCGTCGTGATCTTCGCCCTCTCCTCCGTGCTCGCCGCGGCCGCCCAAACCGGTGACCTGCTCATCGGGTCGCGGGTGTTGCAGGGTGTCGGCGGCGCCATGATCCTGCCGAGCACACTCTCCATCATCAATGCGACGTTCCGTGGCCGCGACCGCGCCATAGCCTTCGCCATCTGGGGTTCCACCATTGGTGGAATGGCGGCCGTCGGACCAATCCTCGGCGGTTGGCTCACCACCTACTTCTCCTGGCGCTGGGCATTCGGCATCAACGTTCCACTCGGCATCGTCATCATTATCGGCGTGACTCTCTACGTGCTCGAATCCCGTGAGCCCGACACCCGAGGCATCGACTACGTCGGTGCAGCACTCTCCGTTATCACCAGCGGCGCGCTCGTCTTCGGCCTCATCGAAGGGCGCACCTACGGATGGTGGCTCGCGAATAAGGTTCCTGACCTTGGTTCGTGGAAGTGGCCGTTCGAGCTCTCCCCCATCCCGATCGTGTTTTTGATCGCCCTTCTCGGGTTGATCGGATTCATTGCCTGGGGCATCCGGCGCGAGCGCGCTGGCAAGAACACGATGCTCGCGTTCGGCCTGTTCCGTATCGCTTCATTCCGAAACGGGAATATTGTGGCGATGATTGTCTCGCTCGGCGAGTACGGCATCATTCTTTCTCTGCCCCTGTGGCTACAAAATGTGCTCGGATACAGCGCCCTGCAGACCGGGTTCGTCATTCTGGCGCTCGCGCTCGGATCGTTCGTGGCCAGCGGGCTCGCCGGCACGTACGCCAACAAGGTGTCCCCGGTATGGATCGTTCGCATCGGCATCCTCGCTGAAATCACCGGAATAGTGATCGTCGGTCTCATGATCTCTCCGACGACCGAGTGGTGGCAGATTGCCCTCGGCCTCGCCATCTACGGCTTCGGTATCGGGCTCGCGACCGCGCAGCTCACCGGTGTCATCCTCGTGGATGTGCCGGTGGAGAAGAGCGGACAAGGCTCGGGAACGCAAAGCACCTCTCGCCAGATCGGTAGCGCACTGGGCATCGCCATCCTCGGCACGATCCTGTTCGCCAGTGTCGGGTCATCGCTGCAGGCGCGCATCGCTGACAGCCCACTTCCCGACGCGACAAAGACGCAGATCGTGGACGCCGTGGTCGACAGTGCGGGCAACGCCATCCCGGGGCTCAAAGTGCGCGACGCCGCCATCTACTTGGATGCCCAAGAAGCGTTCAGTGACGGCACCCGGTACTCGGCCTTTGCCGCCGCGGGGTTCCTCGCGGTCGGCTTGCTTGCCACCCTGCGCCTCGACAGCAAACTCGAAGAACATGACGAAAATGGCAAGCCCGTGGAAGAGGATGCCGCCGCCGCTAAGTGCGCAAGCTAGCTGTCGGCAAACCGGTCGGTCGCCTCGATCAGTGCACTGAGGATGCCGGGCTCATCAAACGCGTGGCCGGCATCCTGCACCATGATGAACTCGGCATCCGGAAGCTCACGACTGAGCTCCCACGCGGTGATCGGCGGAGTGCACACGTCGTAGTGGCCCTGCACGATGACGGTGGGAATGCCCCGAAGCTTGTGCGCGTCACGCAGCAGTTGGCCCTCTTCGAGCCACCCGTGGTTTCTGAAGTAGTGGTTTTCGATCCTGGCGAAGGCGACTGCGTGTCGTGGTTCGGCAAAAGCTGCCACGACCTCTGGGCGCGGAAGTAGCGTGATGGCGGATGCTTCCCATGTTGCCCACACCGTGCCCGCCGGAACGTGAACGGCCGGGTCTGGGTCGGAAAGCAGCGCGTGGTACGCATCCCGAAATTCGCCGGGCTTTGCTGGCGCAACGTGAGTCGCGAACTTGTGGAACTCCTCGGGAAAGAGCTGACCGGCTGGCCCCTCGTAGAACCAGAACAATTCGCTCTCGCGCAGCGTGAAGATTCCGCGCAGCACAAGCGCGGTCACACGGTCGGTATGCGTCTCAGCGTATGCAAGCGCGAGCGTGCTCCCCCAGGAGCCGCCGAACACCTGCCATCGATCAATTCCAAGGTGCTCGCGAAGCTTCTCAAGGTCTGCGACGAGGTGCCAGGTGGTGTTGACGGAGAGGTCGGCATCCGGAGCACTCGCGTGTGGCGTGCTCTTGCCCGTGCCGCGCTGGTCGAGCAACACGATTCGGTACTTCTCTGGATTGAAGGCGCGGCGCTGCTTCGGGTTCGACGTGCTGCCAGGGCCGCCGTGCAGAAACACGACCGGTTTGCCGTCGGGGTTGCCGCTAGTCTCCCAGTAAATCGAGTGCCCGTCACCCACTTCGAGTTGACCGTGGTCGTAGGGTTCGATGTCGGGGTAGAAGGTTCGCATGATTCGATCGTAGAGGCCGCTACTCTGACGCAACTCCGATGCCGGCCAACACGCCGAGCACCCCCTCGCCGTACTTCGCGAGCTTCGCCTCTCCAACGCCGGTGACTGTGCCGAGCTCTGCGAGCGTCGACAGGTTGCGCGTGGCGAACTCGCGCAGCGTCGCGTCGTGGAAGATCACGTAAGCGGGCACGCCCTGCTCCTTCGCCTCGGCAGCACGCCACTCGCGCAGTGCCTCGAACAGCGGTTGCGCCGCCTCCGGCAAGTCGGCGCCCGCACTGCGGGCTTTCCGTGTCGACCGCGAGGAGGTGCGCACGGGCTCCCGACGCAGGTTCACCATGCGCGTGCCCGCCAGCACAGCAGCACTCGCCTCGGTGATCACGAGCGTGCCGAAGCCATCCGAGTTCACGGCAAGCAAACCCTGCGCGAGAAGCTGGCGCACGACGCCGCGCCACTCTGCTTCGGAGAGTTCGGTGCCGATCCCGAAAGTGGAGACATCGTCGTGACCGTACTGATCGACACGCGGTGTTTGCTTTCCGAGAAGGATGTCGATGAGGTGCCCAGCGCCGAACTTCTGGTTGCGCTCCCGTTGCAATCGCACCACCGTGGAGAGCAACTTCTGCGCTGGAACGGTGCCATCCAACGCCTCCGGTGGGTTCAAGCAGGTGTCGCAATTGCAGCACGGCTGCGAGGCTTCACCGAAGTATGCCAAAAGTTGCTTGCGCCGACACTGCACGGTTTCGCAGAGCGCGAGCATGGCATCCAGGTGTGCGCTGAGGCGTCGACGATGGGCGAGATCGCCCTCGGACTGCTCGATCATGCGGCGTTGCTGCACCACATCCTGTAGGCCATACGCAAGCCACGAGGTGGACGGCAAGCCGTCGCGCCCGGCGCGGCCCGTCTCTTGGTAGTAGCCCTCCACGGATTTGGGGAGGTCGAGGTGCGCCACGAACCGCACATCCGGTTTGTCGATGCCCATGCCGAACGCGATCGTGGCGACCATGATCATGCCGTCTTCGCGCAGAAAACGTGACTGGTTCGCGGCGCGCACCTGGGCGTTGAGGCCCGCGTGATACGGGAGGGCCGGAATACCTTGCTCCACGAGAAACTCGGCGGTCTTCTCGACGGAGGCGCGGGAGAGGCAATAGACGATTCCGGCATCGCCCGCGTGTTCGGTGCGCAACAGCTCGAGCAGCTGTTTCTGCGGCTGATCCTTCGGCACGATGCGGTACTGAATGTTGGGCCGGTCAAAGCTGGCAACAAAGTGTTTCGCATCGCCCAGTTGCAGGCGCTTCTGGATTTCTTGATGCGTCTGCTCTGTTGCGGTCGCGGTGAGGGCGATGCGCGGCACCGCGGGCCAGCGCTCGTGCAGCATGGACAGCGCGAGGTAGTCGGGCCTGAAGTCGTGGCCCCACTGCGAAACACAGTGCGCTTCGTCGATTGCGAAGAGGGCAATCGTGCCGCGGTCGAGCAGGTCGGCGGTCGCGGGAACGGTGAGTCGCTCAGGCGCGAGATACAGCAGATCGAGTTCGCCCGCGACGTAGGCTCGCTCCACGCGGGACCGCTCCTCGCTGCCTTGCGTCGAGTTGAGAAAGGCGGCCCGCACGCCGAGTGCTGCGAGCGCATCCACCTGATCTTGCATGAGAGCAATCAGCGGTGAGATAACGATGCCGGTGCCCTCGCGCACGAGAGCGGGGATCTGGTAACACAGCGACTTGCCGCCGCCGGTCGGCATCAGCACCAGCGCGTCGCCACCGGTGGCCACCAGGTCCACGATCTCGGCTTGCTGTCCGCGAAAGGACGGATAACCGAACACGGTTTGCAAAATGTGTAATGCGCCGTCGCGCGTGCTACTCATGACCGTCTCTGTATCCGGCGGGCCCATAGCGGCTGCGGCTGCACGCATGACAGCCATTCATTTTCATTAATCCGC
>JBDSUT010000120.1:0-2021 GCA_039927595.1 Terrimesophilobacter sp.
GAAGGCCCGCGCTTGTTACCCAGTCGCCCGGTTTGTACGTGAGGTTAACCCAGTCGGGGCTTGGTGGTGTCACGGAGCTCTGAGTGTAGGTTCCGCCGACGTGCGTACCTGGCGGATTCGGGTTTACCGAACCGGCGGTGAGATTACCGTCAATGCGACCGGTGTAGAGTTTTGCGAGTCCGGTCACCACTGCGCTCCCCGTGACGTTGCACTTGCCTCCGAAGGTGAGGTCACCGAGCACAAGGATGCTGCCGTTGATGACGGAGTTGTTTTTGTCGCAGGTAAAGTTGCCGTCTTTAACGAGGAGCCCGTTCGGCCCTGCCTCGGAGATATCAAACGATGAGTTCGCATCCACCTCGAAGTCGTTGTGAACGTAAACCGCAGCTCCGCTCGGGTTGACTCCCGGCTGAAGGTAGAGGTACACCGCTTCGACGGTGCTGGTGTCGCCTGCGGAAATTCCGGCGACGGCGGGCGCTTCGGCCGTACCGATCGAGGTGATGCGCACTTGGGATGTATTGATGGTGGGGCAGCCCGCCACCCACCCAGCACCGTTGTTGCGTTCCACTTTGGCCGTGTATATGGGATTGCTGTTCGAGACGTAGACACCGGACGTGGACTGGCTGTTGCAGTTGCCCGCCGAATACAGGCCGACTCGCGCCGCAACGATGCCGGCATCGGCGGCGGCGTGCGACTGGATTGAGGCCCGCGAGAAGGTGCTCCACCCCAAACCTTGAACCACGGAGGAAGCGATGAGTGTCGTCAGGAGCAGGCAAACAGCGAACGTGCCGATCACCGCGACCAATGCGGCACCTCGTTCGTCGCGCATTGGGCTCAATCGTTTCAGAAACATACTAAACTCCCTGATGCTCCAGCTCGGCTGGTTGCCGAGCTCCTAATGTCGATGGGCAGATTGAGGCCATCGAGCCCAAGAATGGAGAGCGATAGACGCTCATTCAGTGCGTTGAAGATTGTTGTTCCTGACACCGGTTGGACGTCGCTGGCGAGTAACGTCCAGTTGCTGAGATCTGCCGGCGTGGGTGGAAGAATCGCGGTGGGCGATGAGGTGAACCAGACCGCACCATCACCGGCAGTGGAGTAGTACCACGCGAGGCATCTCCAGCTGACCGTGGAATCGAATGTAGCGGCACGCGCAACAAGGAGTTGGTCATCGCCAGCCGGAGAGGTGAGGCGGAAGTCAGAAGAGTTGCGAATACCCGTGACCACGGATTTCGCCACAAGCTGGCCGGATGTGGAGGTTCTCGTCATGCTGACGACCGTATTTGACACCCTCAGGGTGCTAATAATCATGCCGCCCACCATGGCGATGACGATGGACAGCAGGAGGGAGTAGACGAGCAACTCCATGATGGTGAAACCCTTTTCGGATTCGTCCAATCCTGCAGAATCCCGTTTTACGCCTGATTCAGTCATGTCATGGCTCCGAGATGAAGAGGTAAGTCGTAGTGGACGTAACGACGACTCCGGTGTCGACACGCGTAACAGTAACAGTTACCGGAACCTTGGTGGGGTTCTGCGGCGAGACAGAACAGGCACCAACCGTGGTGTCAATGGTGAGATCGACGCCTCGGGCATCGGTAGTATTGATACTGGCCGGCGCCATCTCGCTGCAGGTTTTCCACGTGCGCAGACGCTCGATCTCATCGTTGGCGAGTTGCGTTGCGGTCGCGAGAGTGGAGTTCGACGCTGCCTGCCGGAGACCCTGGACGAGTATCGGCATAACGGAAACTGCGAGGATGAGCAGGAGCATGATGGAGACGATGATCTCGATCAGCCCGAATCCCTCCTCTGTGCGGCGCAGATTGGGGAAAGCTGAGCGAACTGCGACGCGCTGCGTGCAGATCTCGATCATGATTCCTCCCCCCGGATTCTTCAGACACTTCGTTAACTTGTACGAAGGATGCGACGCTGGTGCGCGACATCCGTGGTGCTTAATCGATGACTCAGGGTGGGGAATCGCATAGCGACTCCCCACCCTGTTTCAAACGTGTCTATTAGCAGGT
>JBDSUT010000121.1:0-3931 GCA_039927595.1 Terrimesophilobacter sp.
AACCGATGTGGGAATGCATCCCGACAAAGCTCAGTGATGGCTGGGAACGGATGCTGGCCACGATCTCAGGAATATCCGACAACGCGATACAGAATTTCTGGTCTTCCCTCGCGGTCGCCAAATATTCGTGGGTGTGAGCATTCACGCCGGAGTTCGCGCGCACGCGCACGCGTTGAACCGTGCCGAGTCGCGACGCGGACTGCGAAACGCGCTCGACCTCACTATGACTGTCGATCACAATGACGCCGACACCCGCGGCGACGGCACGGTCAATTTCTTCTTCGCTCTTGTTGTTGCCGTGGAACCCCATGCGCTCTGGTGGAACACCGGCAGCAAGGGCCAGCGCAAGCTCACCGCCACTGGCCACGTCGATAGAAAGACCCTCTGCGATCATCCATCTGGCGACCTCAGCAGAAAGAAACGCTTTACCCGCGTAATAGACCGTCACTCGCGCGCCCAGGGGCGCAAACGCGTCAACAAAGGCATCCCGAATGTGCACGGCACGATGGCGCGCGTCGGCCTCGTCGACAACGTAGAGGGGTGTGCCGAATCGCGCAACAAGCTCGGTGGCAGAAACTCCCGCCACGCTGAGCTCTCCGGCGGTGCCGCGCACGGCGCCAGTCGACCACAGTGCCGGGTTGAGCGCGTTGGCGTCGACGGGGTGGACGAGCCACGAAGGCGCAAGCGGATTGGCAGTCACTGAAACCTCACGAATGTTAGCGGGAGGCGAGCGAACCTGGCTTGGTTCCTGAAGCCTTCTGAATTCTACAAGAAGTCGCTCACGGTGCGATAACAGGCACTGCGGAGACGGTGCGATCGATCGTGAACTGGCCGAGCACCCTCGTGCCCAGATAGATCACTGCGCTCTGCCCTGGAGCAA
The DNA here is from genome assembly GCA_039927595.1 of Terrimesophilobacter sp. Lineage (GTDB taxonomy): Bacteria > Actinomycetota > Actinomycetes > Actinomycetales > Microbacteriaceae > Terrimesophilobacter. Next base: position 881 of record JBDSUT010000121.1, read on the forward strand.
CCCCATTGAGCGGCACTTCTGGCGTCGCTACGACTTCACCGTCGACAATAACCACGGAGGCGGGAACCGGGTCGGCGTGCGCCCGAATCTGCACCATGCAGGCGAACGGAATGTCAGCACTCTTGGGCGGGATGCCAGCCCACGAGAATCGTGAGCCTGCGATCTCTGCGAGAGCGAGCGCTTCACGCGGCCCGACCACCACCTCGTTGGTCTTGGGGCGCACCTCCAAAACGAAGCGCGGTTTTCCATCATCCGACGGGTATCCGATGTGAAGGCCTTTTCGCTGGCCGACGGTGAAAGCCGCAGCGCCCTCGTGCGTGCCGAGTTTTTCTCCGTTGCGATCCAAGATGTCGCCCTGCTCTGCTCCAAGTCTCTCGGCAAGCCACCCGCGGGTGTCGCCATCGGGGATGAAGCAAATGTCGTGGCTGTCTGGCTTGCTCGCCACCGAGAAACCGCGCTCCGCAGCTTCTGCGCGCACCTCAGCTTTGCTGGGGGTCGCGCCAAGCGGAAACATGCTGTGGGCGAGCTGTTCGGCCGTGAGCACTCCGAGCACGTAGGACTGGTCTTTTGCCCAGTCGGCCGCACGGTGGAGCTCACGGTTGCCGTCAGCATCCGTCACAATGTTCGCGTAGTGCCCGGTGGCAACAGCATCAAATCCGAGGTCAAGTGCCTTCTCGAGGAGGGCAGCAAACTTGATGCGTTCATTACACCGCAGACACGGATTGGGCGTGCGGCCGGCCGCATACTCGGCGATGAAGTCATCAACGACGTCGAGTTTGAAGCGCTCAGAGAAATCCCACACGTAATACGGAATTCCCATGAGGTTTGCGGCGCGCTGCGCATCCATAGAGTCTTCGATCGTGCAACAACCGCGGCTTCCGGTGCGCAGCGTTCCCGGCATTCGGCTGAGTGCCAAATGCACTCCCACCACCTCGTGCCCGGCGTCGACAGCACGCGCCGCCGCCACCGCCGAATCGACGCCACCACTCATCGCTGCCAAAACTTTCACCCATCCAGTGTAAACAGGCTGGGCTACGGGATGTCGGAGAGCGTCAGCGCGATGTGTCCCGATTCGACAATCCGGCGCGTAACGCACGTTCATGCGCTTCGGGTAAGGCGGCAACGAGAGCATCGACATCCGCCTGTGTCGACGTGTGGCCCAGGGTGAATCGCAGGGCTCCTTTGGCTTCTGCTTCGCTCAGCCCCATTCCCAGCAAAACATGGCTCGCCTCAGGGATGCCGGCTTGGCAAGCCGAACCCGTGCTCACGCTCACGCCAGCAGCGTCAAGCAGAAACAGCAAGGAGTCTCCCTCGCAGCCAGGAAAGGTGAAGTGTGCGTTGTTGTCCAGTCGATCGATCGGATCGCCGCGAAGGATCGCAGCGGGCACCGCCGCACGCACCCCCGCAATCAATCGGTCCCGTAGCTCGCTCAGCGATGGTGCCGGGTGCTGCGCAGCAACCCCGAAGGAAATTGCTGCGGGCACATCTTGCGTGCCAGAGCGAACCTTGCGCTGCTGCCCTCCCCCGTGAATGAGTGGTTCGATCGCCGTGGTGCGGGAGAGCACGAGCGCACCCATACCGAGTGGTCCACCGATTTTGTGCGCGGACACCGAGAGCGCAGCAAGGCCAGACGACGCAAAATCTATGGGGATGTGGCGGTAGGCGGCCACGGCATCCGAGTGCACTGGCACCCCGTGCGCCGCGCACAATTCAACAATCTGTTTCACTGGCTGAATGGTGCCGACCTCGTTATTGGCCATCAGAACAGTGGCCAGAGCGATGTCGTCGAAGGTGCTGAGCGCGGTCGACAATGCCTCAAGTGAGATGCGGCCGCACTCGTCGAGTGGCAGCCACTCGAGAATCGCGCTCTCGTGCCGCTCAAGCCACTCCACCGCGTCGATTGTCGCGTGGTGTTCCCCGCGCGGAACGAGGATGCGACGGCGCGCAGCACCCGAAGAACTCGCCGTTCGCGCCCAGAACATTCCTTTGATCGCAAGATTCACCGACTCTGTGCCGCCAGAGGTAAAAATCACTTCGATCGGATCGCAGCCCAAACTCTCGGCAACAGTCTCCCGCGCTTCCTCGAGCATGCGCTTCGCATTTTGGCCCATGCCATGAATCGACGAGGGATTTCCGACGACCCCCAGCGCGTCAATAAATGCCGCCTTTGCCGCGGTGAGTATCGGTGTCGTCGCGGCGTGATCGAGATACACCACCATGATTCACGCTCCCTTCTCTGCGACAACGACCGAGCCCACTCAATTACTCTAGAACGATGCCGTCTGTTGACCCTCTCCACAGCCTCGGAGCACGGCTCACGGAGCACGGTGGAGAAGTGCGCGTCTACTCGGCTAGCGCGACCGCGATGGAACTCTGCCTGTTCTCACTCAAAGACCCGGATTGGATTGCCAACACCATCCCGTTCGAGCGGGACGAACACAATGTGTGGTTCGCCGCCTCACCGCAGTTGGTTGCCGGCCGAAACTATACGGTTCGAGCCAACGGCCCCAGCGGCCCCCTCGATCCCCTTCCGGGCGTTGGTCGGTTCGACGCGCAGCTTCACCTCATTGATCCGTATTCGCGGGGCCTCACGCGAACGCCAACAGGCCAATGGCGATCATGCATCCTCGACGACGAATTCGACTGGGCCGGCACCACTAAACCCGCAACACCCGTTGACCACACGGTCATCTATGAGGTGCACGCGAAGGGGTTTACCAAGCTCAACCCTGCAGTGCCAGAAGAACTTCGCGGCAGTTACGCAGGCTTCGCGCACGAATCCACCATCAACTACCTGCACGAGCTCGGAGTCAGCGCCGTCGAACTGCTGCCCGTGCACCAGTTCGTCACGGAGCAGCGGCTCGTCAACATGGGGCTGCACAACTACTGGGGATACAACAGCCTGAACTTTTTTGCCCCCCACGCACGGTGGGCGTCCAAGGCGGCCCAACATTCTGGCCCAGCCGCAGTAGTTCGAGAGTTCAAAGGGATGGTCCGGTTGCTGCATGAGGCCGGCATCGAAGTAATTCTCGACGTCGTGTACAACCACAC
>JBDSUT010000122.1:0-15132 GCA_039927595.1 Terrimesophilobacter sp.
GAACAGCACGGCATCGGCAAGCTCGATGGCGACCTCGGCCTGCAGCGCCACGGCGGCGTGAATGCCCTTGGCATCCGGCTCCCAACCACCGGTGTCAACGAGGGTGAAGTGGCGCTCGTTCCACTCCGCCTTGTAGTTCACGCGGTCACGGGTGACACCAGGGATGTCTTGCACCACAGCTTCGCGGCGACCAAGAATGCGGTTCACGAGGGCGGACTTGCCCACGTTGGGGCGCCCCACAATGGCGAGAACCGGCAACGCGGGAAGGTAGGTGATGGCATCCGGGTCGTCGGTCGCAGCGTCGAGGATGCCAAGATCCTCGTCATCAAGATCGTAGTCGGCGAGGCCGGCGCGAAGTGCGCTCGCTCGCTGGGCAGCTGTTTCTTCGTCCATCGCTGCCAGGCGGTCGGCGAGTTCCGGGTTCAGCTCGGGAAAATCATCGTCTTCTGGCATCCATCAATCTTACGGGCTCCCAGACATCCAAATTTCAGGGGCGAATCAAAGCGACGAGCGCATCGATCGTTTCCTCGAAGTTCAGCTCGGTGGAATCCAACGTCGTCACCCCGGCCGCAGCGTTCATGAAGTCGACAACGGCAAGGTCCTGCGCGTCACGCGCGCTCAGTTGCTCACCGATGGCATCCGCAGCGGACGACGACAGTTCCGCAGTGCGACGCGCCGTTCGAGCCTCAGCGGATGCCGTGAGCAGCACGCGCACTTCGGCTTCCGGCGCCACGATGGTCGTAATATCGCGGCCCTCCGTGATGATGCCCGAGCGCTCACCGGTGGCGATGTTCTCGCGGAACAAGGCCGTGAGGTGCGCGCGCACGGCGGGAACTCGCGCAACGCGGCTCACCACGGCAGAGACAGCCGGGTCACGAATCGCATCCGTCACGACGGTGCCGCCGACGTGCACAAAATAGTCGTCGGGGTCGAGACCGATCTCGTAGTCGAAGTCATCCAGCAGCGCCACGATCTCGCGTTCGTCGTCAAGGTTGGCTCCCCTCGAGAGGGCGAACCAGGCGAGTGCGCGATACGCGGCCCCGGTGTCTTGATAGTCGAAGCCGAGGCGGCGCGCAGCAGCCTTGCTCACGCTGGACTTTCCGCTGCCGGCTGGGCCGTCCACTGCTACTGCGATTCGTTTCCGTGTCATTTCCACGCCTCCGCAACGCGCCAACCGAGCGCCTCAAGCTCGGTCACAAGTTGAGCTTCAACCTCCGGCAAGACAGAAATCTCGGCAAGGCCCACGAGGGTGCCGGGTGAGTGCTCGAGTCGCAGGTCTTCAACATTGATACCGATGTCGCCGATCTCCACGAGTAGGCGCGCCAACTCGCCTGGCGTGTCATCCACCATCACCACAATCTGGCTAAAGCGTCGATCCTGACCGTGCTTGCCTGGCAGCCGCGCCACGCCAACATTGCCGGCAGCCAGTGTTTCAGCAATCGCGCGCTTGGCTCCGGGAACGGAAGTGTCCCCCAGCGTGCCGATAAGCTCGCCCAGATCGCCATGGAAGGAACGCAAAATGTCGACGACAGTTTCGCTGTTGGCCACCAGAATCTGGATCCACAGTTGCGGGTCACTCGCCGCGATGCGCGTCGTATCGCGCACGCCTTGGCCTGCAAGCGAGAGCGACCGCTCAGTCCCCCGCGAAAGCTGCTTCGCCAGAATCGTGGAAATTACTTGCGGAACGTGCGACACAAGCGCGACGCTCTGGTCGTGCTCCTCCGCCGTCATGAGCATGGGGATGGCATCCAGATCGAGCACGAGGTCCTCAATCACGCCGACCATAGCGGTGGTCTCGTCGTTTCCGGTGGCGATCACCCAAGGCCGCCCAACAAACAGATCTGCTCTGGCCGAGATCGCCCCACCGCGTTCACGGCCGGCGAGCGGATGCGACCCCACGTAACGAGAAATATCCGCGCCCATCTCCCGCAACTGCGCGAGCGGCAAACCCTTCACACTCGCAACGTCCGTGACGATGGCCTCCGGGAAAGCGGCAAGCTCTCTCGCGATGACAGTGGCGGTTTGGTCCGGCGGCACAGCAACAACAATGAGCCCTGGCGTATCCGCTGCCGCGGCCGCGCGCCCAGCGCCGTAATCGATTGCAAGCGAAAGCGCACCAGGCGACACGTCATCCATAATCGTGTCGACACCCTTGGATCGCAGCGCAAGCCCAATGCTCGCGCCCAGCAGCCCGGATCCGACAATACGCACTTGACCGGAGATGCGGCTACCGTTCACGATCGGTGCTCCGTTTCGCGTGGCTCTGTGGCCCCAGTCAACCCTGCTGCCTCTGCCAGCCCTGCGGTCTCCGCCGCCGCCTCACGGGAGATCGTGAGTAGCTCACCGAGCTCCGCCTTCGACAGGTCACGAATCTCGCCCATGCCGAGAGAACCAAGATGCAGCGGCCCGAACTGGCGTCGCACGAGATCGATGACTGGATGCCCTACCGCCTCGAGCATGCGCCGCACAATGCGATTGCGGCCAGAATGCAGCGTGATCTCGATCATCGTCTCGCGGGCGCCCGCCTGACCCACAATACGTGCCTTGTCAGCTGCGATCGGGCCATCTTCTAGCTCGACGCCCGCGGTAAGTTTCGCCACAATCTGCGGGGTAATGCGCCCCTCAGTTTTAGCAATGTACGTCTTCATCACGCCGAACGATGGATGCGCCAGAACGTGCGCGAGATCGCCATCATTCGTGAGGATCAGCAGCCCTGAAGTCTGCGCATCGAGCCTGCCAACGTTGAACAGTCGCTCCTCGAACTGCGACACGAAACGGGCAAGGTCTGGTCTGCCACGATCGTCGTTGAGCGAACTCACAATGCCCACTGGCTTGTTGAGCATGAGGTAGCGACGACTCGTGTCGAGCTGGATGGCGACGCCATCAACGGACACGAGATCCGTCTCGAGCACTCGACGACCGAGCTCCATCACCACTTCGCCATTGACCTCGACGCGGCCAGCGGCAATCAAGTTCTCTGAGACGCGGCGAGAGGCAACTCCCGCCGCAGCCATGAGTTTCTGCAGGCGAACGCCGTCTTCTGCCGGAATGTGCTCAGCGGGAACGCGCTCTGCCTCTGAACGATTAGACGATTCCATCAAAACCCTCAGCTCCGTCATCCAGTAGTGGTGAAATTTTTGGGAGATCATCAATCGAATTGATTCCCAATTGGGTCAACATCAATTCTGTCGTCTCATAGTTGATGGCGCCCGTCTCGCTGTCGGTATACGCCTCGGTGATGAGGCCACGGCCCACGAGAGTGCGCACAACAGAGTCGACGTTAACAGCGCGAATGGCAGCGATCTGACCTCGACTGATCGGCTGCTTGTAGGCAATCACGGCGAGAGTTTCGAGCGCAGCTTGAGAAAGTTTCGTGGGATTCTGAGTGAGTACAAAGTCACGCACAACATCATCGAACTCGCCGCGCACGTAGATGCGCCAGCCGCCGCCGACCTCGCGCAGTTCGAATCCGCGACGCGTACCACTAGCGTCGGATGCACCGTCAGCCACTGCACCGTCGTAGTCAACCACGAGCCGCTCAATTGCCTTACGCACGGCGGCAACCGGTGCATCCAAAGCACTCGCCAACGCGACAACGCTCTGTGGTTCATCGGCGACCATAAAAATAGCCTCGAGTCGACGTTCTAACTCGGCATCCACCGTCAGTTACCTCCGTAGTCTGCGCCCAAAGACGACAGATTCGCATCCGACCAGTTTTCTGCAGTCCAGCGAATGCTCAGCTCGCCGAGCGGCTCAAGCTGGTCGAAAGAAATGGCATTGGCGCGGTACAACTCCAACACCGCAAGAAAACGCGCGATAACAACACCCTTGCGATCAGCGCCAGCAATCAGTTCACGAAACGTGACTGGCTCGCCTCGCCGCAACGCCGAAACAACAATGGCAGCCTGCTCCCGGATGCTGACGAGCGGTGCATGCAAGTGGTCAAGTCCCACGGTGGGAATTTCGCGAGGGGCCAACGCCAGCGCGGCAATGGCGGCAAAATCGTCGGGGGTGAGCGTCCACACAAGTTCGGGCGTGCGAGCACGATACTTCTCTTCGAGCCTCACCTGGCGCGCGTTGCGCACCGCCTCCGCTTCAAAGCCAGTGCTGAACCAGGCCGATACTTCCTTGAATGCGCGGTACTGAAGCAAACGCGCGAAGAGCAGATCGCGCGCCTCCAGAAGCGCCACCGACTCAGCGTCCACGAGTTCGCCCTGCGGAAGCAGGCTCGCAATCTTGAGGTCAAGAAGCGTGGCGGCGACAACAACAAACTCGCTCGCCTGGTCCAGCTCCTCCAGTGAATCAAGCTTGCCGAGATAGGAAATGAACTCGTCAGTGACCGCACTCAGCGAAATTTCGGTGACATCAAGTTCGTGCTTCGCAATGAGCGTGAGCAACAAATCGAACGGGCCGTTGAAGTTTGCGAGCGTGACAGAAAAACCTGCAGCGGCATCCTGCTCGTCGCTCGCTGATGACACCACTACTTCACCCGTGCGAGCCACAACACTAGGCAACGGCGCCACGCTGGATGAGCTCCCGCGCAAGCTGACGGTAGCTGGCTGCCGCCGCGTGCTCCGGTGCAAAGTCGGTAATAGGCAAACCCGCAACGCTCGCGTCAGGGAATTTCACCGTGCGACCAATCACCGTTTCAAAAACCTTGCCGCCGAAAGTCTCCACGACACGCTCGAGCACCTCGCGAGAGTGCAGGGTGCGAGAGTCGTACATGGTGGCGAGGATGCCGTCGAGTTCGAGCGCTGGGTTCAGGCGGTCACGCACTTTCTCAATCGTTTCTACGAGAAGCGCAACGCCACGCAAAGCAAAGAACTCGCATTCCAGCGGAATCAGCACTCCGTGGCTTGCCGTCAATGCGTTCACCGTGAGCAGCCCCAGTGACGGCTGGCAGTCAATGAGAATAACGTCGTAATCGTTGGCCACCTTGCGCAGCACACGCGCGAGGATCTGTTCGCGGGCCACCTCATTGACGAGGTGCACCTCAGCGGCAGATAAATCAATGTTTGCCGGAATCACGTCAAGGTTTTCGGTGCGCGTGTGTTGAATCGCCGACGAAGTGTCTGCCACTGTGCCGAGCAGCAGGTCGTAAATGTTGGGAACGTCGTGCATCGACACCCCGAGGCCCGCAGACAAAGCACCCTGAGGGTCGAAATCTACGCACAATACGCGACGGCCATACTCGGCGAGTGCCGCGCCAAGATTGATCGTGGTCGTGGTCTTGCCAACGCCACCCTTTTGGTTGCACAGCGCGATGATGCGTGCGGGGCCGTGACCGTTCAGTGTCTTGGGAATGCTGAACTCGGTGACCGGACGCCCGGTGGGGCCGAGTTCTACCGACTCAAGGCCCGACAGTTGGGTGGCGGAATCATCCTTCTTGGCGGTCACGAAGAAAGTCTAACCGGACGTGCTGGTGTGGATCCCGAGGCGCGCCTCGCTAGGTGGCTCTCGGATGCGCCATCGTGTACATGTCTCGCAAGGTGTCGGCGGTAACACGCGTGTAGATCTGGGTTGTCGAGACGGACGCATGCCCCAACAACTCCTGCACTACCCGCACATCGGCGCCACCTTCGAGAAGGTGCGTGGCAAACGAGTGCCGAAACGTATGGGGTGATATTGCTTTCCCGATGTTGGACTGTTCTGCGCGATCACGGATGATCAACCACGCGTTCTGCCGCGAAAGTCGAGCGACGCGCATGCCAAGAAAGAGTGCGGGAGTTGACGCCCCTCGCGCAGAGAGCATAGGCCTCGCTCGTACAAGGTAGGCATCGACGGCATCGCGCGCAAAACTTCCCAGCGGAACAATGCGTTGCTTGCGTCCCTTGCCAAACAGTCGCACGACCTCTGCCGCGCCCTGGCCAGTCTCGCTGATCACGTCATCAACATTCAGGTCAACAGCTTCCGATATCCGAGCACCGGTGGCGTAGAGGAGTTCCAGCAGTGCCTTATCGCGAAGAGCCTTCAGATCATCGCCATCCGTCGTTGCAAGAATGTCCGCCATCTGTTGAATCGAAATGGCCTTCGGAAGTCTGCTGGCGAGTTTCGGAGGTTTGGCATCGATCGACACATCAGTATCGACAGCTCCCTCGTCGAGCAGAAAACGGTGAAACCCCTTCACCGACGAGAGCATGCGCGCAGCGGATGAGGTCGCCAATGACCCTTCGCCCCGATCGCGAAGCCCGTGCAGAAAGGCGGTGACATCTATGGCGGTGACCGACTCGGGCACCGTGATCGCACTCTGCTCAAGCTGGGCGAGGTACGCCTCAAGGTCACGCCGATACGCCGAAACCGTGTTCGCGGAGAGCCCTCGCTCCACGGTCACGTGGCGAAGGTAACGCGATAAGTAGGCCTGCAGTTGTGATGCCGAGGCTTGCCTCACAACACCACTGGCCGAAGGCTCAGCAGCAGCATCTGGTGTGCCGTTAGCGTCGCGCTGAGGCATTCAGCACCGCAATGGCAAGAATTGAATTGCGTACGCGGCCATCCAGAACAGCGGCTACGACATCGTCGAACGGCTCCCACCGCACTTCGATCCCCGCTTCCTCGCCCGTGCGTTCAAAAGTTTCGGACGCTGGCGAAAGCCCACTGGCACGAAAGACCGTGATCACCTCTGAGCTACCACCCGGTGAACTAAAGAACTGGCAAAGCTGTGACCAGTGCGCGGCCTGAAGGTCAGTTTCCTCCGCGAGCTCACGCTTGGCGGCCTCTAGCGGATCCTCACCGTCAATATCAAGCAGCCCAGCGGGAAGCTCCCAGTCCCGGTAGCCGACCGGATGGCGATACTGCTTGATGAGCAGCAATCGCCCCGCAGAATCCTCCGCCAGAACCGCAACCGCCCCCGGATGCCGCTGAAACTCGCGCACGATCTCTTCATCACCGAGCACGAATCGTTCCCGAAGGACATCCCACACGGCCCCAGAGAAGACGGATGCACTTTCCACGACCCGCGCGGGACACACCTCGTCCTTCAGGGGTTCAGGCATCGACAACTTCCTGCGCGCTTGCACCGGACTGAGCGGCGTCAGCCCCTGCCGCCTCTGGGTCAGCAACCTCAAACAGGCGGCTGGCCTTCTGCCGATCCAGAGCCGCTCCTATGAGCCCCCTAAACAACGGGTGTGCCCGGTTTGGCCGCGAACGCAGCTCAGGGTGAGCCTGCGTCGCGACGTAGAACGGGTGAACGTCACGAGGCAACTCGATGTACTCGACGAGATTTCGATCGGGTGACATCCCCGAAAACACCAGCCCGGCCTCCGCGATCTGCTCGCGATAAACGTTGTTTACTTCGTAGCGATGACGGTGCCGCTCCGACACCGAGGCGTCGCCATAAAGTTCGCGCACGATGGAACCGTCGGCGAGGTCTGCCTGGTAGAGGCCGAGCCGCATCGTTCCGCCGAGATCGCCGCCGGCAAGAATGTCGACCTGCTCCGCCATGGTGGCAATGACAGGAAAGCGCGTGTCGGGGTCAAACTCCGACGAGGATGCCCCCTGGAGTCCCGCCTTGTTTCTCGCGTACTCAATGACCATGCACTGCAGGCCGAGACACAGTCCCAGCACGGGAATGCTGTTTTCGCGTGCAAACGTCAAGGCGCCGAGCTTTCCTTCGATTCCTCGAACCCCGAACCCGCCCGGAACACAAATACCATCAAGGTCCGAAAGGTTGCGTGCTGCGCCCTCGTGCGTTTCGCAGTCGTCCGACGCGATCCAGCGGATGTTGACCTTCGTGTTCTGGGCGAAGCCGCCCGCACGCAGCGCCTCTGTCACCGAAAGGTAGGCGTCAGGAAGGTCAATGTACTTGCCAACAAGGCCGATCGTGACCTCATATTTTGGTTCGTGGACGGCGCGGAGAAGCTCAGCCCAACCGGTCCAATCCACATCCTCGGTCGCCAAGCCGAAGTGCTCAATGATGTAGGCGTCAAGGTTCTGTTCGTGAAGTGTCGACGGAATGTCGTAAATGCTGCGCGCATCTGGCAGGTTAACGACCGCCTCAGGGTCCACGTCACACATCAACGCGATCTTGCGGTTCATGGACTCGGGAACCGGCCGGTCGCTGCGCAACACGATGGCATCCGGCTGAATACCGATCGAGCGCAGCGCTGCCACAGAGTGCTGGGTGGGTTTCGTCTTTTGCTCGCCTGCAGCGCTCAGGTAGGGCACGAGCGAAACGTGCACGAAGAAGCAATTGGATCTGCCGATCTCGTGGCGCACTTGGCGCGCAGCCTCAAGAAACGGCTGAGACTCGATGTCACCGACCGTGCCACCGATCTCCGTGATAATCACGTCGGGTCGCGGGTCGTTGCCAGCCTGCAACCTCATTCGGCGTTTGATCTCATCCGTGATGTGCGGGATGACCTGCACCGTGTCACCGAGGTACTCGCCCCGACGCTCCTTGGCGATGACGTGCGAGTAAATCTGCCCGGTCGTCACGTTGGCGGCCTGACTCAAATTGATATCCAGGAAGCGCTCGTAGTGACCAATATCGAGGTCCGTCTCCGCACCATCATCGGTCACAAAGACTTCACCGTGTTGGAACGGATTCATGGTCCCCGGATCCACATTCAGATATGGATCGAGCTTCTGCATGACGACGCGCAGTCCGCGTGCCGTCAGCAGGTTACCGAGACTGGCCGCCGTAAGCCCTTTACCAAGGCTTGAGACGACACCTCCCGTGACGAAAATGTGCTTCGTTGTTTCCGCAAAATGTTTGACCACCACGGGATTGCAGTCTATCAGCGACCGGCGAGGCTTGCGCTGCTACGACAGGCCAGGAAAGTGGAGAATTCTCGCACAACTACGTCGCGAGCGATCTCGCTGTCTCTAACAGCTCACGAGCGTGCACGAGGGCACTCTCAGAATCGGCTAACCCGGAGAGCATTCGAGCCAGTTCTTCAGCGCGCTCATCGCCCTGCAACTGCTGCACACTACTGGCCGTAATTTCGCCCTCAGTGCTTTTCACCACGCGAAGATGATTGTTGGCAAACGCGGCAACCTGCGGCAAATGTGTCACGACAACGACCTGCGCGGTGCGCGCTAATCGCGCGAGCCGCTTTCCAATCTCAATAGCGGATGCACCACCTACCCCCGCATCGACCTCGTCAAAAATGAAGGTCGGGACGGGGTCGCTTGAGGCGATCACCACCTCTATGGCGAGCATGACGCGCGAAAGCTCACCACCGGATGCTCCGCGGCCGAGCGGCCTCGGCTCCGCTCCTTTGTGTGGTTGCAGCAAAATTGTTACCTGGTCGTGGCCGGCGAGCGAATGATCTCCCAGAACGTCGACCTCCACGCTTATTGCCGCGTCCGGCATCGCTAGCGCGGAAAGTTCGGCTGTCACGTCGGCCGCGAGCGTCACCGCCGCCGCCCGACGAAGCTCGGTCAGTTGTTCTGCCAAGGAAATCAACCGCGCACGGTCGGCCTCAACCTCGTCACGAAGGTGATCGATGCGGTCTGAATCATTATCCAGTTCGAGCAAACGACTGCTGCCGACATCAAGAAAATCGATTGTTTCATCGAGGCTCGAACCGTGCTTACGCGCGAGGGCGGACAAGTGTGCACGTCGCTCCTGGATCACTTCAAGCTCGCCCGCTCCATCAGCATCAAGACCGCTAAGGTAGCTCGAGAGCTGCGCAGAAATCTCCGAGACAGCAAAGGACGCATTCGTCAAACCCTCGACAACGGGGGCGAGGGATGCATCATGACTTGCAACCCGCTCGAGCTGTCGGCGCGCGCTGTCGAGCAGAGCAAGGACATCGGTTCCGTCAACGGTGGACTGCGCAGAGACCGCTTCGAGTGCACCAGAGGCTGAAACCCGGAGTTCTTCCAAATTCCCGAGACGCTCTGCGCGTTCTGAGAGTTCGATGTCTTCCCCACGCTGAGGATCGACCTGTTCTATCTCGGCAATCGCACTGCGCAACTCGTCAGCTTCACGTGAGCGGCGGTCCCCCTCTGCGACGAGGACGTCGAGTTCACCTTGGCCCGCCTGCCAGCGCCGATAGCTTTGCTGATACTCCTCGAGTACGGTGGCGAACCCTTCACCCGCAAACCGGTCTAACGCCTCGCGTTGGGCGGTCGCCGAACGCAGTCGCACCTGATCAGACTGCCCATGAACAACAACAAGCTCGCGTCCCAGTTCGTTCAGCACACCCACCGGGGTTGTCCTCCCGCCAACAACGGCACGACTACGACCCTCCGCCGACACCGATCTGCTGAGAAGCAGAGACACCTGCCCTTCACCAGCTGGATCGAGTTCACCGCCAGCGTCGGTTACCCGTGCGGCCACTGAACCCGATTCCGAAATCATCCAGTGCCCATCGACGATGGCTGCCGAGCTCCCGCGTCGCAGCACCTGGCTATCCGCCCGCTCCCCCAGCAGGAGCCCAAGAGCGGTGACGACCATGGTTTTTCCCGCACCGGTTTCACCCGTCAGGGCGGTGAAGCCGGGGCCGAGCGGCAGCCTCGCCTCACCGATAACTCCCAAATCACGGATCGATAGTTCTTCGATCACGGAGTGTTGCCTTCCCCTTCGACCGGGCCACGCCATCCGGTGACCGGAAGGTTGAACTTTGTCACGAGTCGGTCAGTGAATGGTCCACTGTGCAATCGCGCTACCCGAACCGGGATCGGTGATGTGGTCACGATAACTCGAGCACCGCGGGGTAGATCCCACGTCCGCCGACCGTCACACCACAGCACACCCGTTCCTTGTGTGCGATCCAGGACCTCGACCGCGAAAGTCGACCCCGGACCCACCACAAGAGGTCTGGCAAACAATGCGTGGGCGCTCAGTGGCACCAAAAGCATCGCATCAAGATTCGGCCACACGATAGGCCCACCGGCAGAAAAAGAGTAGGCGGTCGAACCGGTCGGTGTTGCCATCACGACTCCGTCACACCCGAAGCTCGATAGTGGACGGCCATCGACCTCAATGACCACTTCAAGCATCCGCTCACGGCTTGCTTTTTCGACCGTGGCCTCATTGAGCGCCCACGTCTCGTACACCACCCGTGAGTTGACTTTTACCCGCACGGATAGCGTCAAGCGTTCGTCTATCTCGTACTCGCGATTTAGCGCCCTCTGCACGCTCTCATCGAGGCTTTCACGTTCCGCTTCTGCGAGGAAGCCAACATGTCCGAGGTTGATGCCAAGAAGTGGAGTTGCCGACTCGCGCACCAACTCTGCGGCGCGCAAAATCGTGCCATCACCGCCCAACACAATCGCTAGCTCAAGGTCGGCGAGCGGCACACCATCACCGAGAACTTGCACGACGAGGTCAGGTGCCTTCTCTAGAACGTCATGCAGATCAGAGGGGCACAAAACCGGAATGACACCATCGGCGATCAACTTTCGGCACACCGCGATGGATGCGTCTAGCGTCTCTGCCCGCCCGGTGTGCGAGACAACAAGGAAGTGCCGACCTGACACGTAAGCCTCCCTCACCGATTATCGCGCAAACCCTGTCAGCCACAGGCTGCCAGAAAGCTACAAGCGCTCAACCCTTTGTTATCGCAGAAACCTGCTCTAACCATTCTGTCGGATTGCTGCCCCCACTGGTGGAGAACCATGCGAGGTACTCGTGATTTCCCGCGGACCCTGCAATCGGGGAGGAGATGAGCCCAGCAGTCCCAAACCCAAGATCCCATGCCGACCACAAGGCACCAGAAACTGCGTCGTCGCGCAGACCGGCATCGCGCACAATTCCCTCTTTTATACCGCCCCGACCCACCTCAAACTGCGGTTTGATGAGAGCGACAATGTCGGCCTGATTGCCGACGGATTCGACGATAGCGGGCAGAACCAGTCCCAGGCTAATGAACGACAGGTCAGCAACGACAAGGCTCGGTTTCGCCTCCACCGGCGCTATCTCGGCCAGTGATTCCGTGGTGAGATAGCGCGCGTTGACGCCTTCAACGACGACAACTCGCTCATCGTTCCGGATGAGCGGGGCAAGTTGACCGTGTCCCACGTCGAGAGCAATTACCCGCCGCGCACCCCGTTCCAGAAGCACTTGCGTGAACCCACCCGTCGACGCCCCAACGTCGAGAGCCGTGCAACCCGTTACCTTCACGTCGAAAGCATCGAGAGCTGCCGAAAGCTTGTGTGCTGCGCGACTGACATAGTGATCGGTGGACGCAACGACCACCAGATTACTTTCAGAAATCAGTGTGGAGGCCTTCAGCGCAGGTTGCCCATCAATGGTGACGAGCCCCTCAGCAATGAGCCGAACTGCACTCGTTCGCGAGGTGGCGAGTCCACGCGCTGTAAGCGCCACATCAAGACGAGAAAGATCAGGATTTAATGTCACCATCACGCCGAAGCATCCGCGCCCTCAAGCGCGGAACGAAGTTCATCATGCAACTGAACGAACGCAGGCGCACGGTGCGCCAACGGCTGATCCTCGATGACCTGGAGCCGCGACAGAAGTGCATCGATATCACCCTCGATGGTCGAACCCGGTTGCGGTGACGAATCAGTCATGCGTCAAGAGTACAGTTCTGACTCAACATCGAGCCCGTAGATCGCCAAGCCACTCCCCCAGATCGCTGCCGCCCCAGCGCGAAGAAGATTGAGCTTGCTATCACCGCGGCTGGCGATGGAGACCACGTGGCCCGCCATCCGCACCACTGCGGTTCCCACTGTCACGATGCGCGAGCCATCCGGCATCGTTTGGTCTTTCGCGATCGGGTATGGCTCATGCAGGCCGCGCAGATCGTCAAGCACATAGGTCGGGCGCGAATTCGGGTCGGCGGCAAGCACCTGCTTCGCCCGATCAATTCCGGTGAGTACCAGCACGGAGTCGAGGCCCGCACGGTTTGCCCCCAGAATGTCCGTGTCGAGTCGATCCCCGAGGAAGAGTGCCTTAGAGCCCCCGAACCGGTGCAACGCCTCCTCAAAAATTGCTACCTCAGGCTTACCGGCGACAACGGGAAGTCGTCCGACCGCAAGGTGAATCGCCGATACGAGCGCTCCATTTCCGGGAGCGGTACCGCGCGCGGTCGGGAGCGTCCAATCCATGTTGGTCGCCACCCACGGGATGAGGCCACCGTTCGCCTGAAGTGCGTACGAGGCTTCCGCGAGGTGCATCCATCCGATGTCTTGCGAGAAACCTTGGATGACCGCTACCGGCCCATCGTCCGCGGACTCGGTAATGGCAAACCCTGCGTTCTCGAGCTCAACCTTGAGCCCTTCGCCGCCCACCGCAAAGACGAGCGAACCCACGGGTACCATCTCAGAAAGGAGGCGGACAGCAGCTTGCGGGCTCGTGACCACATCATCCGCGGTGGCGTTGAGCCCGAAGCCTGAGAGCTGCTCTGCCACCGACTCTGGAGTGCGCGACGCATTGTTGGTGATGTAACCGACCCGGCGAGCCGCCCCAGCACGGTTAATGCTTTCTACCGCATGCGGAATCGCCCTTGCGCCCCGGTACACGACTCCATCGAGATCAGCGAGCACAAGGTCAACACCGTCCAGAGGAGTGGGATCACTCATGAGCGGTTTCCGCCGAGTCGTCAAGCCCCCCTAGTGGGCCGTTAGTCAGCATCTCGGCACCCTGATCCTCAGCTCCAAATCCCTCGTCGCCGAGTTCCTCATCAACATGATCCTCGTCGCCGAGTTCCTCGAAAACTTCAATCTCTGCGTCATCCGCCTCATCGCCTGACGACAACGCCGCCGTCGCCAAGTCTGAGCGGTTGAACCAGGTTTCTGCCTCATCAGCACGTCCGAGGTCTTCGAGCACTGCCGCGTAAGCGTCAAACAACGCTGGGCTCCAGGGAAACGCGGTATCAGGGTCGAGCTGCGGGATTTGCAGCTCGACAAGTGCCGCATCCAGTTGGCCGAGGTCGAGTCGCGCGCCCGACATGGCGATCGCGAGTTCGACTTGAACCTCCGCGGGCAAGCCCGCTCGTGGCACTGAGCGTCCAAGTTCCAAGGCTTTCTCCGGGCGGCCCAAACCACGCTCGCAGTCCACCATCATGGGCAGCTGGTCGTCACGACCGGATATCCGACGGTAGGTGCGCAATTCGCGCAGCGCCAACGCGAAGTCACCAATGGAATACGCCGTAATCGCGAGAGTTTCGCGCACGACCGCAATTCTGCCAGCGCGTCGACCCGCCGACATTGCATGAGCATGAGCGAGCACTGGATCATCGACAATGAGACTGGCCGCCATCACCATGTGCCGAGCTACCTCGTCAGCATTCTCTTTGCTGAGCGTCTTTAACTGCGCACGTGCGACACGATCGAGCTGATTCGGTTGAATCTCTTCGGGAATCTCGGGAGCATCATGATGAATCCGAACTGACTTTGTTCCGTACGGATCCCGATCTTCGGGTAATTCCCGAGCGGATGCCGAGGAATCGCCGCGTGCTGGACTTCCCTCGCGCGTCCACAGGCGTGGTTCATCACGGCGGCCGCGCGCACCCCCAGGCTGACCCTCTCGATTTTGCCATGCAGGCTTGTCACCATCACGCTTTTGCCACGCAGGCTTGTCACCATCACGCCGAGGCGCGTCACGTCTCTCGCCATCACGAGCGGACCTAGTCGGCCTGCCTTCATCCCGTCGAGGCGCCTCCCGTCGGTCATCACGGCGCGGAGCATCACGCTTCGGCCACGCGGGCTTTTCACCGTCGCGCGCAGGTCGAGCTGGCCGGTCACCATCCCGCCTCGGAGCATCACGACGCTCGCCGTCGCGAGCTGGCCGAGCCGGCCTATCTCCATCACGCTTCTGCCACGCAGGCTTTTCACCGTCGCGCGCGGGTCGAGCTGGCCGGTCACCATCCCGCGGCGAAGATGTTCGACCAGAGGATGGCGCACCCTTTGCGGGTCGACCAGAATCAGGGCGTTTGCCCGTCGGGGGCCCGCCGGGCCTCTTCGGCCGATCAGTCGAATCTGCCATTCCTAGGTTCTCTTTTCATACTCGGAAGGTTTCGAAATAGTTCGCAACGCGAAACCCTTAACCAGCATCGTGCCAAAAACAGTGAAGTTGCTTAACGCAAAATGGCCACCCAGATGGGTGGCCATTTCACAAAGAAGTCCGGCGGTGTCCTACTCTCCAACAAGGTCCCCCTTGCAGTACCATCGGCGCAGAGAGTCTTAGCTTCCGGGTTCGGAATGTAACCGGGCGTTTCCCTC
>JBDSUT010000123.1:0-2430 GCA_039927595.1 Terrimesophilobacter sp.
AGAGGGCTGCAAAACAGTGCGTGCAGTCAATCTGACCTCCTTCCCCGCCTCTCTGGACGGATATTAAAGGATGTCTAAGTGCTTCCACTATAGACCCGTGATCGCTCTCCTCGTTATCGGGACGAGCCGCCACGATTGATGGTGGCCTTCCGAAGGCGGTCTATTCGGTCGCCGCGCGCTTGACCTCTGAGGTAACGGTTGCCGTTGCCTGCGCGATCCGCCCGAGCAAACCGTTGACAAAACCCGCAGAATCTTCCGTGCTGTACAGGCGTGCAGCCTCCACTGCCTCCGAGATTGCGACGCCTTCAGGCACCTCCGGGTTAAATGCGAGTTCCCAAATACCGATGCGGACGATGGCGCGATCCAGCGCCGGCATCCGATTGATCGTCCACCCCTGTGCGTAGGTCTCGATGTACTCGTCGATTTCGGTTTGATGCTCGTCGACGCCGGCGCAGATTGTTCGCGCGTACTCCCAGGAAGCAGAGCGGCTGGGCTCTGTCTCTGCCCGCACCGATTCCGTCGCGATGGCCTCGGAGAGTGAATCCGCGCGCAGATCTGCTCCATACAGGAGGTCTAGGGCACGCTTACGTGCTTTGGTACGTGCACTCATGTTTGGGCTGCGCTCAATCGTTAACGCGGCTGAGGTATTCGCCGGTGCGGGTGTCGACCTTGACCTTCACGCCCTCACCGAGGAAGAGCGGAACCTGAATCTGGTGACCGGTTTCGACAGTCGCGGGCTTCGTTCCGCCGGTCGAACGGTCGCCCTGCAGACCTGGCTCCGTGTAAGTTATCTCCAGGACAACGGATGCGGGAAGTTCGACATAGAGCGGCTCACCGTTGTGAAGCGCGATGGTAACGTTCTGGTTCTCAAGCATGAACTTCGGGGCATCACCCACCTGCTCCTCGCTCAGGGTGATCTGGTCAAAGTCGTTGACATCCATGAACACGTAGCCATCAACATCCTTATACAAGTATTGAAAGTCGGAGCGGTCTACCGTTTCGATTTCGATCTTCGCGCCGGCGTTGAAGGTGCGGTCGATGGTCTTGCCCGAGCGCACGTTCTTGACCTTGGTGCGCACAAAAGCGCCACCCTTACCAGGCTTGACGTGCTGGAACTCGATGACGGTCCAGAGACCACCGTCCATGTTCAAAACAACGCCATTACGAATGTCTGCAGTAGAAGCCATTGTGCAAGTTTACGGGGTCAGGAAGAACGTCGAAGCACAAGCTCCAGTGCCAAGAGGTACGAGTCAAAGCCAAACCCGGCAATGACGCCCGTTGCAACCCCCGAAATCACGCTCGTGTGGCGAAACTCTTCCCTCGCATAGGGGTTCGAAATGTGCACCTCGATAAGCAGTAACCCGGCTTCGGTAACAATGGCTGCTGCATCCCGAAGAGCGTAGGAATAGTGCGTAAACGCGGCAGGGTTCAGAATGACGTGGGAGCCAGAGTCGATGGCCTCGTGCAGCCACTTGATGAGTTCGGCCTCGTCATCGGTGTTGCGCACATCAAGGACGGCGTCGTTGGCTGCGGTGATGAGTTGCTCGCGCAGGTCGTCGAGACCGAGAGACCCATAGACCTCTGGCTGCCTGCTGCCCAGTCGCCCCAGGTTTGGCCCATTGAGTACCAGCACGCGCGTCATGGCAATAACTCTAACTGCCCACTTCTTGCCACGCTGCAAACAGCAGCGATTCATCGGGTCCGTTAAGAATCGTGGGCCGTCCCACATCGTCAAGAATCACGAATCGCAACATATCGCCTCGTGCCTTCTTGTCTCGCTTCATGACGCTCATCAGTGTTTTCCACCGGCCAATCGGATAAGTGACGGGTAGGCCGATTGAGGTGAGAATATCCCGGTGCCTGTCGACAACATCGTCGCTGAGACGTCCCGCAAGTCGTGCAAGTTCGGCGGCGTACATCATGCCGACCGACACTGCGGCTCCGTGGCGCCAGCGGTAGCGCTCGGCGAACTCAATCGCGTGCCCGACAGTGTGGCCGTAGTTGAGGTACTCGCGCTCCCCCTTTTCGCGAAAGTCGCTGCCGACAATACCCACTTTGACGCCGATGGAGAGTTCAACGAGTCGGGCGAACTCCTCCGACTCTGGATTCGTGGCGACCTTTACGTCGCGCTCAATAATGTCGAGAATCTCCGGCTTCGCGATGAACCCGCACTTCACAATTTCGCCGAATCCGGCCAGCAATTCCATTCGAGCCAAACCAGCAAGAATATCGAGGTCTACCACCACAGCGGAGGGCGCATAAAAAGAGCCAACAAGGTTCTTACCCTCTGACGTATTGAGACCCGTCTTCCCTCCGATCGCCGCATCCACCATGCCGAGTACTGTGGTGGGAACCTGGATGAGCTTCACGCCGCGCAACCAGGTCGACGCGACAAATCCGGCCAAATCGGTCGCCGCACCA
This sequence comes from Terrimesophilobacter sp., assembly GCA_039927595.1. Classification (GTDB taxonomy): domain Bacteria; phylum Actinomycetota; class Actinomycetes; order Actinomycetales; family Microbacteriaceae; genus Terrimesophilobacter. The sequence continues at coordinate 2,422 of JBDSUT010000123.1, forward strand.
CCGCCAAAT
>JBDSUT010000124.1:0-19982 GCA_039927595.1 Terrimesophilobacter sp.
CAATCCGCCAGTTGCGCCCCCATCTTGTGCGTGCACGCCGGCTCGCGCGTGACAATAGGGAGCGACTGTTGGCCGCCTCCGGAGAACACTTCACGATTGTCGAAGCCATTGTCGACGGCGACGCGCAATTAGCTGCCGACGCTACCGCGGTTCATCTCAAGAAAAGCTTGAAAAACATCCTCGACACTGTCGATTCCAACACCAACCTCACCGCACGTCAGGAAAGATAAGGGAACACCATGGAACAGCACGAAGTACGCGTTTACAAAAGCGAAGAGAATCTTGCCCGCAAAGATCAATTGGCCTGGAAAATCGCGGAGGTCGCCACAGACCCCGTAGCGGTAACTCCAGAGGTCACCGACATGATCATCAACCGCATCATCGACAACGCGGCGGTTGCGACCGCATCCCTCCTGCGCGCGCCAGTGGTGTCTGCTCGCAGCCAGGCGAACGCGCACCCGGTGTCGATCGGTGGCAACGGTGCAACAGTTTTCGGCAAGGACTTGGACCGCCGTTTCAGCCCGGAGTGGGCGGCATGGGCCAACGGTGTTGCCGTGCGCGAGCTCGACTACCACGACACGTTCCTTGCAGCCGACTACTCACACCCCGGCGACAACATTCCGCCAATTCTCGCGGTCGCGCAGCACGCTGGGAGCAATGGTAAGGACCTCATCCGCGGCATCGCGACCGGGTACGAAATTCAGGTCGACCTGGTGAAAGCGATCTGCCTTCACAAGCACAAGATCGACCATGTTGCTCACCTCGGCCCCTCGGCCGCGGCCGGAATCGGCACCCTGCTGGGGCTCGACACTGAAACTATCTTCCAGGCCATCGGCCAGGCTCTGCACACGACGACAGCCACGCGCCAGTCGCGTAAAGGCGAGATTTCAAGCTGGAAGGCACACGCCCCAGCATTCGCGGGAAAAATGGCGGTCGAAGCTGTCGACCGTGCCATGCGCGGCGAGACCAGCCCGACCCCGATTTACGAGGGTGAAGATGGCGTGATTGCCTGGATGCTTGATGGTCCGGATGCCAAGTACACGGTTCCACTGCCCGCCCGCGGTGAGGCGAAACTCGCCATCCTCGACACGTACACGAAAGAGCATTCCGCCGAGTACCAGGCGCAGGCGCTCATCGACCTCGCTCGCAAGCTCCACAACGAGCACCCGGAGCTCCTTGAAAACGATGGCAACGACATCGAGAGCATCGTCATCCACACGAGCCACCACACCCACAACGTGATCGGTTCCGGCGCCAACGACCCTCAGAAGTATGACCCGACAGCGAGCCGCGAAACTCTTGACCACTCGATCCCGTACATCTTCACGGTGGCGTTGCAGGATGGCGAATGGCACCACGAGCGCTCCTACTCACCTGATCGTGCCGGCCGCGCCGACACCGTAGCACTGTGGAACAAGGTCGCCACCGAAGAGGATGCGGAGTGGACGCGCCGCTACCACTCCATCGACCCCGCCGAGAAGGCGTTCGGTGGCCGCGTCGAGATCACGCTGAAGGATGGCTCGACCATTGTTGACGAGATCGCTGTGGCGGACGCCCACCCGTTGGGTGCCCGCCCATTCGCTCGCGAGCAGTACATCGCCAAGTTCCGCACTCTCGCGGAGAACGTGTTGGACGAGGAAGAGATCGAACGCTTCCTCGAGCTCGTTCAGCGCCTCCCCGAGCTCACCGCGGAAGAACTCGGTGGCCTCACCGTCGTCGCTAAGACCGGACTGCTCTCGTCCGTCGCTGCACCGGAAGGGCTCTTCTGATGTTGTCGTCAATAGTGACCGCCGCCGAAAAGCGGAAAGCTCTTCGCGATCAGCTGGCCAGCGGCAAGCTGCTGCGCTTCCCTGGCGCCTTCAACCCGCTGAGCGCAAAGCTCATTCAGGACAAGGGCTTCGAGGGCGTCTACATCTCGGGTGCTGTGCTCTCCGCAGACCTCGGGTTGCCAGATATTGGGCTCACGACCCTCACCGAGGTGGCGCACCGCGGTAGCCAGATCACGCGCATGACCGACTTGCCGGCGATCATCGACGCCGACACCGGATTCGGTGAGCCCATGAACGTCGCGCGCACCATTCAGCTGCTCGAGGATGCCGGAGTAGCTGGCCTCCACATTGAAGACCAGGTGAACCCCAAGCGTTGCGGCCACCTTGATGGCAAAGCGATCGTCGACACCGAGACGGCCACGAAACGCATCCGCGCGGCTGTGACAGCGCGGCGCGACCCGAACCTGCTCATTATGGCGCGCACCGACATCCGCGCCAGTGATGGCATTGCGGCTGCCGTCGATCGGGCGAAGGCTTTGGTTGACGCTGGTGCAGACGCGATTTTCCCCGAAGCTATGAGGGATCTCTCCGAGTTCGAGATCATCCGCAAAGCGGTGGATGTGCCCGTTCTTGCGAACATGACCGAGTTCGGTAAGAGCGAACTGTTCACCACCACTCAGCTGGAAAGTGTCGGCATCAACATCGTCATCTACCCGGTCAGCTTGCTGCGCCTGGCCATGGGGGCCGCCGAGCGGGGACTAGACACGTTGCTGACTGCGGGTACGTTAGAACCTGTCGTCAGTGAGATGCAGACGCGCGCGCGTTTGTATGAGCTGCTCGACTACGAGGCGTACAACACCTTCGACTCCGGTGTTTTCAACTTCACTCTCGCGACGAATAAGGACTAATCATGACTGAGCCAGAAATTCACAAGGGACTTGCCGGCGTCGTCGTTGATACGACAGCCATCTCGAAGGTGAACCCGGAGACCAACTCTCTGCTCTACCGCGGCTACCCGGTGCAGGAGCTTGCCACCAGTTGCCAGTTTGAAGAAGTCGCCTATCTGTTGTGGAACGGTGAGCTGCCTGGCCCCCTGCAGCTTGAAGCGTTTCAGAAGGTGGAGCGCTCGCAGCGCGCACTGGAGCCAGGCATCAAGCGCATCATTGACGAGTTGCCGCTGACCGCCCACCCCATGGATGTCGTGCGAACTGCAGTAAGTGTGATGGGTGCGTGTGACGATGGCGGACCAGACGGAATCCGCAACACCGACCTGGAGCGTTCGATCTATTTGATGGCGCAGCTGCCCGCAGTTGTCGCCTACGATCAGCGACGCCGTCGCGGGCTGGAACTCGTCGAGCCGCGCGAAGACCTCGCGTTTTCGGCGAACTTCTTACACATGACCTTTGGTGAGGTGCCGGATCTCACGGTCGTCAACGCTTTCGACGTCTCGATGATCCTGTACGCGGAGCACTCTTTCAACGCGTCGACCTTCACCGCGCGCGTCATCGCGAGCACTCTCTCCGACCTGTACTCGTCGGTTACCGGTGCAATCGGTGCGCTCAAGGGGCCACTTCACGGCGGCGCAAACGAGGCAGTTATGCATGTCTTCGACGAGATCGGCACGGCCGAGAATGCTGAAGCGTGGCTCGATAAGGCACTTGCCGAGAAGCGCAAGATCATGGGATTCGGTCACCGGGTTTACAAGAACGGTGACTCGCGCGTGCCGACCATGAAGGCATCCCTCGACACGCTCATTGCAGAGTATGACCGCCCAGACATGGCCGAACTCTACGACGTGCTCGAGGCGGCAATGGATGGCCGTAAGGGCATCAAGCCGAACCTCGACTACCCGTCGGGCCCCGCGTACCACCTGATCGGGTTCGACACGGAAATGTTTACGCCGCTCTTCGTGATGTCGCGCATCACTGGATGGACCGCGCACATCATGGAACAGTGGGCGTCCAACTCACTCATTCGTCCGTTGTCGGCCTACAGCGGTGTGGGGGAGCGTCACGTCGGCGTCGAGTAACTCGACCGCTCCAGTGGTCCTCCGCACAGTAGCCTCTTAAAGTGTCACTCCGCGCAGGCAAGATACTTCGACTCACCCTGATCGGGTTAGCGGTCGGCTTTTTCTCTGGACTCTTTGGCGTGGGTGGCGGAATCATTCTCGTTCCGCTGCTCATTGTCGTGGTCGGCTACGAGCAGCGCCGCGCGAGTGGAACGTCCCTGGCAGCGGTGTTGCCGACAGCGATCGCGGGGATGGTCTCGTACGCCTCGCACGGCTCGGTGGATTGGATTGCCGGCGCGATGTTGGCTGCCGGCGCTGTTGCCGGTTCCCTCGTGGGAACCTGGTTGCTTCACCACACGCGCCAGCAGGTGTTGCGGTGGATCTTCATCGTGTTTCTGCTCCTTGTCGCGGCGAGATTGTTTTTTCTGATCCCAGACCGTGCCGCAGTCCTCGACTACACACCGTGGGTAATCGTGGCTCTCGTCACCCTCGGTGTGGTGACCGGGGTACTTTCGGGCATGCTCGGAATCGGTGGGGGAGTGTTCATTGTTCCTGTTCTGATGCTCGGCTTCGGCGTTGGAGACCTGATCGCGAAGGGCACTTCGCTGCTCATGATTATTCCGACGGCACTGGTTGGCACGATTTCTAACGTGCGACGAGGCAACGCTGACCTTAAGGCGGCGGCTATCATCGGAGGCCTCTCTGTGCCCGCCTCCATCGGTGGAGCGGCACTCGCGTGGTTGGTTCCGCCACTACTCGGCAGCATCCTTTTTGCGCTGCTGATCATCTACTGTGCTGCGCAGTTGGCGTGGAGCGCACTTCGCCATCCGAAAGTGGTCGATCCGACTTAGGCTGGTGGCATGGATATCATCACTCTTAACGACGGCACGACCATCCCGCAGCTTGGCTTCGGTGTGTTTCTGGTTGATCCCGACAACACTGAGCGCATCGTTTCTGAGGCGCTTGAGGTGGGCTACCGCCACATCGACACTGCTGCGATTTATGGCAATGAAGAGGGTGTAGGTCGCGCCATCGCCGCATCCGGTATCCCTCGCGAAGAGCTTTATGTGACAACAAAGTTGTGGAACGATCGCCAGCAGGATGCCCCGGCAGCCCTCCGCGAAAGCCTCGACAAACTGCAGCTTGAGAAATCAGACCTGTACCTCATCCATTGGCCTACCCCCGAGAAAGATACCTACCTTCAGGCGTGGGAATCTCTCGTGGGCTTGAAAGAAGAGGGATTGACCGCGAGTATTGGTGTCGCGAACTTTCTCGCACCGCACCTGGAAAGGTTGCTCGCACACTCGGATGTCGTTCCCGCGGTCGACCAAATCGAATTACACCCTGCACACCAGCAGCCGGCCACCATCGAATACGCGCGCGAGCACGGCATAGCTATCGAGTCGTGGGGCCCGCTTGGCCAAGCGAAATACCCGCTGTTGGAGTCCCCGGTTGTCAGCGCGGCGGCGCAGGCGCACGGCAAGACCGCTGCCCAGGTGGTCATCCGCTGGCATTTGCAGAGCGGATTCATTGTCTTCCCGAAGACGAATCAGCGTGCGCGCATGGTCGAGAATTTTGAGGTGTTCGACTTCGACTTGACCGGCGTTGAATTCGCTGCCATTACGGCGATGGAGCAGCGAGGCGAAGGGCGCGTAGGCAGCCACCCCGACGCGGTGAACTAGGGGTAAAGACGCTCGTGTGACCAACCGTCGACCGTGCGGTCGTAACGCAAGCGGCGGTGCATGCGATTGGCGGCGCCGTGCCAGAACTCAATGGTGTCGGGCTGAAGACGGTAGCCCGTCCAGTCTTGGGGGCGCGGCAACGGTAGCCCTGGCGCGGCAAGCAGCGCCGAATTCTTTCGATACTCTGTGTCATCCGTGAGCGGCATGCTCTGCTCAGATGCGGTGGCTGCGGCCTGCGATTCGACGGAGCGATCCACCCAGATCGCATCCGACTCTTCGACAGTCGCAACAAAAATGGGGCCCGTAATGCGCAACTGTTGGCGTGTTTCTCTCCAGTAGATGGCCGCAGACGCGCGTGGGTTCTCCGTGAGCTGAAGGCCTTTGGCACTGCTCGTATTCGTGGCGAAGAGAAAGCCATTCTCATCAAAGGCTTTTGCGAGAACAAAACGATTCGTTACATTGCCGTCGGCATCGGAGGTGGCAAGAGCAATGTTGTAGGGCTCCAGCACGCCAAGCCGTTCGGCGTGATCCACCCATGCCGTGAGAAGCGGCATCGGATCGGTCGGCGGGTTTTCAAACTCGGGCAGGTCGAGTTCCGCGGAGCCGGTGACGGAGGGTCGAGATCTCATGTCTCCAGAGTATCCCTGCCACCGATGCTGCCGAGGCGTAGCGTAGAGGATATGCCAAACACTCTCGCCAACGCCCTCAGCCCTTACCTCCGACAGCACGCAGGCAACCCCGTGGACTGGCAGCAGTGGGGGCAGGCCCCGTTTGAGGAAGCAGCGGCCCGCGATGTTCCCGTGTTCGTGTCGATCGGGTATTCGACCTGCCACTGGTGCCACGTGATGGCTAGGGAAAGCTTTTGTGATCCTGCGACCGCGGCACAGTTGAACGAGAATTTTGTCGCCATCAAGGTGGACCGGGAGGAGCATCCGGAGGTCGATTCCGCTTACCTCACGGCGGCGAGTGCGTTCACGCAAAACCTCGGCTGGCCGCTCAACGTGTTCGTGACCCCGCAGGGGCACACATTCTTTGCGGGCACCTACTGGCCTCCGGAAGAGATAGGCGGACACCAGTCGTTTCGGCAGGTTCTTGCTGCCGTGACCAAGGCGTGGGCGGATCGCCGTGACCAGGTGGAGGCGAACGCCTCGGATGTTGCGGAAGCCATCCAATCCCGTGGTGTTGCGGCGCCCCGCGCGCTTCCCGACCGGGCGGCACTCGACGGAATAGTCACGGTCATCGCGAGGAGTGAGGATGCTGAGTTCGGGGGTTTTGGCACCGCACCGAAGTTTCCGATGGTGCCCGTGATCGACTTCCTGCTTCAGCATGCGTCAGAAGACTCGCTCGCCCTCGCTGACCGCGCGCTCACCGCAATGGCCGACTCTGGCCTGCACGACCCCGTGGAGGGAGGATTTTTTCGCTACGCAACCCGTCGTGACTGGACGGAGCCGCACTACGAGCGAATGCTGTACGACAATGCGCAGCTCTTGGAGTGCTACGCAGAGCTGGCGCGGCGCGTTCCAGGGAGCGCCGACCTGGCCCGCGTCACAGCGCAGTCAATTGCCAGCTTTCTGCTTGACACTCTGCGGCTTTCCGGGGGTGGGTTTGCGTCGGCGCAGAACAGCGAGAGTGTCGTCGACGGCCAGCTCACCGAGGGGGGCTACTACGCACTGACGGCAGAAGAGCGCGCGAAACAGACCGCTCCCGCGCTCGATGACAAGATACTTACCGGATGGAATGGGCTCGCGATCGGGGCACTGGCATCCGCAGGTTTTCGCCTCGAACGTGAGGACTGGATTGCGGCGGCCCGGGAGTCTGCGGAACGCCTTCTGAGTGCGCACGTGCTTGACTCGGGTGAGCTGGCGCGAGCGAGCCTCGGTGGTGTGCTTTCGACCGCGCGAGCGACGCTGGAAGACTACGGACTCCTCGCCCGCGGGCTCGTGAAAGTTGCGGAAGCGACGGGTGAAGTCCGCTGGGCTGAGGAAGCACGAAAGCTCGTTGATATGTGCACGACTGTGGAGGGCTTCTCCGTGCCCGGAGGTGGCGACCCAGTGCTGGAGAGTTTCGGCATCGACGCGAGTGTTGACCCGACGGAGGGCGCCCTTCCCTCTGGGATGAGCGCGCTCGCCGAGGCAAGCCGCATTCTGTATCTGCTCAGTGGCGCCCACGCCTACCTCACCCAGAGCGTGCGCGAGATGGAGCGACTTGCCGTCGTGGCCACTCAGCAACCGTTGGGCTTTGGTTCGGTGCTTGCCGTGATGACGTCATGGGTAGAGCCGCCCAGGCAACTCGTCGTGGTGACCGATGAGCGCGACTCTGAACTTGCGCGAGCCGCGCGTTCGCTGTTCAGGCCGGCAGGAGTTTGCGCGATTGTCTCACCGCACGGTGCGCTCGAGTGGTCGGCTTCAGGGTTCGAACTCTTCGAGGGCAGAGCGATGCAAGGAGGCGCACCGACCGCCTACGCGTGCAGCGATTTTGTGTGCCAGTTGCCGGTCACCGACGCCGATGATCTCGTGCTGACCTAAACCGTTTCTTTCGACACTGCTTCTTTCATCATTGCTTCTTTCGACACCGTGGCATTCGCGGTGTCACTGCTCACCGTGTCACCTTCCCGCGCCGGATGCGTTTGGAACCATAGGTAGGTTCCCACGCACGCGAGGGCGAAAGCGATGAGGACGATGAGCCAGACCCAGAAGGATTCGCTGATTTCGCCCCAGAGGGCCCCGCTCGGCACAACGATCACAAAAAACGCCATGAGGGCTGCGGTGTAGGTGGCAAGCCACTGCCATTTCGAGTTTCGGAAGATGCTTCGCCCGTCGAGGAATCCGAGGGGCAGCAGACCGATTACGAGACCGGAGATGCCTTCAGTGGCGATGGCGACGATCGAATCGTCGAAGAGTGCCCCGGTGAAGCTGCTGGGTGCCACGACGCCGGACAGAAAACTGTAGACAATCCAACTCAGCCCTGAGATGCCAAGGATGACACCCGCCCACACGAGAACGGAGCGCGCCTCTTCTTTCACCGTGGTGCTTGCGCTGAGGGAAAGGCCGAGTACCAACCCGATGAGCAGGCCGGGAGCGAAATCGAGAACGCGGGAGAGGACGACACCGACGAGGGCTACGAGGAGCCCGAATGGCTGCAGTTCGATGACAGAGGTGATGCTCCAACGGCGTCGCAGGATGAGGCCCGTGATGGCATTCGCGACGTAACCGAGCACGAACATCCCGATGGCGCACGCGAGGAAGAGGCGAAGCGAAGCGAAGTCGAACCCGAAGTGTGGGTCCGCGAAGCTCAGGATGAGCGCCGCCAGCGTGGTGAGTGCAAGGCCGCCCATAAGGGGTGTGTGCTTGAGGCGGTTCCGCAAGCGCGTCAGCCATGGCAGCCGAACTTTGGGAAGCTTGCCAAAGATGCGCTCATAGTTCTCGTCCAAGGTGGAGTTCAAGATCTCCGCGGGGAAGGCAACGAGGAACAAGAGCGCGAGGCTGCTGGCCGCCGCGCTGGCAAGAACTATCGGATTCGAGATGACGTCGTACAGGGTGGGGAGCGACTGGCTCAGCACGTTCGGTGCTGAGGGGCTGTCCCGAGTAACCGGGGGAGGTGCGTTAATCCCCGATCCGCCGTTCTCTGTCGGCGGCTTCGCCGTCGTCGGCTGGGAAAGGGTCTCTAGGGTAGTTGTGGCGACGACGGTCACCGGAAGTTCCGCAGTTTGTGCGGTGCCCCCAGAAGGTGTCACCGTGACCACATAGTGGTGTTGGCCAGGTTCCACAGTGACGGGAATGACCGTGTTCAACACCCACGTTCCGTCATCCTTGACCACGGCGGTTCCGAGTGGAATCGGGGTCGAGTGTAGTTCGGCGGTCACCGTAGAACCCGGTGGGAGGTCGGAACCGGTCAGCGTCACACGCTGGCCTGGCTCTGCGCTATCTGAGTCGCAGCTGAACTGCAGAAGCCACCCAGCGTCAACTGCAGGCAGCGGTGCTGGTGGTGCAGGTGGCGGTGGAGCAGGAGGACTCGGTACCGTCAACTGGAGTCGAGTGACGGCGGGGCCACTGGAGTTACCGGCGAGATCTGTCTGCGCGAAGCTGAAATCGTGCGTTCCGTACGGCACTGGTGACGCCACCTGACATGAGAACCCGCCCGGTCCTGCGGTAAGCGGGCTTCCCACGCACGGGACCGGTATCGAGCCGTCTCGGTAGATCTGAACGGTCGCACCGTCTTCCGCCGCGCCGGTAATGAGCGGCTGGTTATTGGTCGTGGTGACGTGGAAGACTCCACCAACCATCGGACCGATTGGCGCGGTGACCGTGGGCGCCGCGGGGGCGACCGTGTCGATGGTGAAACGAAGGAAGGGGCTCGCGAGCGGTGAAGAGTTGAGGGCGGCATCCGTCAGTCCGAAGAAGACGTCGTAGTCGCCATCCGGGCTCATCGGTGTGGTGAGCTGGCAGGTCCAATTGCCGCTCGCATCAACGATCGTCGGCCAGATCATGCAGTTGTTGCCAAACATATACAGCGTCGATCCGGGCTCGCCCGTGCCGGTCACTGTTGCCCCAGTGCTGTTGGTGAGTACTGCGTTCATCCCCGCGGCGACGGTGCCGATCGGCGTGGTGACGACGGGAGGCAGGGGTGGTGTGGTGTCGGTGTAGGTGAGTACGAGTTGTGGATCCGGGGAGCTGCCAACGTTCGTGTTGCCCGCGGGGTCTGTGTGTTGGCTTCCAAAAATGTAGGTACCGGTTGCTGTGAGCGGTTGGGCCAGAGTGCACGACCAGTTTCCGGTGGCATTGGCGACCGGCGCACCCCCAGCGCATCCCACTTCCGCATAGTTCTGCCACATGGTGATAGTTGCGCTCGGTTCTGAGGTTCCGGTAATCGTCGGTGTGGGGTTTGTCGAGCTCGAGTGCAGTTGTCCGGAACCGTCCACGACTCCGGGTGGCCCATCGATATCGGTAAGAAGCGGGTTCAGCACCGTATCGATGTGGATGGTGCGGTACCCGGAGTAGATCGTCGTCGCCCCAAACGTGGTCTCCACAAGATACGTGTAGTCGCCGTCAGGGACAGGGGAAAGGGGCGTGCAGTTCCAGGTGCTGTTGACGACGGTGCCCCCGCAGAAGTGAGTGGAGAAGTCCGTTGTGTAAACGTCGAAGTACGACCCGTCGGAGGCGCCAGCAAAGGTCGGCTCGTAGTCGTTCGTGACCACGCCGTCAGCGGGCGAGGTGATCGTGGGAGCGTTCACGACAGTGATGGTGATGGAGGGGCCGGGTGCAGACACGCCCCCCACACCGTCTACGCCCGTAGCCCGAATCTCATTGATGCCGAGAGGAAGGCTGCCGACAGGGGGTAAGCAGGACCAGACCGTCGCGGGAGGAGTGTTGTCCACGACGCAGTAGGGGATGAAGTTGATGCCATCCAATGACGATTCCACGGTGATCTGCACGTTGCCGATGTCTGTGGTGCCGTAGATCTGGGGGTGCGTACTGTCAGTGATCCACGGGTCGGGAAAAGTCTGGTTGATGGTGGGAGGGATCGGCGCGGCAACAGCGGACGTCGATCCGGCGGCAAACGATACAAGAAGGAGTGCACTCACGACAAAGGCGACGCCAAGCTTGCGCAGAATCACGGGGGCTTCTTCCACTGGATACGCCAGCCCAATGGGCTAACAGTCGGGTTCCAATCGGGTGCGGAATCCGCCGTGTTTAATGTAGTCCTATATTGAACAGTTGTCAGTATTTTATTTAATGAGCATTTACAGCCAGGTCGGCAACCAGTAGTGAATCTGGATAAACCAGAGCGGCATTTGCATGCTCGTCCACAGCGGTAAAAAGAATGCGCTGACCAGCACCATCGAGACCAGAAGCACGGCCACCAGGCGGATGCCGCCAAGCCTGCGCCACGTTTCATCCGTGCGTTTACCCAGAAGCAGACCGATCACAAAGACCAGGGCGAGAATCAAGAACGGCTCAAACACGATGGTGTAGAACTGGAAGACGGTGCGGTTCAGGTACATCAGCCAGGGCAAGTAGCCGACTGCGAGCCCGGAAAGAATTGCCCCGACCTGCCATTCACGGTAGCGGATGACGCGGTAGATCAGATAGATCGCAGCGGCCACAGCCGCCCACCAGATGAGCGGGTTCGCGATGCAGGTGATCGACTCACCGCACCTCACGACTTCGCACCCGTTTTGCCCGAAATCGCTGCCCTCGTAGTACATGGCGGTGGGCCTGATCATCAGAAGCCAGGTGAGCGGATTCGCCTGATAACCATGAGGCTGGTGCTCGCCAATGTGGTAATTGTATGCACTCACTTGGTAGTGCCAAAAGCTCTGGATGTCGAGCGGAACCCACGCGAGCACCCCCTGCCACGCGTTGCCCGCCTGCTCGGCCCAGTGCCGGTAATAGCCGCCATCGGTGGCAAACCAGCCCGTCCACGTGACGAGGTATGCGGCAAGCGCGATCGGTACGGTCAGGAGAAAAGAGACGGGTGCTTGTTTGAAAACAGTGCCGGTTCCAAAGAACATGACCCCCGCCCTGCGGCGTGCGAGAGCATCCACCACGAGCGTGTACACGGCGAAACCGGCCAAAAAGTACAGGCCGTTCCACTTCACCGCGGTGGCGAGTCCGAAGGCGAGCGCTGCAGCGACAAGCCACGGCCGCCACCAGAGCGCGGGGCCCCAGTCGATGGCGCGCCCGACATCCGTTCGTCGCCTCTTCCAGCGCTCGAGGCGTCGTGCGCTGTGGCCACGATCCAGCAGAATCGCACCAAAGCCGAGCATCACAAACAGTGTCAGGATGCCATCAAGCAGGGCAACTCGCGACATGACGATCGCGTTGCCGTCGATCGCGAGAAGGCCACCAGCGATGGTGGCAAGCAGCGTTGATCGGAACAGACCTTTGGCGATGAGCGCGACGAGCGCGACGAGAAGCACTCCAGCGATGGCCGTGCTGACACGCCAGCCTACGGAATCCTGGGCGCCAAACACGGCGAGCCCGAGAGCGATGACCCATTTGCCGAGAGGCGGATGAACGACAAAGGCTCCGTCGGTGAGGTAACCGTTCACGTCACCAGAGTTGAAGGAGGCATTCGCTTCGGCAGGCCACTGCGCTTCGTACCCAAGGTTCAGAAGGGACCATGAGTCTTTGACGTAATAGGTTTCGTCGAAGACGAGGGAGTGCGGGTGGCCGAGGTTCCAGAGCCGCAGGATCGCGGCAAGCAGGGTGACGGCGATGGGCCCGCCCCACGCCCACAATCGTTGCCGTGCGGGTGTAGCGAGCACTCGTCCCCACCATGCGTCGAGGCGTGATCCGCGTGGCTCCGGCAGTTCGTACATTTGTTGCACGGGAGGCGAAGTTGTGCCGGATTCCGCGTCACCCGTGACCACACGGTCGAAGGCGGAATCAGAACTCACACGCCAATGCTAGCCAGCGTTGACTGTGTGCCCGCGTGGGCGGCCAGGGGAGTGTCAGAATGGGGGCGTGATCATCCTCGCGGCAACCCCCATCGGCAACCTGGGTGACGCATCCCGCCGCCTTGTTGAGGCGCTGGAGAACGCGGAAACCATTGCCGCAGAAGACACCCGCACCGCCCTTCATTTGATGCGGGCACTCGGCATCGAGAACCGCCCCAAACTCGTTGCCCTCCACGAACACAATGAGGTTGCGAAGGCGGCAGAGCTCGTGGAGTTTGCGCGACACTCCGACCTTCTCGTGCTGACGGATGCAGGCATGCCCGCCATCAGCGACCCCGGTTTTGCGCTTGTCGCGGCAGCCGCGGCGGCAGATGTCACCGTCACGGTGATCCCCGGTCCGAGCGCAGTGCTTGCCGCGCTCGCCGTTTCTGGCCTTCCGACAGACCGATTCACGTTCGAAGGTTTTGTTCCGCGAACCTCGCGCGTCGCCGCGTTCACGGCGCTCGTGCGAGAGGAGCGCACCATGGTGTTCTTTGAGTCACCCAACCGCATCGCCGACGCGCTTGCCGATATGGTGACCGCTTTCGGCCCGGAGCGCCGAGTGGTGGTCGCTCGCGAGCTTACCAAGCTGCACGAAGAGGTGCGTAGGGGAACCGCGGCGGAGTTGGTTGCGTGGGCGGCATCCGGGGTGAGGGGTGAAATTGTTGTGGTGGTCGAAGGTGCTGCGCCTGCGACCGCGAGCCTCGCCAAAGGCATCGAGCAGGTCGTCGCGCTCGTCGCTGCGGGGATGCGACTGAAGGAGGCTGCCACCGAAGTCTCAGAGGCTACGGGGCTTGGCCGGCGCGATCTCTACCAGGGCGCGCTGGAGCTGAGAGGATTGCATCGCAATCCTGCGACGCCAACGCCGACGCCGCCTCTGGCGTCGGAATAGTGGGTAGCGGTAATGAGCCCGGAGCGCCGATTAGAATTGAGCGCATGCCAGCGGACCGCTCCTTTTACATCGCGACACCGATTTTCTATGTGAATGACGTGCCGCACATTGGCCACGCCTACACGGAGGTTGCCGCCGATGTTCTGGCGCGCTGGCACCGTCAAGCAGGGGATGACACCTGGTCGCTCACCGGCACCGACGAGCACGGCGAGAAGGTGCTGCGTGCCGCGGTCGCCAACAACACGACACCGAAGGCGTGGGTCGATAACCTCGTCGAGAGCGCATGGAAGCCACTCCTCGACACCATTAACATCGCCAACGACGACTTCATCCGCACAACGGACGAGCGTCACGAGAACGGCGTCACCCTCTTTCTTCAGAAGCTGTACGACGACGGCTACATCTATCTCGGTGAGTTCGAGGGTTTCTACTGCGTTGGCTGTGAGGAGTACAAGCAGCAGAGCGACCTCGTGCCGGGAACGGGTGCCTTTGACGGGGAGATGGTGTGCGCCATCCACTCCAAGCCGGTCGAGGTGCTCAAAGAGACGAACTACTTCTTCAGGCTCAGTGACTTTAGCCAGAAACTTCTCGACCTGTTCGAGTCGAATCCCTCGTTCGTTCAGCCGGAGAGCGTGCGCAACGAGCTCATCCAGTTTGTGAATCGTGGTCTGCACGACCTGTCTATTTCGCGGTCAAGCTTTGACTGGGGCATTCCGATCCCGTGGGATGACAAGCACGTGCTGTACGTGTGGTTTGACGCGCTGCTCAACTACATCACCGCGATCGGGTACGGCACCGATCAGGAGCAGTTCGACCGGCGCTGGCCTGCCACGCACGTTGTGGGCAAAGACATTGCGCGCTTTCACGCGGTAATTTGGCCGGCCATGCTGATGGCAGCGGGCATCGAGGTGCCCACGCAGGTCTTCGCTCACGGCTGGCTGCTCGTGGGCGGCGAGAAGATGTCGAAGTCGAAACTCACCGGCATCGCACCCGCCGAGATTACCGACACGTTTGGGTCGGATGCGTTTCGTTACTACTTCATGAGCGCCATCAACTTCGGCCAGGATGGTTCGTTCAGCTGGGAGGACCTCTCCGCCCGCTACCACTCTGAGCTTGCGAATGGTTTCGGAAACCTTGCCTCGCGCGCGATTGCGATGATCACAAAATACTTCGATGGGCTCGTGCCCGCGCCGAGCGGGTACACGGATGCTGATCTCGCCATCCAGCGTGCCGTGCAGACGGCGGCGAAAGAAGCGGATGCCGCCATGGACCGCCTCGCCATCCATGACGCCATCGAGGCTATCTGGCACGTCGTGGACGACCTCAACGGGTACATCACTGTGCAGGAGCCGTGGGTGCTTGCGAAGTCGGAGGATGATCGCGAGCGGCTCGGTACCGTGTTGTACACCGTGGCGGAGGGGCTTCGCGCGCTCGCCGTGCTGCTCTCGCCCGTCATGCCCATCGCGACCGAAACGCTGTGGAAGGCGCTCGGGTTCGACAGCGCGCTGGAGGCTCAGCCCATCCGCGAGGCAGGCACCTGGGGGCAGTTGACGCCGGGTAGCCGGGTGGAGACAATTTCTCCGCTGTTCCCCCGCATCGAGACTGCACCAGCGCAGGAGTAGTTGATGAGTGAATCGAACTACATCCGGCAACGGGATATTACGAGCGAGCACGGGCAAACGCGCGACCTCAGTTACCCTCCGCTGCCTGAGCCGCTGCCGGTTGCCGTGTACGACAACCACGCGCACCTGGAGATTTCCGACGGCGACAATCCGATGGAGTATCGCGAGCACCTCGAGCGCGCCGTCGCGGTCGGGGTGAAGGGTGCTATTCAGGTCGGGGGAGATCTCGAGACTTCCCGCTGGTCGGCGCAGGTTGCCGCGCGCGAACCTCGCTTGCTTGCGGCCGTCGCGATTCATCCGAACGAGGCCCCAAACTACGAAGCTGCAGGCACTCTGGATGCCGCACTCGCCGAAATCGATGAGCTTGCCTCTCGCCCGCGAGTGAGGGCGATTGGCGAAACCGGGCTCGACTTCTTCCGCACCGGGGAGGAGGGTCGACCCGCCCAGTTTCGATCGTTTGAGGCGCACATCGCGATCGCGAAGAAACACAATCTGGCGATGCAGATTCATGACCGCGATGCCCACGATGAGGTGATTGCTACTCTGTTGAGTGTTGGTGCGCCCGAGCGCACGGTGTTCCACTGCTTCTCTGGTGATGCGGAGATGGCGAAGCTGTGCACGGAGCAGGGCTGGTACCTCTCGTTCGCAGGCACCGTCACGTTCAAGAATGCTGGCAACCTGCGTGAGGCGCTCGCGGCGGCTCCGCGAGACCGCATCCTCATCGAAACGGATGCCCCATTCCTGACGCCGATTCCGTTCAGTGGTCGACCGAACTCGCCGTATCTGATCCCGCACACGCTGCGCGCGATGGCAGAGTTTCTTGAGGTCGATGTTGCCGAACTCGCCACCCAGATCGCGGCGAACACGGAGCGTGTCTACGGTTCGTGGGACACCGACCTTGTGACGGATCCGGCCTGATGGCTGACGTGGGCGCATACCTGGGGCCGGCGGAGATCCGCGACCTTGCGGCGCTGCTGGATCTGAACCCCACGAAGAAACTCGGCCAAAACTTTGTCGTAGATGCCAACACGGTGCGCCGCATTGTCGCGGCTGCGGGCGTGACAAGCACTGACACGGTGCTGGAGGTCGGACCAGGGCTCGGGTCACTCACCTTCGGGCTGCTTGCTACCGGGGCGAGTGTCGTGGCCGTGGAGATCGATCGCAGGCTTGCTGCACAACTTCCGATCACGGTGGAGGCCATGCTCCCGGGAGCGTCGCTGCACGTCGTGCAGGCAGACGCGATGACGATCACCGAGTTGCCCGAGCCTGCGACACGGCTCGTCGCCAACCTGCCGTACAACATCTCTGTGCCGGTGCTCCTGCACCTGCTCGAGCATTTTGGGTCGCTGCAGTCGGGGCTTGTTATGGTGCAGGCGGAGGTGGGGCAGCGCATTGCGGCCCCTCCCGGCTCGAAAGTTTATGGCGGGCCGAGCGTGAAAGCGGCCTGGTATGGCACGTGGCGCACGGCCGGTCAGGTAAGTCGGCAGGTGTTCTGGCCGGTGCCCAACGTCGACTCGATCCTGGTCGGGTTCGAGCGGCATCCGCAGCCTTTCGGCACCGAGGATGAACGCCGCACCACTTTTTCCCTCGTGGATGCCGCTTTCGGTCAACGCCGCAAAATGCTGCGGCAATCGCTCGCTGGGATGTTGGGGGCGGAGCCCTCTTCCCTTCTCGAAAGTGCGGGAGTGAACCCGACACGACGTGCGGAAGAGCTCACAGCCGAAAACTTTTTGGCCATCGCCCGAATTCTCTGAGAATATTTCGACGATCGAGCGCGCGTCCGAAGGGTGTGCCGAGAGCGACTAGGTTATTTCCATGACGTCCGAGTCGAGCCGCGTAGTGCACGCGAGAGCGCCGGGAAAGATTAACGTCTTTCTCGGAGTCGGCGCTCTGGGCGACGACGGTTACCACGAGATTGCGACCGCGTATCAGGCAGTTTCCCTCTACGAGGAGGTGCGAGCGTGTCACGCTCCCGACTTCTCCGTCGATTTCACGGGCAGTGTGGATGTGAGTGAGCTTCTCACTGACGGCTCGAACCTCGCGCTGCGCGCCGCCGCGCTACTTGCCCGCACCACGGGATATCGCAAGGGCGTGAAGCTCGCGATTGAGAAGAACGTTCCGGTCGCGGGTGGTATGGGAGGCGGGTCTGCGGATGCCGCGGCAACCCTCGTCGCGTGCGACGCGCTCTGGGGTACCGGGCTCAGCCGCGATGACTTGCTCGAGCTGGCCGCACAACTCGGCGCAGATGTTCCCTTTGCTTTCACCGGCGGCACGGCGATTGGCACCGGCCGTGGCGATCAGCTGAGCCCAGCGTTGGCCAAGGGTAGCTTCCAGTGGGTGCTGGCCTTTGCCGACTTCGGCATGAGCACACCCACCGTGTACCAGGAACTTGATCGGCACCGTGAGCGTCACGTGCTCGACATTTTTCCCGCCGAGGTGCAGCCGATAGTGGACGCCAATGTGTTGCAGGCGCTGCGTGCCGGCGACCCGCACATGCTCGCAGAGTGCATGGTCAACGATCTTCAAGCGCCAGCCCTGCACTTGGAGCCGGGCCTCAACAAGGTCATCGAGCTTGGCGAAGAGAACGGGGCCCTTGCTGGCATCGTTTCGGGTTCTGGGCCCACCATCGCTTTTCTTGCCGCAGATCTCGACAACGCGCTCGAGTTGCAGATTGCCCTCTCCGCCGCCCGCTTCACGGTCGTGCGGGTGACAGGTCCCGTGCACGGGGCTCGCATTGTGACCGACTAATCTAGAGCCATATGGCCCACCTTCTCGGCGCTGAGTCGCTGCACCTCGAGTACCCCACCCGCATCATTTTCGATTCGGTGACCGTTGGCATCAACGAAGGGGACAGGATCGGCATTGTCGGCCGCAACGGTGACGGCAAGTCCACGCTGTTGCGGTTGCTAGCTGGCACCCTTGAACCGGATGACGGGCGCGTTACGCGCAGGGGCGGCATCCGCCTCGGAATGCTCGATCAGGCCGATGACTTACACAGTGAACGCACCGTGCACGAGGTTGTGATCGGCGATATTGACGAGCACGTGTGGGCGGGCGACCCTCAGGTGCGCGACGTGATTTCTGGCCTCATCGCTGACCTTCCGTGGGAGGCGCGCGTTGACGATCTCTCTGGTGGCCAACGTCGACGGGTGGCGCTCGCGGCCTTGCTCATCGGCGACTGGGATGTCATTTTTCTTGATGAGCCCACCAACCACCTCGACGTCGAGGGCATTGCGTGGCTTGCCAAACACTTGAAGACCCGGTGGTCGCAAAACTCTGGCGCACTTGTCACTGTCACGCACGACCGGTGGTTCCTCGACGAGATATGTACGGCCACATGGGAAGTGCACGATCGTATGATCGAGCCCTTTGAGGGCGGATATGCCGCCTACGTTTTGCAGAGGGTCGAGCGTGACCGCATGAATTCCGCGAGCGAGGCGAAGCGGCAGAACCTCATGCGCAAGGAGCTGGCGTGGCTTCGCCGAGGTGCCCCCGCGCGCACCACGAAGCCGAAGTTCCGCATCGACGCGGCCAACGAACTCATCGAGAACGAGCCGCCCATCCGGGACAGCGTTTCGCTCGCTCAGATGGCGATGCAGCGTCTCGGTAAAGACGTTGTGGACCTCGAGAACGTCTCGGTGTCATACGGCGATAAGCACGTGCTGAAAGATGTCACCTGGCGCATCGCGCCGGGGGAGCGCACCGGAATCCTGGGAGTGAATGGCGCGGGAAAGTCCACGCTGTTGAACCTCGTTTCGGGCGCGTTGCAACCCACGAGTGGGTGGGTAAAGCGAGGCAAGACGATCAAGGTCGCTCAGCTCACGCAGCAGCTTGCCGAGCTTGCGGATGTCTGGAATGACCGAGTGAGTGACGTGATCGCTCGGCAGAAGACCAGTTATGTTACCGGTGGCAAAGAGATGACGCCCAGCCAAATGCTGGAGCGCGTTGGCTTCGCGAGCGCGCAACTCAGCACCCCGGTGAAGGATCTTTCGGGAGGCCAAAAGCGTCGGCTGCAGCTTCTGCTGATCCTTCTGTCTGAGCCCAACGTGCTCATCCTCGATGAGCCAACAAACGACCTCGACACCGACATGCTTGCCGCGATCGAAGATCTGCTCGACACGTTCCCCGGCACGCTTCTTGTGGTGAGCCACGACCGCTACCTTGTTGAGCGCGTCACGGATCAACAGTATGCGGTGATGGATGGCGGAATGCGGCACCTTCCGCGTGGCGTCGACCAGTACCTCGAGATTCGTGCGGCAGCGATGAAGGGAACACCCGCTACGGATGCGGCGAGCGACAGTAAGGGCAACCCCAAGAAGCCCTCCCTCGGCGGCGCTGAGCTGCGCAACGCCCAGAAGGAGTTTGCTGCGGCCGAGCGCAAACTGTCGAAGCTTGCCGCGCAGGTGGGCGACATTCACGCTCGCATGGCGGCGCACGACCAGAACGATTACGAAACCCTCGGCACGATGTCGACAGAGATTTCTGCCCTCACTCAGCAGTCCGCACAGCTCGAAACCCGATGGCTCGAACTCAGCGAGTTGCTTGGCGACTAGAGCGCGCCGAGACGAGGG